>NZ_JBVUBB010000002.1:0-522648 GCF_055791185.1 Bradyrhizobium ingae
TGGAACTCGTGTCGCGGAAACCATCTTGGCCAGCGGTCCAACAAGCCGCATCAACAGGCCGGACATATGGATGCAAGCGATCCGATCAAACCTCACTTGGCTCTTGTGCCACGGGGGCCGTCCACATATGGGTCCTGGCTTTCGCCAGGACGACGCTGAGGAGAGAGCGCCGCAAGCACCTACGCCAGCGTATGCACGATCACAGGCCCGGCCGCAGCACTGGCGTGGCCTGCGAGCAGCGGGCCCAGATCCTTCTCGATCCAGGCAATCGCGCGCCGGTTCGCCTCCTCCGCCTGCTCGAACTTGTCGAAGATGGAGATCGCAGTCACCGTGTCGTCGCCGGCATAAACCACGTAATAGGCACGGAAGCCGTCGACATCGCTGATGATCGGAACGGCGCCTTCCTTGATGCGGCGCGCCAGCTCCTCTGCGCTCCCGCTTTTCGCCTTGGCCTGACGGATGGCGGCATACATGGGATCCTCCTTCCGGCTCGCTGATGTGGGGCCTGGTGCCCTCCGGGCGATGTTACGCCGAAGCGCGGGGCCGATCCACGCCCTCGCGCGAAGTTGTGCAAGCGCCCCTCCCGCCCCTTCACATTGCCAAGCGGATGCGGCATCTGCATAGTCGCGCGCAACAATCGTGACCGTTACGAAGAGGATAAAAGACATGGCGGACGCCGACCTGGATGTCGTGATCCGGCAGCTGGCAAGACAGCTCCACACGGGCCTGATGGCCCGCGCCAAGGAGCGGCGGGATCGCTTCAACACCCTCGCGGCCAAGGCCAAGGGCAAGGACGTGCGCGATCGCTACAAGCTGATCGCGAAGAACACCATGGAGCAGGCCACCACTGCGGCCAAGCGCCTCCAGATGTCCGCCGACAATGTCGCCGACAGCTACGCAAGGTCGATGCGCCTCGCAGCTAGCGCAGCCGCCGAGACGGTTGAGAAGAAGCAGGCGGCGGAGAAGAAGCCGGTGAAAGAGAAGCCGGCCGCCAAGAAGAAATCTGCGAAGAAGAAAAAAACCTAGAAACGCGATGCCGCCTCTTGCTCCCTTGTGGAAGTAAAAACCGTTGAGGCATCAAAGGCTCGGTGGATCATTATCCACCGGGCGCCGCAATGACGCACGGCAAGATGGCGCGTCCAACGCCGAGTGATCGCAATCGCCCTGGCGGGCCTCCCATCGCGGGTGCATCCTGCCGTTGCCGCGATTGCTTCAGGCCGCCGGCATGGTCGTAACGAGGAAGCACACCCAAAAGTAGTACCTCCAGATCGCGGTTCAGAATTCACATAGTTTGTTTTTTCGTAATTGCACGCGCTGCCACGATGGCCTTCGATATTGCGGGCAAAGCGAAGAGACCTTCTTGATGAGTCTGCAGCAAGTGTTGCCCGATCACGATGATCGGGCCGTCGCGCATTCCCAACTGAGTGCTTTCAGGCAGTGGTGTGAGGGCCGGACCGGGTTGCACTTGCCCGATCATGCCGCGATGGATCGCTTCTCGGTGAATGACTTTCGCAGTTTTTGGCGCCTCTTCCTGGAGTGGTGCGGCCTGCCGCGCGATGGTGCTGTGGATCCGGTCTGCGTTGGCGATGCCTGCGAGACCGCCCGCTTTTTCCCGGATGTCCGTCTCAACTACGCCGAGTGCCTGCTCGCCGGGAGTGCGGACCAAATGGTTCTGACGGCCCGCCACGCCGGTTGCAACCCGGACAGGTACACACGCGGCGAACTGCGCATCGCGGTCGCCCGGCTTGCGACATCGTTGCAGCGACTGGGCGTGCGCCGTGGCGATCACGTCGTGGCGATCGCACGCAACAATGCCGAGGTGGTCATTGCCGCGCTGGCCAGCACTGCCATCGGCGCGGCCTTCGCCAGCTGCGCGCCGGACATGGGCATTCCCGCCGTGCTCGCGCGCTTTGCTCCTCTCAATCCCGTGGTGTTGTTCGGCTGTTTCGAGGCGAAGCCCTGGGATCCGGGCGTTCCGGTCGCAGAGCGCGTCGCCGGCGCGGCGGCCGGCCTGCCGAGCCTTGCCGCGATCGTCGCGCTGGATGGTGGTTCGCTCGTCGCCGGCGAGAGAACGGTGTCGATGCACCGATTTTCCGATCTGCTCGGTGATGCCGTCGACGGCGAGGAAGGAGCTGGCTGGCTCCGTCATCCGTTCGACCAACCTCTGTTCACGATGTTCTCCTCCGGCACGACAGGGCCGCCGAAACGCATCCGGCACGGCGCCGGCGGTACCCTGCTCGAGCATGTCAAGGAGCACCGGTTGCACTGCGATCTCGCCCCCGGCGACAAGCTGTTCTTCCAGACCTCCTGTGGCTGGATGATGTGGAACTGGCAGCTTTCCGCGCTCGCTTCCGGCGTTGAGATCGTTCTCTACGATGGGCCGCTCGAAGGGCCGGATACTTTCTGGCAGATCGTTGCCGAGGAACGCGTGAGCGTATTCGGCACCAATCCTGCCTATCTGCACTTTTGCGAGCAGCTCGCCTTCTCCCCGCGCCGGAGATTCGACCTTTCAACCCTGCGCGCTGTGCTCTCCACCGGTTCGATCCTGTATCCCCGCCAATACGATTGGGTCCGCGACGAGGTGAAGGCGGCCATGCCGCTGCAATCGATCTCCGGCGGCACCGACATCATCGGCTGCTTTGTCCTGGGCAGTCCAAATCTGCCTGTCCATCGCGGCGAGGTACAGTGCCGCAGCCTCGGCCTCGACGTGCGCGCGCTACCGCCGCGCGATGATCCCAAGGCGCTGATCGGTGAGCTGGTCTGCGCCAACCCATTCCCTTCGCGTCCCCTCGGCTTTCACGATGATGCCGACGGCAGTCGCTTCCATGCCGCCTATTTCGCAGAGAATCCTGGCTTCTGGACGCATGGCGATCTGATCGAGGCCACACCCCATGGCGGTTGGCGGCTTCATGGCCGCTCCGACGGCGTCCTCAACGTGCGCGGCATCCGCATCGGCACCGCGGAGATCTATCGCATCCTGGACAACGTCGAGGAAATCCTCGGCGCGATGGCGGTCGAGCAGCATGCAGAGGGCGAGGTCGGCGGCTCGCGCATCGTTCTCCTGGTCGTACTGCGCAACGGCCTGCTGCTCGACAATGCGCTGGCGAAGCACATCCGCTCGACGCTTGCGCGCTGCGGCTCTCCGGCCTTCGTCCCGGCGCGCATCGCGCAGGTCGCCGCCCTTCCCGTCACCTTTAGCGGCAAGCAGTCCGAAGCCGCGGCGCGGGACGCCGTGAACGGCCGCCCGGCCCGGAACCGTGATGCCCTTCAGAACCCGGAATGTCTCGATGCCATTGCCGGGCATCCGGCTCTCGGGACCGCGGCTGCGGCCGTCGAGCCGCGGCCGGAGCCGGTGCTCGGCCGCAAGCTGATCGCAAATCCGGATCGGCTACGGCCGGAGTTGCAGGCGATCTGCGAGCGCGTGCTAGGCGTGTCGCCCATTGCCTGGTCCGAAAACATTCTTGATGTCGGCGCGGATTCGCTTGCAGTGACGAACCTGCTGCTCGAGATCGAAAATTATACCGGCCATCCCGTGTCCCTCTCCGACTTTCTGGCTGCGCCGTCGGTCGAAGGGTTGGCAACGACTTTGTCGGTCGGTCCGGTGTCGACGGCCGCGCAGCGGCCCGATCAGTCGGGCTTGCAGCTGCGTGCTATGGGTCCGGACGACAAGGAGCCGGTATGCCAATTCCTCGCGCAAATCTGGGGAGGGTCCGGCATCAAGTCCGCCGCCTGGCGCCGGCTGTTCGAGCATGCCTGGTCCGATCACGGCGGCGGCTTCATCCTCCACGACGGCAATGCAGTCGTCGGCTTTGTTGGCACCATCGTCACGCGGCGACAGGTTAACGGGAAGGCCGCGCTCGTCTGCAACATCTCGTCCTGGGCCGTGCATCCGAAATACCGCGGCTGGGGGATGGCTCTGCTCGCTGCGGTACTGCGGGACGAGGGCCTGACCTATACGGCTTTTACGCCGGCGCCGGTTTCCTGGTCTGCCCTCATGGCGCAGCGTTTCACGGCGCTGGAATCGAAGAGGATCGCCATGCCCCCGCTGCTGCAGGCAGAGACGCTGTTCGCGGCCGACCGACCGGTCGTCAGCTTCGATCCAACGACGGTGCGCAATAGATTGACCAGCGAGCAACGACAGATCTTCGACGATCATGCGCCGTATGATTGCCTGCAGCTCACCGTCACCGACGGGCCCGATCACGCCTTTCTCGTGGTGAAACGCCGCCGGCAGCGGTTCAATGGAGCGCGATTGGGCGGGCTGGCGAGAGTTCTGCCTGTCCGGATCCCCTATTCGGACATCCTGTACTGTAGTGCCCCAGAGCTGCTGTTGCGGCATCTCGAGCGCGTCAAGCTGGCGATCCTGCGCCGACAACGGACGGTGGCGCTTGTCGCGGAGGCGCGCCTGTTTCCCGTCCGGCCCCGAGGCGTGACGCTCCCATTGAGCAGTTGTTACCGTTCACCGCTGCTGGGCGCCGGCGAACTCGACAGGCTATATTCGGAACTCGTGCTCCTGCCCATCTGAACAGGCATCACCCCGTCCTCTCGCACAAAAGCCCGCAGCTTCGGGGTGGCGCGGAGGTCACCGCAGCGGAACGGAAATGTGGGTCGGCCTTGGTTCGCCAAGCTCGCTGAGCTTGGCGCGCGCAAGCTGATGGGCGGCGCCGTCGGGGCGTTCCGGAAGTGCGAGGACGGCTTCGAAATCGGCGCGCGCTTCCTCGGTTCGCCGGCTGCCGAGCAATGCCAGGCCGCGATTGACGCGCGCATCCGCATCATTCGGCGCAAGGCGGATGGCGGTATTGTAGCTCAGGATCGCGCGATCGAGATCGCCCCTGGCCGCAAGCGCGAGGCCCCGCTCGAAATAGGACGCGGCGGGCTTCGGATCGAGCGCGATCGCCTGGTCGTAATCGGCAATTGCAAGGCCGAGCTGGCCGTTCCGCCAATATGCCTGCCCACGGTCGCGGAAGGTCGCGGCACGGTTCGGGTTGAGATGAATGGCCTGGTCGAAATCCGCGATCGCCCGCTTGGCGTCACCGTGCCGCAACGCGATGCGGCCGCGTCCCTCATAGGCAAACGCGATCAGCGAGCCGCGGAACGGGCTGAAGCCGATCACGGCCGAGCAGATGTCGGGCTCGTTGGCATCGCCGCAATTGACCACGGTGTGCAACGACAATCCGACAAGAATGCCCGACACGATCAACAATGGCGCGGTCAATCTGGTCATCGCCGGCGGTCGCCGGCGAGAGGCCGGCCACGCATCCCCTTTCAGACGCTTGAGATCTGCACCGGTGTTAGCACCGGCGGGGACGATCTTGTGTGCGCCAGCTCACAAAGGCGCCTGCAATCTCTGCCGCGATAGGCCTTTAGGTCACCCCGTCAAACGCCCCAGGAGAGCGCTCTCATGAGCCACATTGCCAGCAGACAGAGCCAACCGATTGCGGCAAGTGCAAAGGATGTCAGGAGGAGCGCGCCTTCCGCCTTCACCAAATTCTCGTGCGACGCGGCCCCGTCCCGCACGACCCGGTTCATGTGCAACATGCGCACCTCCGGCAATCTCGTTTAAACAATTCTCCCACTCGGCAAGCCGTCCGGCCTTGCCGACTCGCCGAAAAAAGCGAGTCGCATTGGTGTGAATCAATGCGAGACGAAGCGCAAGAGTCCTTTGGGACAATGATGGGAGCAAATCGCATCCTGACGCCCGGATGCGAGGCTGAATGGCTGGTTCCCCGCATCAATTGCGACGCCGATCCGTGTCAGCTCATCTCATCCCCACGGTCCACGCGAGGACGAGCGGCCCCACGGACTCTGCGGCGGATAGTTTTCGTTGGCGCCGAGCGAGGGTGCCGCGTTCGCGCCGAGCTCGGCCGCGAGCTGCTGGAGCGCGTCGATGCGGTTCTGCGTCGAGGGATGGGTGGCGAAGAGATTGTCCACGCCGTGCCCCGACAGCGGATTGATGATGAACATGTGCGCGGTGGCCGGATTGCGCTCGGCGTCGAAGTTCGGCACCTGATGCGCGGCATTCTCGATCTTGACCAGCGCGGATGCGAGCCACATCGGCTGGCCGACGATGCGCCCGCCGAGATCGTCGGCGGCATATTCGCGGGTGCGGCTGATCGCCATCTGCACCAGCATGGCCGCCAATGGCGCGAGGATCATCAGCAGGATCGAGCCGACGATGCCGGGGCCGGAATTGCTGTTACGATGGCCGCCGAAGAACATGCCGAACTGCGCCAGCATCGAGATCGCGCCCGCAACCGTCGCGGTGATGGTCATGAGCAGCGTATCGTGGTTTTTGACGTGCGCGAGCTCGTGCGCGATCACGCCGGCGAGCTCCTCGCGGCTGAGCTGATGCATCAAGCCGGCGGTGACGGCAACGGCGGCATTCTGCGGATTGCGCCCCGTGGCGAACGCGTTGGGCTGCGCCTCGTCCATCACGAACACGCGCGGCATCGGTAACCCGGCACGGCCGGCAAGCTCGGCGACGAGGCCGACCAGTTCCGGCGCGCTGGTACGATCGACCTCATGGGCGCCGTACATCGAAAGCACCATGCGGTCGGAGTTCCAGTAGGCGAAGAGATTGGTCGCCGCGGCGATCAGCAGCGCGATCATGGCGCCAGTGGCGCCGCCGATGAGATAGCCGATGCCCATGAACAGGGCGGTGAGGCCTGCAAGCAGGATTGCGGTACGAAGATAGTTCATGGCCGGTCTCCCTCGCCGGCCGGGCGACCGCCTGCAGCCGGCGCCATGGAGGTAGGCATGCCCCATCGTGCTGCAAGATCGGCCGCTGCGTCGCAGAGCCGCGGCGCGTGCGCGCAAGGTGGGTGTTCGGCAATGATAAACCTTACGGCGCATTTGCGCCAAAGCCCACGCCGAAGTTTACCGGTTGGAAAGGCAGCCGTCGCTTAATCGACAACAACCGGGCACTCCAGGCCTGCCTGGGCATTTCCCGGTTCCATGCCACAAGTCAGCAAGGTGACTGCCCATGATGGACCGGTCTCGAGCGGCTTCCGCCGGCGATACATCTCCGCCCTTCGCGCACGAGGCAGAAGGTGCCTCCGATGCCAAGAACTTGGACGCCGGGAGCTTGGATGCCAGGAGCCTGCAGCATGCGCTGCACGAGCGCCTCTTTGCCGAAGAAGAACACCCACAGGAACCCGCCGCCCGGATGGAAGCCGCGGAACCGGCGCGGCGTTGGCCGCACTTCTGGCGGGGCGTGAAGATTGCTGCGGGCCTTGCCGTCATTGCCGTGTTCGGCTGGCTGCCGCTGCGCGCCATGTTGCAGAATTCCAGCGTCGAGGCCGTGCTGAATTCCCGCCTCGTCACTTTGCGCACGCCAATCGGGGGGCGCGTTGCCGCCGCTACTCCCCTCAAGGACCAGGCCAGGCTCGATGCCGGCACCGTCGTGCTGCGCGTGGTGAATTCGCGCAGCGATCGTACGCGGCTCGACGATCTCCGGCGGCAGAAGTCTCGCCTGGAGAACGAGCGGCCCAGCGTCGCCGCCAAGCTGGCCACGGCGCAGGCCTCGCAAGCAGATCTGGCGCGGCAGGCCGCGCAGTTCAGGGACGGCCGCGTGCTCCAGCTCGAGGCACGCATCGCCGAGATCCAAACCTCGATCGAGGCGGCCGCAGCGCGGCGCGAGGAGGCCAGCGCCGCCGTCGACCGCGCCTCGTCGCTGGCGAAAACCGGCAACGTCTCCACCGTCGAGCTGGCGCGGCTGACACGCGAGCTTTCGGTGGCCCAGCAGACCGAGCTCGGCGCGCACAAGCGGCTCGATGCGGCCAAGGTCGAGCTCACTGCGGCGAAGGCCGGCTCGTTCCTCGGCGACAGCTACAACGATCGGCCGAGCTCGGTGCAGCGCGAGGAGGAGATGCGCCAGCGCGCCCACGATCTTGATGCCGATCTTTCGCGCATCGACACCGAGATCACCTGGATCAGCAACGAAATCATCACCGAGGAGATCCGCTTCGCCGATCTGTCGGAGGCCGACATCAAAACCCCGGTCGCGGGCCGCGTCTGGGAGATGATGACCTCGCCGGGCGAGGACGTGCAGGCCGGCCAGCCTCTGCTCAAGGTGCTCGATTGCAGCGGCGCCGTCATCACGGCCAACGTCACCGAGAGCGTCTATAACCGCTTGCAGCTCGGTGATCACGCCATGTTCGAGCCGAACGACGGCGGTGAGCCGATCGCCGGCATCGTCGTCAACCTGACCGGCGCCGCCGGAGCGCCCGCCAATCTCGCCATCAATCCGGATGCGCTGAGCAAGGAGCCCTATCGTGTGACGGTTGCTCCGGCCGACACCGCCGCCCAAGGCTGCATGGTCGGACGGACGGGCCGCGTGGTCTTCGCCCGCCGCGAGACCACGCCATGATGATGGCGCTGGCGCCCGGCTTTCTCGCGCTCGGCGCCTTCATGGCGATGGTGCCGCTTCTCAGGCGTGACAACACGCTGGCGCGCTCGTGCCTCGCCGGCGTCGCGTTCGTTCTCCTGCTGCGCTACTTCTATTGGCGCGTCACCAAAACCCTGCCCCCACCGGGACTGACTGCGGATTTTCTCTTCGGCTATCCCTTCATGCTGGCGGAGGCGGCCTCGCTGGTCGCGACCGCGTTGTCGCTTCTATTCCTCAGCCGCACGATCGAACGCACGACCAAAGTCGACGGCCGCGCCACCGATCCGAAGGCCCCGCTGATCGACGTCTTCATCTGCACCTATAACGAGGAGCGATCGATCCTCGAGCGTACCATCATCGGCGCGACCGGAATGGAGTACGGCAATTACCGCGTCTGGGTGCTCGACGACGGCCGGCGCCTGTGGCTGCGGCACCTGTCGAGCGAGCTCGGCTGCCATTATCTCACGCGTCCCGACAACCGCCATGCCAAGGCGGGCAACATCAATCACGCGCTCAGGCATGTCGGCGGACTGCCGGAACGGCCGGACTTCGTTGCCGTTCTCGATGCGGACTTCGTGCCGCGACCTGATTTTCTGGCGCGGACCATCGGCCTGATGGACGATGCATCCGTCGGCGTGGTGCAGACGCCGCAGCACTTCATCAACCCCGACCCGATCCAGACCAACCTCGCCGCGTCGGACGTGTGGCCCGACGAGCAGCGCTTCTTCTTCGACATCCTGATGCCGGCCAAGGATGCCTGGAGCGTCGCGTTCTGCTGCGGCACCTCCTCGCTGATCCGCTATGCCGGGCTGGTGCGGATCGGCGGATTCCCGACGGACTCCGTGACGGAGGATTATCTCCTCACACTGCGTTTGAAGGAGCAGGGCCTCAAGACCGTCTACCTCAATGAGCGGCTGACGATCGGGCTCGCGCCGGAGGGGCTGAAGGAATACATCACCCAGCGCGGCCGCTGGTGTCTCGGCTTCATGCAGATCGCGCGCGGCCGCAGCGGCCCGCTGTCGCGAACATCGAAGGTCTCGTTGATCGATCGGCTGTCGCTGGTCGACGCCTTCATGGGCTGGACGGCGGTTTACGTGGCGAAAGCCTTCGGGCTCGTGGTGCCCTGGCTGTTCCTGCTGTTCGGCGTCAAGGCGGTGCAGGCGGACCTCGGCGAGCTCTTGCAAGCCTTCCTGCCATTCTATGTCTGGCACGGACTCACGATGGTCTGGCTATCGCACGGCCGTTCGCTTGCCATGATGAGCGACGTGTCTCAGCTCGTGGCGATGCCCGCGGTGCTGAAAGCCGTGACGACAGGCCTGTTGAAGCCGAAGGGACACAAGTTCAAGGTCACGGCCAAAGGCGGCGACCGCGACAAGAAGTTCGTCGAATGGCCGCTGCTACGCCTCTATGGCACCGCGCTTCTGATCACGCTCGCCGCCATCGGCTATGCCTTCATCCTGCACCTGCGCGGCGAGAGCATCGCCTATGGCGGGCTGGCACTCGCTTGGAGCCTCTACAACGTGCTCATCCTCACCGTTGTCTGCTTCGTCTGTATCGAGCAGCCGCGCAAGCGCAAGGCGGAGCGGTTCAATCGGAACGAGCCGATTTTGCTGCGCCAGGGCGGCAGCTCGCATCTGGCACGGCTCGCCGATATCTCCATCACGGGGGCGCGGCTGATCGATCCCGATCCGCCTGCGGTCGGTAGCGCGGTCGAGTGCCGGATCTATGGGCGCTCCATCGCGGCCATCGTGGTGCGGCGGACCGTGGACGGATTTGCCGTCAGGTTCGAGGAGGGCATGGATACGCGCGTCCATGCGATCCGGGCATTCTATGCCGGCGAATATGTCCGCGCCTATCGAGGTATCCGGGCGCTCCCGGTCGGCAAGGCGCTGTTGCTGCGGCTGTTCGGTTAGTTGCCCAAGGGATGGCGTGAGGCCGACACTTCACCTAGACTTCGGCAGATTCCACTGCCGCCCTTTCCCTCCGCCGGAACCCCGATGATCCAGACCAGATTTGCGATGGCGGCCCTCGCGCTTTTCGCATGCTCCACGACCGCTTCCGCCCAATTGCTGCCGCCGCCCGCAAGGCCTGTTGCGCCGAAGCCCGCGGCCGCCTCGCCGCGTGCGGCCTCGTGCCACAATGGCGCGAGCTTCGACCGCTTTCTCACTGAGGTAAAGCAGCAGGCGATCGCCGCCGGCGTGTCGCAGCGCGCGATCAGCGAGGCTTCGCCCTACCTCGTCTACGACCAGGGCATCGTCAATCGCGACCGTGGCCAGCGCGTGTTCGGCCAGCTCTTCACCGAGTTCGCCGGCCGCATGGCCGCGACCTATCGCATGCAGAACGGCCAGCAGCACATCAAGCAATATGCAGCAGCGTTCGCACGCGCCGAGAAGGAATATGGCGTGCCGCCGGCGGTGATCGCCGCCTTCTGGGGGCTGGAGAGCGATTTCGGCGCCAACATGGGCAACCTGCCGACGCTGAAGTCGCTGGTCTCGCTGGCCTATGACTGCCGCCGCTCGGAGATGTTCGTGGGCGAGACCATCGCGGCGCTCAAGGTGATCGATCGCGGCGATCTTACGCCGTCCGAGATGCTCGGCTCCTGGGCCGGCGAGCTCGGGCAGACGCAGTTCTTGCCGACGCATTACGTCAACTACGCCGTCGACTATGACGGCGACGGAAGGCGCGACCTCTTGGGCAGCGGGCCCGACGTGATCGGCTCGACCGCGAACTACATCGCCAACGGGTTGAAGTGGCGGCGCGGTGAACCGTGGCTGGAAGAGATCAAGGTGCCCGCCAATTTGCCGTGGGAGCAGACTGACCTCTCCGTGCAACAGCCGCGCTCGAAATGGGCGCAGTTGGGCGTGACCTATCCCGACGGCCGGCCACTGCCGAACGACAATCTCGCAGCTTCCGTACTCCTGCCGATGGGGCGGACGGGGCCGGCCTTCATGGCCTATCCGAATTTCGCGGCCTACACCGAGTGGAATAACTCGCTGATCTATTCCACGACCGCCGGTTACCTCGCCTCACGCATCGCGGGCGCGGCTCCCATGCGCAAGCCGGCGCAGCCGGTGGCGCAACTGCCGTTCAGCGAGCTGAAGGAATTGCAGCAGCTCCTGGTACGCGCCGGCTTCAATGTCGGCAAGGTCGACGGCGTGCTGGGCCAGCAGAGCCGCAGCGCGGTGAAGGCGATGCAGATCAAGTATGGCCTGCCCGCCGATTCCTGGCCGACGGCGGAGCTGCTCGCGCGCATGCGCGGCGGTACGGCGCAGGCGCAGCCGACCGGCGTCGTGCGGTAGAATTTTTAACCCGCGAAGGCCATTTCGGCGATTGTATTTTCCTGCGTTGCTCCCATGTCTTGGGATCAGGATACCTCCTGATGTCCCAACAAGAAGAGAGCATCACATGTCCTTTTACGACGCCGTCGTCCCTGCCTATCTGCAGATGCTGAACAGCCTCACCGGCCTGCTCGTCAAGGCAGAGGCCCATTGCGCGACGAAGAAGATCGAGCCCAGCGTGCTGATCGGATCGCGGCTCTTCCCGGACATGCTGCCGTTTGGCAAGCAGATCCAGCTCGTCAGCGACTTCGCTGCCAAGGGCTGCGCGCGGCTCACGCATACCGAGGTGCCATCGATGCCGGACACCGAGACGACGTTTGCGGAGTTGAAGCAACGGCTGGCGAAGACGATCGATTTCGTGAAATCGTTCAAGCCCGAGCAGTTCGACGGTGCCGATGGCAAGGATGTCACATTCCCAGCCGGCCCCGACCGGACCGTGACGCTCAAGGGGCAGCAATTCTTCAGCTCGGTCTCGCTGCCGAACTTCTATTTCCATGCCGCGACCGCGCATGGGATTCTGCGTCACAACGGCGTCGAGATCGGCAAACGCGATTTCCTCGGCATGAGCTGAAATTTGCGATCCATATTTTCCGCGGCGCGGAGATCAACTCCGCTGCTGCGGACGAGACTGCAGAAGAGCCATCCTTTTTCGGCATCATCACTGCCGCCTTAGCGGAGCTCTCCTGCAGTTTCCGTATGGCTTTGCCCTTGCGCGGCGTGTGGCGATGCACAAGTGAGGTTGACCTGCCACTGCCCGAAAGCATCCGCCCATGAGCCGTTCGACCAAATTGTTTGAGCCGTATAAGCTTGGCCCGATCTCGCTGGCCAATCGTTTCGTGATGGCGCCCCTGACGCGCAATCGCGCAGCGCCCGGGACTTTCGTGCCGAGCCCGCTTGCGGCCGACTATTACGGGCAACGCGCCTCCGCCGGGCTGCTGGTCACCGAAGCGAGCCAGGTCTCCCAACAGGGCCAGGGCTATCAGGATACGCCCGGCATCTATTCGAAGGACCAGGTCGCCGGTTGGCGCAAGGTCACCGACCGCGTGCATGAGAACGGCGGGCGCATCTTCATCCAGCTCTGGCATGTCGGCCGGATCTCGCACACTGCCCTGCAGGCCAATGGCGGCGCGCCGGTAGGCCCCTCCGCGATCCGCGCCAAGGGCAAGACCTTCGTCAACGGCACCTTCGCCGACGTCTCCGAGCCGCGCGCGCTCGAGCTCGCCGAAATTCCAGGGATCATTGACGATTTCAGGCTCGCGACGAAAAATGCGCTGGAGGCGGGTTTCGACGGCGTCGAGATTCACGGCGCCAACGGCTATCTGCTCGATCAGTTTGCGAAAGACGGCGCCAACAAGCGCACCGATTTTTACGGCGGCTCGATCGAGAATCGCGCCAAGCTGATGTTGGAGGTCTCGAAAGCCGTCGCGGCTGAAGCGGGCGCCGACCGCACCGGCATCCGCATCTCGCCGGTGACGCCGGCGAACGACATCACCGACTCCGATCCGCAAGCACTGTTCGACCATATCGTCGACAGGCTCAATGCACTCAAGCTCGTGTATCTCCACGTCGTCGAAGGCGCCACCGGCGGTCCGCGCGACTATGCGCCATTCGACTATGCGAGCCTGCGCAAGCGCTTCTCCGGCGCCTACATCGCCAACAACGGCTACGATTTCGAGCTCGCGACCAAGGTGCTCGATGCCGGCGCCGCCGACCTCATCGCGTTCGGCAAGCCCTTCATCTCCAACCCCGACCTCGTCGAACGGTTGAAGAAGGGCACGGCCCTGAACGAATGGGACAAGAACACCTTCTACGGCGGCGGCGCGAAGGGTTACACGGATTATCCGACGCTGGAGGCGGCTGAGCCGGCGGAGTAGTCCCCTCTTGCTACGTTATTGCGAGGAGCGAAGCGACGAAGCAATCCAGGCTGCCGCTGCGGAAAAATTCTGGATTGCTTCGCTTCGCTCGCAATGACGGCGCGGGAGCAGCACGCACCAACCTGTAAAGGCCGGGAGCAATCCCGGCCTTCCTTATCGAAGCGTCGCCGGCAACTCCGCGACTCGTTCTGCACCGAGAAGCGCCATCGCCGTGTCCATCTCGCCGATGACCATGCGCAGCACGGCTTCCGCACCCCCCTCGCCGCCAGTTGCGAGGCCCCACAGCGGCAGGCGGCCGAGCAGGACGGCCTCGGCGCCGAGCGCGAGATATTTCAAGACGTCCGTGCCGCGACGGACGCCGCTGTCGGCAAGCACCGTCAGCCGCCCCCTCACGGCATCCGCGATGGCCTGAATGCACTCCGCCGGTGCAGGCAGGCAATCGAGATTGCGTCCGCCATGGGCGGAAACCACGATGGCATCACAGCCGAGCCCGGCCGCGATCTCCGCATCCTTGGCGGCCAGGACGCCCTTGATGATCAGCTTGCCCGGCCAGATCTGGCGCAGCCAGCGCACGTCGTCCCAGTTGAGGCGATGGTCAAGCCGCACGGCCTCCGCGATGCTTGGCCGGGTGATCGCCGTGCGGAACCCGTCCGGATAGTGCCCATAGGTCGGCATGCCTTCGCCCAGGAGATAGCGCGCGAAGACACTGACGAGCCAGCGCGGATGCAGTGCGACATCGATGGTGCTGCGCAGGCCGGGTACGAAAGGAATGCCGAAGCCGTTGCGCTTATTGTACTCGCGGTTGGGCGAGACGGGCGTATCGGCCGTGACGACCAGAGTTTCGCAGCCGCAGGCGCGGGCGCGCTCCAGAAGCTTTGCCGTCAGCGCCCGATCGCGCCAGACATAGAGCTGAAACCATAGCGTCGCATCGGGCGCGCCGCGCCGGATGGTTTCGACCGTCGTCACCGATTGCGTCGAGATGCAGACGGGAATGCCGACGCGCGAGGCCGCGCGCGCCAGCTTGGTTTCGCCATCATGCGCGACGAGGCCGGCGAGCGCCGTCGGCGCCACAACGAGCGGGGCTGCGAGGCGCTGTCCCAGGAGTGTGGTGTCGAACGATCGCCTGTCATGCCCGGTCAGCACCGATGGCATCAGCGTGATCGCATCGAGCGAGGCGCGCAGGCGCCTCAGCGCGACCTCATCCTCCGTGCCGCGATCGATATACTCGAACAGGCCGCGCGGCAGGAATTTTTGTGCGCGACCGCGGTAGTCGTCGGCATTCAGCAGCATCCGCATCAGGCAGCGTAGCGGTTGAATTTCGATTTCGAGATCGAGGTCGCGGCGACATGGACATGCTGCACGAGCTCGGCCTCGGCACGCTCCTTGGTCCAGCGTGTGGTCGGCACGGAGATGTTGACCGCGGCGACTGCGCGGCCGTGCTCGTCGATGATCGGCGCCGCAACGGAAATGTCACCCATGACGCTCTGGTTGATCTGGATCGAATAGCCGCGCGCCGCGGCGACGCGCACCTGCTCCAGAAGCTTGTCGGGATCTGTGATCGTATACGGCGTAAGCGGCTCGAGTCGCGTACGCATCAACAGATCCTGCCGCACCTCCTCGGGAAGAGCCGACAGAATGGCTATGCCGGACGCCGTGAAATAGGCCGGCAACCGGCTTCCGATCACGAAATCGATATGGATGAGGTGCCGGCCAGGAAAACGCGCCACGAACACGACCTCGTGCCCATCGAGCTCGTGCAAATTGCAGGTCTCGCCGAGATTGCGGCTCATGTCCAGAAGATAGGGCGAGGCCTTGTCGATGAGCTCGTTGGCCTTGAGATAGCTGTGCGAGAACTGGAGCACCTTCGAGGTCAGCCCGTAATTGCGTGTCCCCTCGATGCGCTTGAGATAGCCGAGCGTCTCCAGCGTATAAACCAGGCGCTGGGTGGCGCTGCGGTCGAGATTGGCTGCGCGCGCGATGTCGGCCAGCGTCATGAAGCGCTGCGGCCCGTCGAAGGCGTGAAGGACCTGAAACGCCTTTTCCGTCGAGCCGACGAACAGCGAGGAGCGCGCCAGCTTCGCTCTCTCTCCAGCGCTCTTTTCGACGCTCTTTCCAGCGCTCCCGGCCTTGCGCACCTTCTTCGTGCCGCCCTCGCCGCTACGCGTCATCTGTCATTCCTCGCCTCATGCAATCCCTTCCGAGACCGCCAATTGCTTGCCGAGCTCGGCGCGGAAGGCCGAGACCAGCGCCGGGGCCGGCTGCAGCAGCGGCGCCAGCATCCGCGGCGCGTCGACGCCGACCATGTCCATGACCGCCTTCATCGGCCCCGGATTGGTCTCGGCAAACGCCATGTTCATGAACGGAATCAGGCGGCGGTGCAAACTCAGCGCCTCCGCGGTCCGGCCTGCGATCGCCGTCTCGTAAATCTCTCGCCAGGCGCGCGGCAGAAGGCATGCAGTGACGACGATGCCGCCCGTTGCACCGGCCGCCAGATGCAGCGGAAACAGGCTGTCCTCGCCGCTGAGCACCGCGAAGCTGTCGTCGATGCCGGCCACGACCTGAAGGAAATGATACATATCGAGATTGCAGGCCTTCATGCCGATGATGTTGGGATGCTTCGAGAGCTCATGCAGAATCCTCGGCTCGATCGCGATCCGGGTGCGGTAGGGAATCTCGTAGATCAGGACAGGCACGGGCGAAGCATCGGCATAACGCAGGAAATAGTCGCGAATGCCGGTCTGAGTCGGATTGGTATAATATGGCGTAAGAACCAGGAGGCCGTCCACGCCCTCGGCGGCGAACTCCTTGCCCGCCTGAAGAGCGTCATGGAAACCGGTATCGAGCACGCCCGCGATCACGGGCCCCCGGCCCGCCATGGCCTTCACCGACAGGCCCGCCATCCGGATGCGCTCGGCGCGCGCGAGCGCGCCATATTCACCGGTGCCACCGAGCGGCACCACGCCGTCGATGCCCTGCCTGAGCAGCCAGGCAAACAGCGCCGAGACCGCCTGGGCGTCGATCGTATCGTCGGCCTTCACCGGTGTCGGAATGGCGGGGAACAGGCCGCGAAGACGATTTGCAGTGAGCATGACGAAAACCTCTGGTTGGAACGCGGGGTGACTACCTTGCGGCAGCGCGCCGACGCAGGCGCTCGGCGATGAAGATCAAGAGACCCATGAAGATGAACAGGCAGGTCGACACGGCGGCGATCACGGGCGAGACCTGAAGCGTCACCTCGTCCCAGAACTGCTTTGGCAGCGTGGCATTGAGGCCGCCGGTCGCGAACAGTGCGATGGTGAGCTCGTCGAACGAGGTCGCGAAGGCGAACAGGAACGAGGAGAACATGCCCGCACCGAGGATCGGAAAGGTGATGTAGCGCAGCGTCGCAAAGGGGCGCGCGCCGAGGCTTTGCGCGGCATGGTCGAGCCGCGTGTCGTAGTTGCGCAGCACCGCCATCATGGTCATGACGACATAGGGCACCGCGACGACGGTATGTCCGAGAATGAGGCCAAAAGCGCTGCCGACGAGGCCCATGCTCGCGAACACGTAGAACATGCCGACCGCGATGATCATGCGCGGCACGACGATCGGCGACAGGATGAAGGCGAGCCAGGCGGCCTTGGCGGGGATGTTGCTCCTCACCAGCAGAAACGCCGCCGGGGTTCCGATCAGCATGGCGAGCCCGCCCGTCCCAAGGCCGACCAGCAGCGAGCGCAGGAAGGCCTGGGTCCATACCGGCGAATGCAGCACGGTCTCATACCAGTGCAGCGTAAATCCCTGCGGCGGCCAATTGAGGCCACCGGTGCCGAACGACAGCGGGATCATCAGAATCGTCGGGGCACTGATGATGATGAGCATGGTCCAGACGAAGGCCTGCAAGCCGAGGCCCGCTTGATCCGGATTGCGACCGCGACGGCGCGAGGGCAGTGCGAGAACGATGCGATCAGAGATCACACCGAGCAGCGTCAGCACGGCATCGCCGATCCTCTGGGCGGGACCCGCAAGGCGCGAGGGTGCCGCGCTGCGCGGCGCCGCTGCGCCCGTCATGGTCGACAGGCCGAGCAGCCGGTCGTAGACGGCAAAGACGATGAGCACGACGATCAGGAGCAGCACGGAGATCGCGCCGGCAAATCCCCAGTTCAGGGTCTGCTGGACCTGGTCGATGATCAACTGCGTGATCATGGTCTCGCGGCGCCCGCCGAGCAGCGCCGGCACGATGAAAAATCCGATCGCGGTGACGAACACCATGATGCCGGCCGCGGCAACGCCTGGCAGCGAGAGCGGAAAATAGATCTTCCAGAAAGCCATACCCGGCCGCGCTCCGAGCGTTGCCGCCGCGCGCGGCAGGTTGCGGTCGATGTTCTCCATCACCGAAAGCATGGTCAGCACGGCAAGCGGCAGCAGCGCATTCACCATGCCGACGAGGACGCTGCCGAAATTGTAGAGCAGGCTCGCCGGGCTCGATATGATGCCGAGCGACAGCAGCAGCTTGTTGATGACGCCGTTGCGCCCGAGCAGCACGATCCAGGCGAAGGCGCGCACCAGAAAGCTGGTCCAGAACGACAGCAGCACCCAGAACAGCAGCGTCGCCTTCCGTTCCTTGCCGACGACGGAAATCAGATAGGCGATCGGGTAGCCGGTGATGACACACACCAGCGTCGTCGCCAGCGAGATCTTCAGTGTGATGAGGAGGACGTCGATATAGACGGATGAGGCAAAGAGCTGGCGGTAGGGCGCAAGCGTGAATCCGCTATCGTTGTGGATGCTGAGCAGCAGCAACTGGCCGACGGGGTAGACCAGGAAGAGAACGAGCAGCAGAACGAGCGGGCCGCCCATCGCAGCCCAGGTCCAGGCCCGTGACCGGACGCGAGAGCGCGTCGTGGTCCGAAGCTGTCCCGGCTCGATCGCAGGCGCTTTGGCCAATGCCATGGCGTCAGTGTCCCCTGCCGTCACGGATCGCCACGGCATCCGCGGGATTCCAGCCGAGCGAGACGAGCTGGCCGATCTCGTAAGGCGATGCACTCGATCGCGTCGGATAGGCTGCAACGAGTTGCGGCATGTCGGCCTTATCGGGCGCGATGTAGAGCCGGGTCATGCTGCCGCTGATCATCACGTCGACCAGCCTGCCGGTGAGCTTGCCGTTGGCCACGTCCGCGACATGGAGGTTCTGGGGGCGGACCATGAGCTTGATCGGCTCGCCGGCAGCGAAGCGGGCGCCGTTGCCGACAGCGCGCGAGGCCGCCGCCTGGTCGGCCAGTACGACGTCAAGCCCCTGCGCATCGACCTGCCGCACCGTCGCACTGAGCAAGTTGGATTCGCCGAGAAAGTCCGCGACGAAGACCGATTGCGGGCGGAAGTACAGATCCTCCGGCGTGCCGAGCTGCTCGATCGCGCCTGCGTTCATCAGGCAGATGCGATCGGACATGGTCATCGCTTCCTCCTGGTCGTGGGTGACATAGATGATCGTGGTGCGAAGCTCGCGATGGATACGCTTGATCTCCAGCTGCATCTGGTCGCGCAGCTTCTTGTCGAGCGCGCCGAGCGGCTCGTCCATCAGGATGATCGCGGGCCGGTAGACGATGCAGCGGGCGAGCGCGATGCGCTGCTGCTGGCCGCCCGAGAGCTCGCGCGGATAGCGTTTTGCGACATGCGGCAGGCGGACTGTCTCCAGCGCCTCCGCGGTGCGCCGGCGCGCTTCGGCATCCGTGACCTTCCGCATCTTCAGCGGAAACGCGATGTTGTCCTCCACCGTCATGTGAGGGAACAGCGCGTAGTTCTGGAACACGACGCCGATGTCCCGGTCATAGGCCGGGCTATGCGTCACATCGGCATCGTCGACCAGGATCTGCCCCTCGTCCGGATGAGCGAGCCCCGCAATCAGGCTGAGCAGCGTCGTCTTGCCCGACCCCGAAGGGCCGAGCAGCGTGAGGAATTCTCCCTTCGCGACGTCGAGACTGGTCGGCGCCAGCGCGACGAAGTCGCCATAGCGCTTGGTGAGTCCTTTGACGCGCAAGCTCGACGATGTCATGCCCTGCTCCGATCGCGACGATTCAAGCTAGGATCCAGCTATTGAAGCGCTCGATGACGGCGGCCTGGTTGTCGTACCAGAACTTCGCATCGATCTTCAGGCCGGCCTTGATGTTGTCCGGATAGGTCGGACAATTCCTGGCGAGCTCCGGCTTGACGTAGTTGAAGGCCTCCGGCTGCGTGAGGCCGGCGGGGAAATACTCCATCAGCGCGGCCTGCCGCTTCGGATCGGAGGCGAACTTGATGAACTCGCGGCAGGCATCCGCATTCGGCGTGCCGGCGAGGATCGACCAATTGTCGCCGCCCCAGATGCCCTGATTCCAGACGATCTCGACCGGTGCGCCGGCCGCCTGCGCAGCCTGGGGACGCGACACCCAGGTCGGCAGCAAATCGATCTCGCCCGAGGTCAGCATCTGCTCGACCTGTGCGCCGCTGGTCCACCACACCGCGACGGAAGGCTTGATCTTGTCGAGCGAGGCAAAGGCCTTGTCGAGATCACAGGGATAGACCTGCGCGGTCGGCACGCCGGCGCCCATCAAGGCCTCCTCGATCGTGTCGAACGGATGCTTGCGCACGGCGCGCCGTCCCGGAAACTCCGCCACGTTCCAGAAATCGGCCCAGGACTGCGGTGCCTTGCGGCCCTTGAAGGCGTCCGTGCGGTAAGCAAGCACGGTGGTGTAGACGTTGGTGCCGACACCATAGGGCGACATGAATTCGGCGGGGATCGACTTGATGACGGGCTCGGATTCGAGGCCGTGCTTTTCGAGATATTGCTTGCTGCCGGTGGTCAGCAGCAGGATCGCGGGCCAGCTGATCTTGGCCATGTCCCAGGTGTAGTTCTTGGTATCGACCATCGTCTTGATCTGCGCGACCGGCTCGGCATTGGCCTGCACCCCGACCACCTCGATGCCCGTCGCTTCGGTGAACGGACGATAGAACACCGCGCCATAAGCCTTGGTGTAGATGCCGCCGTCGTCGCGCACGACGATGCGTTTTCCTGCGGCGCGCGACGGAGACCATACGGCCGGCGCGGCAAGCGCGACGGCACCGGCGCCGGCACCGAGAAGCAGGCGGCGGCGGGAGGTGAGGATCTTCGGAAGATGGCTCATGTCAGTCCCCTCTGTGTGATGTTGCAATGGATGGCGATGGCAGAACGCGGCCGGGATTGAAGAGCCCCTTTGGATCGAAGGCCTGTTTCACGACACGCATCAGCGCGAGCTCGACGGGTTGCTTGTAACGGGACATCTCGCCGGTCAGCGTGCGTCCGACCCCGTGCTCGGCGCTGAAGGTGCCGCGCAGCGAGCTCGCGACGTCGTTGACCGCGCGGCGGATTTTTTGCGCGACGACGTCGCGATCATCGAGCGCGTCCCATTCGGCGAAGCCAAAGAACGGAATGAAATGGATGTTGCCGTCGCCCATATGACCGACGATCACGAACGCCAGATCCGGTACGATGGCGCGCACCGCCGCCATCGCCCTTTCAATAAAGGGCGGTACGGCCGACACGGGAACCGCCGTGTCCGAAGTCAGGCCGACGCCCGCCTTCTTGTTGGCTTCCGACACGCTGTGACGCACCAGCCACATCGCCTTGCGCTGCGCTTCGCTCGAAGCGACGACGCCGTCGCTGATGATGCCGGCCTCCAGCGCGCGCTCGAGCACGGCCTGCATCGTAGCGGCGAGCTCTTCGGCGTTTCCGGTGTCGGACAGTTCGACCAGGACATGCCAGGTGTCGATCCGCTCGACCGGACAGCGGCGGCCGGGAACCTGTTCGAGCACCAGCTCGATCTGCCTGGCATTCATGAGCTCGAAGGCCGAGAGCCGCGAGTTGCAGGCGGCCTGGAACAGGCCCAGCATGTCGAGCGCGCGTTGCGGATTGTCCACGGCGAGCCACGCCACGGCTTCCGCCTTCGGCAACGGATGCAGCTTCAGGACGGCACCGGTGATGATGCCGAGCGTGCCTTCCGAGCCGATGAAGAGATGCTTGAGGTCATAGCCGGTGTTGTTCTTGCGCAGCGCCGAGAGGCCGTCCCAGATCGAGCCGTCGGGGAGCACGACCTCGAGGCCGAGCACGTTGTCTCGCGTGTTGCCATAGCGCAGCACGCCCGTGCCGCCGGCATTGGTGGCGATGTTGCCGCCGATCTGGCAGGAGCCCTCGGCGCCGAGGCTCACCGGATAAAGCCGGTCCGCCGCCGCGGCCGTCTCGTGGATGGTGGCGAGCACGCAGCCGGCGTCGACCTCCATCGTGTTGTTGACGGGATCGATCGACCTGATGCGGCGCATGCGCGTCAAGAGGACGATGACCGGTGGCCCGGAGAGTTCTGACGGCGTCGCGCCGCCACACAGGCTGGTGTTGCCTCCCTGCGGCAGCACGGGCGTGCCACTCTCGACACAGAGGCGGACGATGGCTGCGACCTGCTCGGTGCTTGCCGGAAGCACAGCGCAGAGCGCGGGGGCGCGAAAGCGGCCGCGCCAATCCTCGGTGACAGCCGCAAGGTCCTCCTCGCGCGTCAGCACGGCTGTGTCGCCCAGCAGGCGCTTGAACGCCTCGATCAATGCCATCAACCGGCCTCCCGGATGGGGCCGCCAGTGGCCCCGACCGCATGTTTCGTATTAATTGCTATGCGATTACTTCGATCGCATTATGCTAATCATGGATTTGAGACCGGACGGAGTCAAGCGGGTGCCGATCGATGGGCCGGACCCGGGGCCCTTCGCCGCATCCTGCGCCGTCGTCACTCTCCGGGAAGGTGAAGCCGGCAGCGAGATGGAACCGATGAGCCGCGGTACTGGATCGTCCGCTTTCGCGGACGATGACGGCGGACAATTGGAGGGCGCAGCGCACAGCGCAAAAGAAAAAGGCCGGGATCGCTCCCGGCCTTTCGTTTTGGATGACGTGATGCGCGAGGCTTACTTCGCTTCCGCGCGCTTGGGCGGGCTGGCCGGCCACGACTTGATCAGCGTGTCGTAGTCGATCGTTTCGCCCTTCGGCTTCTCGTTCGCGAGCTTGCGCTGCGGAGCGATGGTGCCGTCCTTCTCGGCCTTGGCGAACCAGTACTCGGCCGACTCCTTCTTGTGGAGCTTCGGACCGCAGGCGCCCTGCACGCCCGACTTCTCGATGCGCTCCATGACGGCGTCCTGTGCAGCAGCGAGCGAGTCCATCGCGGCCTGCGCGGTCTTGGCACCCGACGACGCGTCGCCGATGTTCTGCCACCAGAGCTGCGCGAGCTTCGGATAGTCAGGCACGTTGTTGCCGGTCGGGGTCCACTGCACGCGCGCGGGCGAGCGGTAGAACTCGATCAGACCGCCGAGCTTGGGAGCACGTTCGGTGAACGACTTGTCCCAGATGTCGGATTCACGGATGAAGGTGAGACCGACATGGCTCTTCTTCAGCGACACCGACTTGGAGACGATGAACTGCAGATAGAGCCAGGCCGCCTTGCGACGGTCAGCCGGGGTCGACTTCAACAGCGTGAGCGAGCCGGCGTCCTGGTAGCCGAGCTTCATGCCTTCCTTCCAGTACGAGCCGTGCGGAGACGGAGCCATACGCCACTTCGGCGTACCGTCCGCGTTCATCACGGCGATGCCCGGCTTCACCATGTCGGCGGTGAAGGCGGTGTACCAGAAGATCTGCTGGGCAATGTTACCCTGCGCCGGGACGGGCCCCGACTCGGAGAAGGTCATGCCTTGCGCCTGCGGCGGGGCATACTTCTTCAGCCACTCGAGATACTTCGAGATGGCGTACACCGAGGCCGGACCGTTGGTGTCGCCACCGCGATCCACGCTCGAGCCGACCGGACGGCAGCCTTCCATGCGGATGCCCCATTCGTCGACCGGCAGACCGTTCGGAATGCCCTTGTCACCGTTGCCGGCCATCGAGAGCCAGGCGTCGGTGAAACGCCATCCGAGCGAGGGGTCTTTCTTGCCATAGTCCATATGGCCGTAGACCTTGACGCCGTTGATCTCCTTGATGTCGTTGGTGAAGAACTCGGCGATGTCCTCATAGGCGGACCAGTTCACGGGCACGCCGAGCTCGTAGCCATACTTGGCCTTGAACTTGGCCTTGTAGTCGGGGTTGGTGAACCAGTCGTAGCGGAACCAGTAGAGGTTCGCGAACTGCTGGTCGGGAAGCTGATAGAGCTTTCCATCCGGCGCTGTGCCGAAAGACTTGCCGATGAAGTCATTGACGTCGAGCATGGGGTCGGTGACGTCCTTGCCCTCGCCGGTCATGTAATCCGACAGCACGATGGTCTGGCCGTAGCGGAAGTGCGTGCCGATGAGGTCGGAGTCGTTGATCCAGCCGTCGTACACGTTCTTGCCGGACTGCATCTGGGTCTGCAGCTTCTCGACGACGTCACCTTCCTGGATGATGTCGTGCTTGAGCTTGATGCCGGTAAGCTCGGTGAACGCCTTGGCGAGCGTCTGCGACTCGTATTCGTGAGTCGTGATCGTCTCCGAGACCACGTTGATTTCCATGCCCTTGAAGGGTTCGGCGGCCTTGGCGAACCACTCGAGCTCCTTCTTCTGGTCGTCCTTCGACAGCGTCGAGGGCTGGAATTCCGCGATCCACTTCTGGATCGTGGCGTCATCGGCGGCGCGAACCGGCGCCGAGGTCGAGAATGCAGCCGCAATGATAGCTGCGGCACTAGATACCGTCAGAAAGCTGATCTTGGTCAATGGACCTTTCCTTCTCCTAAACTGTCGCATGTTGTTCCTCCGTTGCAGCGACAAACTCTAACAGGCCCGGGTTGACCCCGGATCTGGTCTTCTTCGCGAGCTTCAGACCGTGCGGAATATGAGCGCGGCCGTGACAAGCGAAATTCCTGATGCGAGCCACAGGCTCGACAGTTCAAACCCTTCCTCGCCGATCGGCAGCGTCGCGATCGTGTCGGTGCCGACGAGGCCGATCCACGCGAGATGGATGACGGCGGCTGCGATCAGCGAGATGAACAGGCGATCGCCGCGCGTGGTCGGAATGCGCAGTACGCCGACGCGCTCTGCCTCGGGATAGACAGCGGCAAGATACGTCATCACTGCGAGCGTGCAGGCAAGCGCGCCGAAGAAGATCGCGGTCGGTATCGTCCAGGCCATCCATGCGATGGATTCCATGGTTATTGCTCCTTGCGCATGATCTGATCCGAAAACCGGTGTCCACTTTTCGGGATCATGCGCGTTACACCCGGCCGAGCGCGAAACCACGCGCGATGTAGTTGCGGACGAACCAGATCACGAGCGCGCCCGGAATGATGGTGAGCACGCCGGCGGCAGCGAGCAGCCCCCAATCCATGCCCGCCGCGGAGACCGTGCGCGTCATGATCGCAGCGATGGGCTTGGTTTGCACCGACGTGAGCGTGCGCGCGAGCAGCAGCTCGACCCAGGAGAACATGAAGCAGAAGAAGGCGGCGACGCCGATGCCGCTTGCAATCAGCGGGATCAGGATCTTCACGAAGAAGCGCGGAAAGGAATAGCCGTCGAGGAACGCGGTCTCGTCGATCTCGCGCGGCACGCCGGAGACGAAGCCTTCGAGGATCCAAACCGCGAGCGGCACGTTGAAGATGCAGTGCGCGAGCGCGACGGCCCACGGCGTATCGAACAGGCCGATCGCCGAATAGAGGTTGAAGAACGGCAGCGCGTAGACCGCGGCCGGCGCCATGCGGTTCGACAGCAGCCAGAAGAACAGGTGCTTGTCGCCGAGAAAACGGTAGCGCGAGAAGGCGTAAGCCGCCGGCAACGCCACCGTGATCGAGATCAGGGTGTTGAGGACGACGTATTCCAGCGAGTTGATGTAGCCGGAATACCAGCTCTCGTCGGTGAAGATGCGCTTGTAGTGCTGCAGTGTCGGCGCATGCGGCCACAGCGTCATCGTCGAGACGATCTCGCTGTTGGTCTTGAAGCTCATGTTGACGAGCCAGTAGATCGGCAGCAGCAGGAAGATCAGGAACAGCGCCATGATGACGCGTCGGCCGGGGATCGAGTGCATCAGGCCACTCCTTCCTTGGGCTGCAGCGCATGCGCGGGCTGGAGCGCACCGGCGGGCTTGAGCTCCGCCGCGGGCTCTTTCTCGGCCAGCGTTTTGCGCTCGACGCCGGCATTGGTCATCACGGTGTAGAACACCCAGCAGACGATCAGGATGATCAGGTTATAGACCAGCGACAAAGCGGCGGCCTTGCCGAGATCGAACTGGCCGAGCGCGATCTTGACGAGCTCGATCGAGACGAAGGTCGTGGAGTTGCCGGGACCGCCGCCGGTGACGACGAACGGCTCGGTGTAGATCATGAAGCTGTCCATGAAGCGCAGCAGCACCGCGATCAGCAGCACGCGATTCATCTTCGGCAGCTGGATCGCAGTGAACACCGCCCAGCGCGAGGCGCCGTCGATCTGCGCCGCCTGGTAATAGGCGTCCGGAATCGACTTCAGGCCGGCGTAGCACAAGAGCGCGACGAGGCTCGTCCAGTGCCAGACGTCCATGACGATGACGGTGACCCAGGCGTCGATTTCGTTCGAGACGTAGTTGTAATTGATTCCGAGGCTGTTCAGCGTGTAGCCGAGCAGGCCGATGTCGGGACGGCCGAAAATCTGCCAGATCGTGCCGACCACGTTCCACGGAATCAGCAGCGGGAGAGCGAGGATCACGAGGCAGGCGGCCACCGTCCAGCCCTCGCGCGGCATCGACAGCGCGATGACGATGCCGAGCGGCACCTCGATGGCGAGGATGACGAGCGAGAAGAACAGGTTGCGGCCGAGCGAGGCCAGGAAGCGGCCGCCGAGATCGGTCGAGGGATCGAGCAGCTCCTTGAACCAGCCGACGCCGTTCCAGAAGAACTGGTTGTTGCCGAAAGTGTCCTGCATCGAATAGTTCACCACCGTCATCAGCGGGATCACCGCGGAGAAGGCGACGACCAGGAACACCGGCAGGACCAGGAACCAGGCTTTTTGATTGATGGTCTTGTCCATCAGGCAGCTCCCTCCACCAGAAGGCTGTCCGCATAGACGTGGACATGGGACGGATCGAATTTCAGCCCGGCGGAGCCGTCGGAGCTGGTGAAGCCGCCCGGCGCACGGGCAGCGAGCTTGGCATCGCCGACGCGCACGCGGGCGAAGCGGATGCGGCCGAGATCGTCGATCCGGTCGATCTTCGAGGTGAGCAGCCCCGGCGCCGGCGCGACCACGTCGACGAACTCCGGACGCACGCCGATCTCGATCTTGGCTCCCGCGGGCAGATTGTCGTAGCTGCGGTTGAGCGCGATGACGTGGCCGTCGATCCGCGCCTCGCGGCCCTTCACCTCCGCCGGCATGATGTTCATGCCGGGCGAGCCGATGAAGTAGCCGACAAAGGTATGCGCGGGCTTGTCGAACAGTTCGGCCGGCGTGCCGCTCTGCACCACGCGGCCATCGTGCATCACCACCACGGTGTCGGCGAAGGTCAGCGCTTCGGTCTGGTCGTGGGTGACGTAGATCATCGTGAGATCGAGCTCGCGATGCAGCGCCTTCAGCTTCGAGCGGAGCTGCCACTTCAGCTCGGGGTCGATCACCGTCAGCGGCTCGTCGAACAGCACGGCGGCAACGTCGTTGCGCACGAGGCCCCGGCCGAGCGAGATCTTCTGCTTGGCGTCGGCGGTGAGCCGCGTCGCCTTGCGGTTCAAATAGGGCTCGAGATCGAGCAGGCGACCGATCTGGGCCACGCGCTTGTCGATATCGGCCTTCGGCACGCCGCGGTTCTTCAGCGGAAACGCCAGGTTCTCCCCCACCGTCATGGTGTCGTAGATCACCGGAAACTGGAACACCTGGGCGATGTTGCGCTTCTGGGTTGACAGCGGTGTGATGTCCTTGCCGTCGAACAGGATTTTTCCACGCGAGGGCGTGATGATGCCGGAGATGACGTTGAGCAACGTGGTCTTGCCGCAGCCTGAAGGCCCGAGCAGCGCATAGGCACCCCCCTGCCGCCAGGTCATGGTCACCGGCTTCAGCGCAAAGCTTTCGGGCGCAGCATCATTGCCGCCGTAGGAGTGCGCGAGATCGACGAGGTCAATGCGGGCCATGGCGCACCTCCCTCACGTGCTTATGGAGCCGGGCGCGGCGACCAGGCGGTCGGCCGCGTCGAACACGAAGACGTCCTGCGGATCGAGCACGGCGTCGAGCGTCTGACCCGGCTCGAACTCGTGCACGCCGTGCAGCACCGCAACCCAGTTCAATCCGTCGCGGGTCAAATGCACGAAACTCTCCGAACCGGTGATCTCGGTCACCGTCACTGTGGCGTGGAAGGCGTGGCGATCGGTCTGCCCATTGGCGAGCCCGAGCTGGTGGGCGCGGAAGCCGACACGATAGGGGCCGTCGGCAAGTCCGGCATAGAGGCCGGAGGCCGGCGCCGAGCTGCCGCCGGCATAGGCGACCTGCCCGTTCTTCTTCTCGATGCCGACCAGATTGAGCGGCGGATCCGAAAATACCTGCGCAACGCGGAGCGTCTGCGGGCGGCGATAGACGTTGGAGGTCTCGCCCATCTGGAGCGCCCGGCCCTCCCACATGCAGACGGTGTTGCCACCGAGCAGCAGCGCTTCGGACGGTTCCGTCGTCGCATAAACGAAGATCGAGCCCGCGGCCTCGAAGATGCGCGGCAGCTCGGCACGCAGCTCCTCGCGCAGCTTGTAGTCCAGATTGGCGAGCGGCTCGTCGAGCAGCACGAGATCGGCGCCCTTCACAAGCGCGCGCGCGATCGCGGTGCGCTGCTGCTGGCCGCCGGAGAGCTGAAGCGGCGTGCGCTTCAGGAACGGCTCGAGCCGCAGCAGCTTTGCGGCCTCAGCGACGCGCTTCTCGATCTCCCCGCGCGGCTTGCCCTGCACGCGCAGCGGCGAGGCAATGTTCTCATAGACCGTGAGCGAGGGGTAGTTGATGAACTGCTGGTAGACCATCGCGACGGAGCGCTGGCGCACGTCGATGCCGGTGACGTCCTTGCCGTTGACCAGGACCCTGCCGGTGGTCGGCTTGTCCAGCCCCGCAAGCAGCCGCATGATCGAGGTCTTGCCCGACAACGTCGGCCCGAGCAGCACGTTGAGCGTGCCGCCCTCGAGTGTCAGCGAGACGTCGCGGATGTGAGGAACGCCATCCACGGAGCGGCTGACGTGATCCAATGTGACGGTCATGAGCGTCCTCCTGCTTCGAGCAGGGGACTCTGCGGCACGGCATGGCTGGCGATCCAGTCGTCAAGTGCCGCGATCTGATCGGCACTTAGTCGCAGGCCAAGCTTGGAGCGCCGCCAGACGATATCCTCGGCGGTCACCGCCCATTCGTTGTTCATGAGATAGCGAACCTCGCGTTCCGTCAGCGTGGCGCCGAAGGACTGGCCGAGATCGGCCGCCGACCTGGCGTCGCCCAGGAGCTTGATGGCACGGGTGCCATAGGCCCGCGCCAGACGGCGGGCATGTTCGACGGAAAGGAAGGGATAGCCGCGCTGGAGGTCCGCGATCAGGGCATCGACGGCCGACACGTCCATGTCGCCGCCGGGAAGCGGCCATTTGCCGGTCCAGCCCTCACGCGCCTTGGCGCTGCGCAAGTAAGGCGCCAGACGCTCGAGTGCCTCTTCGGCGAGACGGCGGTAGGTCGTGATCTTGCCGCCATAGATCGAAAGCAGCGGCACGCCGCCGGGCGTGTCGAGCTCGAACACGTAGTCGCGGGTCGCGGCCTTGGCCTCGCTGGCGCCGTCGTCATAGAGCGGGCGCACGCCGGAATAGGTCCAGACGACGTCCTCGGGCTTCACGGGTTTGGCCAGATATTCGCTCGCGGCGGTGCAGAGATACTGGATCTCTTCCGGCGTCGCCTTCACCTTGGCCGGATCGCCGTCATAGTCGCGGTCGGTGGTGCCGATCAGCGTGAAGTCGTCCTGGTAGGGAATGACGAAGATGATACGGCCGTCCGCGTTCTGGAACATGTAGGCGCGGTCGTGGTCGTAGAGCTTTTTGACGACGATGTGCGAGCCCTGCACCAGGCGGACTTTTGCCTTGGCATTCACGCCGGCGCCGCGCCCGAGCACGTCCTCGACCCAGGGGCCGCCGGCATTGACCAGCGCACGGGCGCGAATCGTCGAACGCACGCCTGTGATGGTGTCGACCATGCTGACGGTCCAGACGCCGTCGGACTGGCGGATTTCGGTGGCCCGGGTGCGGGTGCGGATCTCCGCGCCCTTGTCGGCGGCATCGCGCGCATTGAGGACGACGAGGCGGGCGTCGTCGACGAAGCAGTCGGAATATTCGAAAGCGCGCGAATAGCGATTCGGGATCAGCGGACGGCCGACTTCATCCCTGGTCAGATCGACCGAACGGGTCGCCGGCAACAGATGGCGGCCGCCAATATGGTCGTAGAGGAAAAGACCGAGACGGAGCAGCCAGGCCGGACGCAGGCCGGCGTGATGCGGCAAAACGAAACGCAGGGGACGGATGATATGGGGCGCCACGCCCCAGAGGATCTCGCGCTCGATCAGCGCCTCGCGGACCAGGCGGAATTCGTAATATTCGAGATAGCGCAGGCCGCCATGTACGAGCTTGGTCGACCAGGACGACGTTCCACTCGCCAGGTCGTTCATTTCGCACAGGAAAACCGTGTTGCCGCGGCCGACCGCATCGCGCGCGATGCCGCAACCGTTAACACCGCCTCCAATGATGGCGAGATCGAAAATACGCTCCAACAGACGCATCCCCCGGCGATCGCCCGTTCGCTTGGGCGATTTTGCTTTCGGTTTCGATTAGATCAGAACCGAAAACGAAAGCAAGGCGAAAGGAAGCGAAGATGGAACTTTTTTCGTGGGCAATTAGGGGGGCTTTACTGGGCAATCGGATGAAACGGTGAGCACTGCCGCCATTCCAGGTAAGCGAAACGCGCTACCTCAACCGCACCACCGGCGCCGCCTCCGGCGCGGAATCCTGTGTGGGTTCCGTCGCCGCGTCGTCGTCGGGCGAGCCCTTCGGCATCGCCTCCACAACCTCGATGCCCTTGCTGTGGCAGATCGTGGCGAGGCGCTCAGGGAGCTCCTGGTCGGTGACGAACGTCTGGATCTGGCTGATATGAGCGATGCGCACCGGCGCGCTGCGGCGGAGCTTTGTTGAGTCCGCGACCAGCATGACGCTGCGCGCATTCGCAATGATCGCCTGCGCCACCTGCACCTCGCGATAGTCGAAATCGAGCAGCGCGCCCTCTTCGTCGATCGCGGATGCGCCGATAATGGCATAGTCGACCTTGAACTGGCCGATGAGCTGCGTCGCGGTCGAGCCGACCACCGCACCGTCGGCGCGCCGCACCGTGCCGCCGGCGACCACCACCTCGATGCGGGGATGGCGATAGAGCAGCATCGCGACGTTGAGGTTGTTGGTGATGACGAGCAGGTCCTCGTGCGAGGTCAGCGCACTTGCCACCTCTTCCGTCGTGGTGCCGATGTTGATGAAGAGCGAGCAGCCGTTCGGGATGAGCGAGGCGGCCGCGGCGCCGATCGCCTTCTTCTCGTCGGCGGCAACGAAGCGCCGCGCCTCGTAGGCGAGATTTTCGACGCCCGAGGCGATGATCGCGCCGCCATGGATGCGGGTCAGCGAGCGTCGCTCGCAGAGATCGTTGAGATCTTTCCGGATGGTCTGCGCCGATACTTCGAAGCGGCGCGCGAGCTCTTCGACCATCACCCGGCCCGAGGCGCGGGCGATATTGAGAATTTCGGCCTGGCGATGGGTCAATCCGGTCATGGGCGGCAACCTCACATCAGAGTTTTGCATGGTGCGGCGGTTCGACGCCGTGGTCAACGAGAGAGCACGGTAAAGTTAACGACAGTGCACCGGCGCCCTGCCCTCACCACTTCATGGCGGCCGCGACCAGCTTCATCAGGGTGTCATCATCGTAAGCGCCGGCCGAGGCGACGGCACCGGCGGCGACCAGATCGTCGTGACTGAGCGAGGTTCGCATGCCGATCGTCGGTATGCCCGCGGCCGCAGCCGATTGAATTCCGGAGCGGGAATCCTCGAATGCGATCGAGGCATGGGCGGCAGCGCCGGCGAAGCGAAGCCCTTCCAGATAAGGCAGCGGATGCGGCTTGCCGTGCGGCAGTTCGTCGCCGATCACGATCGCCTTGAAGCGATTCATGATGCCGAGGCCCGACAACAGCATTTCGGCATTCAGCCGCGGCGCATTCGTGACGGCGACCATTGGAATGCCCGTCGCGTCCGCCTTGTCGAGCAGCGCCATCAGGCCCGGCACCGGCTTGATCTGCCCGGCCACCAGCGTACGGAAGATGTGCTCTTTCTCGTCAAGGATCGCTGCGCGGGCTTCGAGCGATTCCCGCGGCAGAAACCGCTCGCCGATCGACGCATTGGAGAAGCCCTGCAGCTCCTTCGAAAACCTGATGTGGTCGAATACATGACCGCGCGGGCCGAAGATCTGGTTGAACGCCTCGCGGTGCAGCGCGTCGGTATCGGCCAGCGTGCCGTCGATGTCGAACAGCAGTGCCTGGCCCGTGGCTTGCGACATTTCAATCGATTCCTCTTCGTCAGGACGCACCAATAGCCGAGGAATGCCGGGAGTGAAACACTCGACAAATCTGTGGGCGGCTGCAACACTACCTGCAAGAGCAAAAAGGAGAAAACGATGACCATCAATCGGCGCGAACTGGCCGTCTCAGCCCTGGCACTTGCAACCCTCACCGCGGCTCCCGTGCTCGCTGGCTCGGCGGACGAGGAAACGGTCGCAAAACAAGTCGAGGCGTTTCGCCTCGCCCAGATCGCAGCGGATCCCAAGGCGCTCGGCGCGCTCTGCTGGGATGATCTCAGCTACAGCCATTCCAGCGGCAAGGTCGAGGACAAGGCGACCTTCATCGCCAACGCCACGGATGGAAAGTCGAAATTCCTGTCGATCGAGTACAAGGACCCGACCATCAAGGTCGTCGGCCCCGCCGCGATCGTACGTTTCCACTGGATCGCCGAGCAGGAAATGGCAGCCGATGGGAAAAAAGTGCCGACCAACCTTCACATCCTGATGAACTGGCAGAAGCAGGGCGACGACTGGAAGCTGCTGTCGCGCGCCGCGACGAAGCTGTGATGCTTCTCTTCCCTTCTCCCCTTGCGGGAGAAGGTGCAGCGGAATCGCGGTTGGCGCATCTCAACTACGCTTCCGCATTCCGCGACGCGTCACGCCGCTTCCTTCAAATCGCCATTCACCAACCGTCGCGCTGCGCGTTCGGCTTCGCGGGCATTGCGGAAGATCTGGCCTTCGAGGCGGTTGAAGCGATGGGAGGAAGCGAAGAAGCGGTATCCTTCCGGATTGCGTACGACGATACCTGCGGTCTTTGAATTGACTTCGATGATGTAGCTGTCCGGCATTGCCCGTGATTCCTCGAGTGCGGGCAAATAACGGTGCTCCTACCCAAAGGTTCCTATGGGTATTGCGGCCGTTTCCACCCCGAATCGACACGCAATGGAGTACGCTGCGACCTCATCCGTTTTATGACTTGTTCTTGGCGAAGCCGCGACATCCGCGGCGCACGATCACCACATGCGTTAATCACCACATGCGCCACGGCGCCGCGCGCGCTTACGTCGCGATCGGCGGCGCGGTGCGGTTGACGGTCTGCGGACGGCCGTGATCGTCGATCGAGACGTAGGTGAAATTGCCGTCGGTGACGAGAAACGGATGCTGCTCTCCGCGGCGCAGCGCCCAGGCTTCGAGGCGCACGGTGAGCGAGGTGCGTCCCACGCGCACGAGGGTGGCGTAGACCGAGACGAGATCCCCGACATAGACCGCCTTACGAAAATTCATCGCCTCGATCGCGACCGTCACGGTGCGCGACTTCGCGACTTTCGAGGCGAACACGCCGCCGCCGACATCCATCTGGCTGAGCAGCCAGCCGCCGAAGATGTCGCCATTGGCGTTAGTGTCGGCGGGCATCGCGAGCGTGCGGATGCAGAGATCGCCGCGCGGTTCGGTGCTGGTCTGTTCGGTCATGCGTGTCCCGTGTGAAGATGTTTTCGTGGCCCGGATGGAGCGAAGCGCAATCCGTGGAGCCGTGCAAGAATAACCCGGCGTGCAAGAATAACCCGAATTTCGCTGCGCTCCATCCGGGCCATGCATCGACGAGAGCGAGGCAAGATCAATCCGGCCTCACCATCTCGAACATGTTTTCCGGCTTGATTTCGAAATAGTCGCCGCGCCGGCCTACACGGACGATCGGACGCGGCGCAGCCGTCTGATAGACGCCATCCTTGATAAAGGCCTTGTCGATGTGGACGGCAACCACCTCGCCGAGCGTCAGCCATGCGTTGGCCTGCCGGCCATCGGCGCCCGAGATGCATCCGCGGAAGGATTCTGGATTGCTTCGCTGCGCTCGCAACGACGGAGTGTGTTGAACCGATTTGCCATGAAAATTCCGGGTTCGATGCTTGGCATCGGCCCGGAATGAGGGTCAACACAAATTATTGGGGGCAAACCGCGTCAGTGGCGCGGCGAGAGGCCCGCGATCACGAAATCAATCATCTGGTCGATGCTCGGGCCCGGCTTGGTGGCACATTGGGCGATCATCTGAGGGTGGAAGAAGCGCATCATCGCGGTGCAGGCACACAGCGAGGCCAGTTGCAGGTCTGGTGCTTCGAATTCGCCGGAGGCGGCACCTTGCGCGATCATCTGGCCGATGATCGAGGCGATGCACTCCATATGGGCGACGCAGACGTCCCAGTCCTCCTGCATCGCGATCTCAACCATCTCATGCAGCTTGGAATCACCGACATAACGCTCGGTGTTCATCCGATGGATGGTGGTCAGAAGCTGCCGGAAGCGATCGCGCACCGGACCGGGCTGGGCCACGATCCGCTGCGCCTCGAGTTCGACCTCGCCCATCAACGCCCGGGCCACTGACTGATGGATCGCCTTCTTCGATTCGAAGAAGCGATAGACGTTGGCCGGGCTCATTCTGAGCTCTTTGGCGATGTCGCCGACAGTTGTCTTCTGGTAGCCGATCTGCCGGAACAGCCGCTCGGCCACCTCGAGAATACGCTCCCGGGTGTCGCTTTCGATATGTTCCGAAACCAGTGTCATCTGTCAGGACTCGTCAGTACTCACTCTTGATCTATTCAGCCGCTTCAGCAAGCGGAAATGCGGGCTCGGCATCGCTGCCATGCTGCGGCGCAACTTCCGGCTGCCCGGCCGTTCCAGCCTCGTCGAGGCTCTTGCGGAACCACAGGGCATAGAGGCCCGGCAGATACAGCAGCGTCAGGAAGGTCGCAACGAACAGTCCACCCATGATGGTGATCGCCATCGGGCCCCAGAACGCCGAGCGCGACAGCGGGATCATGGCGAGGATCGCGGCGAGCGCGGTCAGCACCACCGGACGCGCGCGCCGGACGGTTGCCTCCACGATCGCCTCGCGCCGGGTCAGGCCATGGGAGACGTCGGTCTCGATCTGGTCAACCAGAATAACGGTGTTGCGCATGATCATACCGGCGAGCGCGATCAGGCCGAGCAGTGCGACGAAGCCGAACGGCTGATTGGCGACGTTGAGTCCGAGGGACGCACCAACGATACCGAGCGGCGCGGTCAGAAACACCAGCAACAGGCGCGAGAAGCTCTGGAGCTGGATCATCAGAAGCGTCAGCATCACCATGACCATCACCGGGAAGAGGATGAAGATCGAGGCGTTGCCCTTGGCGGATTCCTCGAACGCTCCGCCCGGCTCGATGCGGTAGGCCGGCTCGAGGGCGTCCTTGATCTGCTGCAGCTTCGGCGTGATCTGGCTGGTAACGTCGGGCGCCTGGACGCCGTCGACGACGTCAGAGCGCACGGTGATCGCCATGTCGCGGTTGCGCCGCCACAGGATCGGCTCCTCGTGGGAATACTCGATCTTGGCAATCTGCTGCAGCGGCACGGCGACGCCATTGCGCGAGGTGATGGTGAGATCGCCGACATGGGCGAGGTCGAGCCGCTCGGACGGGATCGCCCGGGCGACCACGCCGACCTTCTCGATGCCGTCGCGCACGGTCGTCACCTGCGCACCGGAGATCAGCATCGCGAGCGACTGCGAGACCTCCTGCGGCGTGAGGCCCATGGCACGCGCGCGATCCTGGTCGACGACGAGCTTGAGGTACGGCGACTGCTCGTTCCAGTCGAGCTGGACGTCCTTGACGTTCTTGTTCTGCCGCATGACGTCGCGGACCTGATAGGCGATCTCGCGCACCTTGTTGGGATCGGGCCCGATCACGCGGAACTGCACGGGGAAGCCGACGGGCGGACCGAAATTGAAGCGGTCGACGCGGACGCGGGCTTCGTTGAGCGCGCCGTCGGCGACGGCGTTCTCGAGCTTGGCCTTGATGCGCTCGCGCGCCTCGACGCCCTTGGCGACGATGACGATCTCGGCAAAGGCCTCGTTCGGAAGCTGCGGATTGAGGCCGAGCCAGAAGCGCGGCGAGCCCTGCCCGACATAGGCCGTGTAGGTCGCGATGTCCTGGTCATCCCTGAGCAGCTTCTCGGCATCCTTCACCGTCTTTTCGGTGACGTTGAAGGCGGTGCCTTCCGGCAGGCGGAGCTGGAGGAACAGCTCGGGCCGCTCGGACAGCGGGAAGAACTGCTGCTGCACGTGGCCGAAGCCGACGATCGAGGCGGCGAAGACGCCCACGGTCGCGACCACCACCGTGATACGGTGATTGACGCACCATTGCACGATCGCACGAAGGCCGCGGTACATGCGGGTCTCATAGACCGCGTGCGGATCGTGATTGTGATGCACCTTGATGTTGGGGAGCAGCTTGACGCCGATATAGGGCGTAAAGATCACCGCGACGAACCAAGAGGCGACCAGTGCGATCGCCACGATCCAGAAGATGCTGCCGGCATATTCGCCGACTGCCGAATTGGCAAAGCCGATGGGGAGGAAGCCGGCGGCCGTGACCAGCGTTCCCGTGAGCATCGGAAACGCGGTCGATTCCCAGGCAAAGGACGCGGCGCGGACGCGGTCCCAGCCCTGCTCCATCTTCACCACCATCATCTCGACCGCGATGATGGCGTCGTCGACGAGCAGGCCGAGCGCGATGATCAGCGCGCCGAGCGAGATGCGGTGCAGGTCGAGCGACATCGAGTTCATGACGATGAAGACTATGCCGAGCACGAGCGGCACCGACAGCGCGACCACGATGCCGGTGCGCCAGCCGAGCGCGACGAAAGAGACGAACAAGACGATCGCGAGCGCCTCGACGAAGGAATGCACGAACTCGCCGACCGCATGCTCGACCACGTTGGGCTGGTCGGCAATCAGCTCGACGTCGATGCCCTGCGGCACGGCCTTCATGAATTCGCTGGTCGCCTTCTCGACGTCCTTGCCGAGCTCGAGGATATTGGCGCCCTTTGCGGTGACGACTCCGATGCCGATCGCGGGCTTGCCTTCCTGGCGCACGACGAAGCTCGGCGGATCGACATAGCCATGGGTGACGGTCGCGATGTCGCCGAGGCGGAACACGCGGCCGTTGCTCTCGACCGGCGTTTCGGCAACAGCCTTGGCACCGTCGAGCGCACCGGTGACGCGCAACGGCACCCGCTGCGACGACGTCTCGACCGTGCCGGCGGGGGTCACGTTGTTCTGCTTGGCAAGCGAATCGAACAGCGCTTGCGGCGTGATACCGAGGGTCGCAAGCTTGGCGTGCGAAAACTCGACATAGATGCGCTCGTCCTGCGTGCCGTAGATGTCAACCTTGGTCACGCCGGGAACCTTAAGGAGGCGCTGGCGGAAACCTTCGGCGGTCTTCTTGAGCTGCGCATAGTCGGCGCCGTCGCCGGTCATCATATAGAGGATGGAATCGACGTCGGAGAATTCGTCATTGACGACGGGCCCGAGAATGCCGGCGGGCAACTGGCCCTGCACGTCGACGAGCTTCTTGCGCAAGAGATAGAAGAGATACGGCACGTCCTTCGGCGGCGTGTTGTCGCGGAAGGTCACCTGCATCGCAGTGAAGGCGGGCTTCGAGTAGGTCTGCACCTTCTCGAAATAGGGCAGCTCCTGCAGCTTCTTCTCGATGGGATCGGCGACCTGGGTCTGCATCTCCTGCGCGGTCGCACCCGGCCAGATCACGGAGACGTTGACCACCTTCACCGTGAAGAACGGATCCTCGGCGCGCCCAAGCTTCTGATAGGAGAAGAAGCCGGCGGCGCCGAGCACGATCATCAGGAACAGGACCAGCGTCGGGTGGCTGACGGCCCAGGCTGAAAGGTTGAAGCGCTTCATCGCACTCTCTCCAGAGATGACCCAATTGCCGAGAACGAGATAATTTGAACCCATCATTGCGAGGTGGCGAAGCGACCCAAGGGGCTGGGCAGATTTGGATCGCTTCGCCGCTTCCGCCCTTGCATTCGCGCGCAGGCGGAAAACTCTCCTCGCAATAACAAACGGTGTGACTAGAACGACAGCGAGGACACGATCCGGACCTTCATGTTCGGATCGAGCTTTTGCACACCGAGAGCAACGATCTTCGCGCCTTCTTCCACGCCACTGGTGATGACGACGTCGTTGCTCTCGTAGGATTTCACCGTGACCGGCTTCAGCGCGACGGCGCCGTTATCGCCGACGACATAGAACGAGGGCTTGCCGCCTTCGTTGAACAGCGCCGACAATGGCAGCCGCGCGACGCGCTCGGTGGCGGCATCGGACAACGTCAGTGTCGCCGTCATGCCGAGCGCGACCTTGTCGTCGGCTTCGGGCAGCGAGAATTTTGCAAGATAGGTGCGCGTGGCGGGATCGGCGGCAGGCGCGATCTCACGCAGCCTGGCGGCATACTTCTTGTTGGGCTCCGACCAAAGAGTGACGCTGGCGACGCCCGACTTGGCGCGTCCGACCAGCGTCTCAGGGATCGCGACGACCGCTTCCTTCTCGGCAAAGCGGGCGACGCGGATCGAAGCCTGGCCCGCGGCGACCACCTGGCCGGGCTCGATCAGCGTTGCGGTGACGACGCCGCGGGCGTCGGCGTTGAGCGTCGCGTAGGAAAGGGAATTCTTGGTCAGCTCGACCGAGCGCACGGCGCGGTCGAGGCGCGCGCGGGCTTCGTCAGCCGATGCGCGGCTCTGGTCGAGTTGGGCATCAGTGGTCCAGCCCTTGGCCTTCAAATCCTTGGCGCGCTGTTCGGCGGCGGCGGCCTGGGCGAGCACACCGGTAGCCGCGGTCTGCTCGGCCACGGCTTGCTCGGCCTGCAGCTTCAGATCGACTTCATCGAGAGTCGCGAGCGGCTGGCCCTCTTCGACGGTCTGGCCGACCTCGACCAGGCGCTTGGCGACCTTGCCGGCCACGCGAAAACCGAGATCACTCTCGATCCGGGGCCTGATGGTGCCGACGAAGCTGCGCTCCGGCGTATCGGCCTCATAATGAGCGGTTGCGACCAGAACCGGCCGCGGCGGCTCGGCCTTTTGCGCCACGGTGTCGTTGCATCCGGCCAGCGCCACCGCCATCAGGGCCAGGGTGGCACCGGCCAAGAGTCTGGAATAGCTCGACAAAATCGACCGGACGAACATCGGACACTCCTGCGGCTGTGCTGGGGAGGAATGTCGACTAATCACTGATAAAAGTCAATAATCGTCAGTCATCAGAAAAACGTGAGCGTTAAGGGAGAGTAACTCCCCCTCTCGTCGCCCTTGCGAAAGCCAGGGCCCATTACCCCAGAAGTCGGTTGCTCAAAGAAAAGCATTCGCCCGCGTGCCCCGAGCCGGGCCGCGGGTTATGGGCCCTGGCTTTCGCCAGGGCGACGGAAGCTAGTTACCTGGCTCGCCGGCGAACTCGTGCTCGCTCTCGTGGCCGCCGACGAACACCAGGACGCCGGCGATCAGGGGCAGAATGGCGAGGACCAGGAGGCCGGTCGAGGTCTGGCCGGTGGCTTCCTTGACCCAGCCGATCAGATAGGGCCCGGCGAAGCCGGCGAGATTGCCAATCGAGTTGATCAGAGCAATGGCGCCGGCGGCCGCCATGCCGGACAGCCAGGCCGTCGGCAGGGTCCAGAACACGCCGAAGCAGCAGAACACGCCGATCGCGGCCACCGTGAGCGCCACCATCGTCAGGGTCGGGTCGGTGAGATAGGACGAGACGGCGAGCGCGACGGCGGTCAGGAGCAGCGGCGCGCCGACATGCATCACGCGCTCGCGCGTGGCGTCGGAATGCCGCGCCCACAGGATCATGGCGACGGTGCCGAACAGATACGGGATCGCGGTGACGAAGCCGGTCTGCGCATTGGTGAGGCCAAACGCCTTCACGATCTGCGGCAGCCAGAACTGCATGCCGTAGAGCGCGCCGACGAAGCCGAAGTAGATCAGGCTCAGCGTAATCACCTTCGGCGACGACAGGGCCTCGCCGAGCGATAGGTGCTTCACCGCCTGCTTGGCCGCGATCTCCGAATCAAGCCGGGCCTTGAGCCACGCCTTCTGCTCGGCCGACAGCCAGTCCGCCTTCTCCGGCTTGTCCGTGAGATAGAACCAGGTGACGATGCCGAGCAGCACCGATGGCACGCCCTCGATGATGAACAGCCACTGCCAGCCCTGCAAGCCCAGCACGCCATCGAGACCGAGCAGCAGGCCCGAGATCGGCGCGCCGATCACGGTCGAGACCGGCACCGCGATGGCAAAGGCCGCAAGGAAACGCGCGCGATATTCGGCAGGGTACCAATAGGTGAGATAAAGGATGATGCCGGGGAAGAAGCCGGCTTCAGCGACGCCAAGCAGGAAGCGCAGGACATAGAAGCTCGTCACCCCGTTCACCGTGGCCATCAGCGCCGAGATCACGCCCCAGGTCACCATGATGCGGGCGATCCAGCGGCTCGCGCCGAATCTCTCCAGCGCCAAATTGCTCGGCACCTCGAAGATGAAATAACCGATGAAGAAGATGCCGGCGCCCCAGGAGAAGATCAGCGGCGTGAACTTCAATTCCGCATTCATGGTCAGCGCGGCGAAGCCGAGATTGACGCGGTCGAGATAGGAGAAGAAGTAGGCCAGCACCAGGAATGGAATCAGGCGCCAGGAGATGGCGCGGATGGTCGAGGTCTCGATCGCGCTCTTGTTGGGGTTCTTGGCAGTGCCTGCGGAACCCGCAAAGGTGGTGGTCTGGCTCATGGCGTCCCCCTTGGTTGCTGTTTTTTCTCAGCCTGAGGGCGGTTTTGGGCATCGCGGCGAAAGAGTCAATGGAGCGAGCAATGCACGGAACGCAATCGACCAACCCTGTTGCGCCGTTGCAGGTGTCGCTGACCCGCGCGGCCCTCGCCCTCGTCGTGATCGCCTGCGGCCTCGCCTTGCGCTGGTATGGCCTTCCGCTCGGTCTCTCCGCCTTCGTCGTGAAATATGGCGGCTCGCTGTTGTGGGCGACTATGGTGTTCTTCCTGGTCGGAGCCTTGCTGCCGCGCCTGACGCGGGCACAGATTGCGGGCATTGCGGCGGCGACCGCGGTCGTCGTCGAACTATCCCGCCTGGTGCATACGCCCTGGCTCGATGCGTTCCGGCTCACCACCGCGGGCGCGCTGCTGCTCGGCCGCATCTTCTCGCTGTGGAATGTGGTGGCGTATGGCGTGGGGATTGTTGTCGGCGTTTGGATTGATCGTCTTGTCGCGCTGCGCAGGCTGGGTTAGCCCTGCGGCTGCGCGAAGCGCAGTCCGCTAGGCGTAACCCACCTCTTCTCTGTCCCCTCGGAAAGTAAAGCGGTGGGTTACGCTTCGCTAACCTACCCTACGACGCTACGCAGCCGCATCTTGCTCCGCTAACTGAAACCGCTCGAAACGATCGAGCTCGTCCTCGATCCTGCGCTTCAGCTCCTTACGCCCCGCAGTCTTCTTGCCGTTGCTGACCCAGGTCCATTTCTGCATCAGGAGTTTCTTGTTCTGCCGATCGGCCTTCAAATCGAGCGCGGCGACGATCTCGTCGCCGACGAGCACGGGTAGCGCGAAATAGCCGAGCTTGCGCTTGGCCTTCGGCACATAAGCCTCGAACAGATGGTTGTAGCCGAAGATGAGGCTGGTGCGTTTGCGCTGGATGATCAGGGGATCGAACGGTGAGAGGATGTGCACGAGATCCGGCGGCGCGCCCTCGCCCGGCTCCAACGCTGACGGCGCCACCCAATGCTCCTGCTTGCCGGCGCCCTCGAGCGCGATCGGCACCAGCTCGCCGCGTCGGACCCGTGATGCGATCAGGCGCGCCACCGCCTGCTTGCGCGGCGCGTCGAGATGGCAGATCGAATCGAGGCTCACGAGCCCTTGCGACCGCAGCGCGCGGTCGAGCAGGTAGTTCGTGCTGTCCTTCGCGGAGGCCGGCTTGGGCAGCTTGTCCCAGCCGAAATGGCGCGTCATCAGCTCATAGGTCTTGAGCATGCCCTGACGTTCGCTGATCGTGACGGCACCGGTGTAGAAGGCAAGTTGCAGCGCCCGCTTCGAGGGCTTGCGGCTCTGCCACAGATGCTCCTTCTCGGTGAGGACGTCATCCTCGATGTCGCGGATCGTCAGCGGGCCGGCCCGCACCAGCCGCATCACCTTGCGCATGTCGGCCGAGGTCACCGATGCGAACCATTTGTGTCCGTCGCGCCGGTGCTCACGCATCGCCGGCAGGAAGAAGCGGAAGTCGCTCGTCGGCACGTAGGACAGCGCATGCGTCCAGTATTCGAACACGCTCCTGTCAACGCTCTGGGCGTGGCGCAGATCGGCGCGGCGATAGGACGGGATACGGCTATAGAGAATGTGGTGATGGCAACGCTCGATGACGTTGATCGTGTCGATCTGCACATAGCCGAGATGGGCGATGGCTTCGGCGACCGCCTGCGCGCCCGCGCCAAAGGGCTCGCGCGTGTCGAGCCGCTGCGCGCGCAGCCAGATCTGCCGTGCCTGTGACATCTGAAGCGGAAGTGGGTCGGGCGTGCGGGACATTGCGAGCGGCAATGTAGCCGGATTCGCAAGGAGGCAAAGAAACAACGGCAAAGAAAACGCCGCGCTGCCACCTGCTGACAGCGCGGCCGAACCCGGCCAGAGCTGGCCGGCTCAAGGGCCGCGCTTCGATCCCTTGGTGCGGTCGCCGACGCTGCCGGTCGCGATATCAGGCTCGCAGGCTGCCTTGCCGCGGTCGGTCGCCTGGCAGCGATAGACGCTGCCGGTCAGGCGATCGACCAGCCACATATTGTCCTCGGTCACGCCTTCCAGGCCGACATAGCGATTGGTGAGACCCGTGATCAATGTCGACAGCAGGATCGCGACCGCGATCATCGCCGCGCCGATATAGATGGGCATTGAACTCTGCGAAGTCGTCCGATCCGGCGGGCCGCCACGATTGAACTGATACTCACTGGGCCTTGGCACTGTTCGGAACCGGCTCCCTTCGCCCGGCTAGCGCTTCTTCCGGGGTAAAGGGGGTTGCTAGGCGCCCATCTGGCCGATTTCTTGTTCGCAGCCGGGCCGCGCGACGACCGCTTTGCGACCATCGTCAAGCACGGCTTCCAAAACGAAGAGGCGGCCCGGATCAGGCCGCCTCCGCTTTGCCTGTCTGCTTGTCAGCGACGGCCGAACAATCCGCCCATCATGCCGCCGAAGAGGCCGCCCGGGCCGCCCATCGGGCCGCCACCGCCGCCGCCGCCGCCACCATGATAGCGGCGGCCACCGCCGGAGGAGTGCCGGCGCGCCGGCTCGTCGTCGGCCTGCTCGGAGGAGGCAGCGCGGGTCGACACGATCTCCGACAGCAGTGCCTTGTGCTGAAGCTTGTTGAGGTAGCCGGTGGCGGGGTAGCCACGCGCCGCCTGCCACCGCTTGAGCACCGAACGGGTCTCGTCGTCGAATTTACCTGTCGCCTTCACGTCAAAACCGAGCCCGGTAAGGCGACGCTGCACGTCGCGGCGCTGACCTTTGTCGAGACCGATCTGATCTTCGGTGACCTGGCTGGCTTCCTCGGTGAAGGTCGCGGGATCGACCCCGGCGGACAGGTTGCGCGTGGTGTTCGAAGGCCCGTCCTGCAGCGCCGCAATGCGAGCGAGGGCAATCGCCTTGAACGTGCCGTTCGGATAGTTGGTGAGATAGGCGTTGAGCTCTTCCACCTTGTTGGAATCCTTGATCGAGCGCCAGAACTCGAGCTCGACGTCTGCGCCCTGCCGGGTCGCAGCCGATGCCGGTTCGCTCGGGGCGTCGCTCGCGGTAACGGCCGGCACGCCGACCGGATTGAGATAGACGTTGCCGGTGAGGTTGGTGTGGCCCCAGGGCAGTTGCCCCTTGTTGGTCTCGTCGCTGACCTGGGCGCGGACCTTGGTCATCGCCTGCTGGATCTCGAGGCCGGGCTGGGCAATGTTGGCCACGAGCGCGCGGGTGAACGGGCTGTTGGTGCCAGCCTCGCCGTCGAGAGCGGTCTGGCCAGGGCCGGTGGCAAACGCGATCAGCGTACCCTCGCCCGATTTCATCTCGGCAAGGCCGGTCTGCACGTTGACCGAGCGCGTTGCCTTGGCCGAACGAATCTTGGCCGCGAACGGGTTGTCGCGGCAGGCATCCAGGAATACGAGCTTCACCTTGGCGTCCGCCATGGTCTGATCGAGCGTGATGTCGACGTTGATCGCCGCACCCAGCTTGACGTCCATCTCGGATTTCAGGTCGGCGTCGATCGGCAACAGGTAATTGGTGCCGTTCACGGCGATGCCGTGACCCGCATAGAAGAACACGGCGACATCGGCGCCTTCGCTCTTCTTGCCGAACTCCAGGAGCTTTGCCGTCATGGCATCGCGGGTGAGGTTGGAGCCCTCGACGACATCGAAGCCGACATTGCGAAGCACCCTGGCCATCGCCTTCGAATCGATCGCCGGGTTGGGAAGCTGCGGGACATTCTTGTAGGCGGAGTTGCCGACCACGAAGGCAACACGCTTGTCGGCCAAGGCCACGTCGCCACTGACAAGAAATGCTGCGATTGAAATTGCTGCGATCAAGAAGCGCATGATCATTCTCCCCTGATCCAAACTTCTTCGCTGCCATCGGATCGATTTGAGCTGATCCGATGGGTGCAATCTGATCCAGTCCACGAGAAAGCACTGTGATCTGGATCACTCGGGGATTTCTGCTGCTCGAACCGAGCTGGACGACGCTGCGACGTCTACTCTTCAGGCTGCTGACGCAGCGGCAATAACGGCGGTGACGAGCAATGGCAGAAAGCGAGCAATGGCGGAAAGAATGTACCCGTTGGCGCGCGGAGTCCAGCGAGCGCGATGCCTGTCGCTGCAAACGATCCGAAAAGCAGACAGTCAATCCGCGGCGCTCTTTAAAAGCTTGAAAGAGACAGCCGTACTTCCCGATCAACGCAAAGACTCTCCGCCTTGCCGGCCAGCATGCGATTGGATGGCGGGCGGCTCCAGCGCTAAAATGCGCGCAGACATGAGGCCATTTTTGAATGTGATACGCATCACATCCGGGTGTTTAAGCCTGACCTAGGCTCGCGGCATCAAATCGCCAACAGGCGTAACAGCGAGGACTTACGACTATGACCCGTTTTGATAAGTTTTTCGGATTGAAGGCGATTACCATCTCGGCCGCGCTGTCGTTGACCGCCGGCCTGGCACTCGCCGGCGACAACAACGTCACCGCCGGCCAGATCCTGGATGCGCTGAAGTCGAAGCCCCTCACCCGTGGCCTGTCCGCCGCGACGCAGACCGGCACTGCGGATCAGGCCAAGGAGGCCAGCTTCCTCAATACCGTGCGCAACCGGCAGACCCGTTCGCTCTCGATGGGCGAACGCGATCAGATCGCCGAGCTCGCGGCAAGCAAGCCGAAGATCGATCTGGAAATCCAGTTCGACTACAACTCGGCCAACATCGCCCAGGGTTCGCTGGGCTCGGTGCAGGCGCTCGGCAAGGCGCTGTCCGATCCGGCTCTGAAGGGCTCGACCTTCGTGGTCGCCGGCCACACCGACGCGATCGGCAGCGATCCCTTCAATCAGGACCTGTCCGAGCGTCGCGCCGACACCATCAAGAAGTATCTGGTGCAGAACTACGGCCTCAACGGCGGCGACCTCGTCACCGTCGGCTACGGCAAGACCAAGCTGAAGGACGCTGCGAACGGCGCCGACCCGGTCAATCGCCGTGTCCAGGTGGTGAACATGGAAACCAAGACGACCGCCTCGAAGTGATGGCGGCGACCAACTCGACAAATCGCCCGCCGCGTCCGCGACGGGCGATTCTCATATCCAGTTCTGGAAGATCATCAGCCGGTTGAAAGTCTGCATCGAGGTGCCGACGAAGGCCGCGGAGATCGGCAGCATGACGGCGAAGCCGACGGCCGCGAACGCGACGTAGGCCCACAGCACCCAGGGCGGAAGCTTGTCACGTCGCAGCGCATAGACCAGTGCGAGCGAGGACGCAGTTGCTGCCGGCAAATAGTAGTAGATGAAGCCGAGCGTGCGCGGCAGGAGTGCCCAGGCGAGATACGGGCCGAAATAAAATGCCGCGATGAGGAACGCATCCCAGCGCCGTGTGACGATGAAGTCGCGCAACACGACCGCCAGCGCGAGCAGCGCCGGCCACAGAACCAGGGGATTGCCGAGGAAGACGACCGCGGAGATGCGGTCGTCGCCGACCTTGTCGAACAGGAACCACACCGGACGTACGAGAAACGGCCAGGACGGCCACGAGCTCATGTAAGTGTGCCCGGCGATCGCGGTCGTGGTGTTGTCGGTGAAGATGCGCCGCTGAGCCTCGATCAGCTCGGATGGCGACAGCCCATACAGCGGCACGAAGGCCGCAAGATAGAGCACCGCCGGCAACGCGACGAAGCAAAGTGCGAAATGCTGCGTCCGGAAATCCGGCCAGAGATCGGGGCGATACCAGTCGGTCGGCTTGGCGTCGGCGAACAGCGTGCGCCAGCTCTGCATCAAACGGATCGCCGCGACGATGACAATGCAGGTCGCGAGCGGAAACAGCCCGCTCCACTTGCAGGCAGCGGCAAGACCGAACAATGCGCCGGCCAGCGCAAACAACCGGTGCGGCCGCTCTTTCCGAAAGCCATGCATGAAGGCCGCCGATGCCAGCAGGCCGAAGGCCAGCGCAAAGATGTCGAGCATCGCGATGCGCGACTGCACGAACAGCATCTGGTTGAAGAAGGCGATCATGGCGGCAGCGATCGCGGGCCCTTCCGCCGCAAACAGCGCGAGGCCGCAAAGATAGACCGCGACAACCGCGAGCGCGCCGAACAGCGTTGCCGGATAGCGCCAGCCCAGCGAATTGTCACCGAAGGCCGCGATCGAGAGCGCGATGAGCTCCTTTGCCAATGGCGGATGCATCGGATTGAGCACGGGCTTGGGCATGATCGGCTCGAGCATCTGCCGCGCGGCCGGCACGTAATGCACCTCGTCGAACACAAATTTGTCCGGTGTCGAGACGCCGACCAGGAACGCGAGATGCGCAACCAGGAAAATCACGACAGCGATCACTGCGCTTCGCGACATCGGCGACGCAGGCGTCATTTCGTGCTGTCGTCGTGGGGATGCTTTGCGTGGCAAATCTGCTTCACCGCGAAGAAAAATATCTTTGCTCAGCGCATTGAACGCATTCTGCCGCAACTGTCACTAACCATGACGCTCGTGCTGCGCTACTTGTGATAATTATACCACATCGCAAACGAGTGCGATCCGGTACGATACGGGACACATCGATCGGTTACGAAATGAATTTGCGCCTTCGCGTTCTTTTTCCCTTGTTGCTTGCAGCTCTCTCCTGCGCGGCGTCTGCCGCGCAAGCCCAGACGCGCGTCGGCGAAGCCGTGGTGATTCAGAACGAGGTGGTTCGCGTCGCGGCGACGGCGACGCAGATCAATGTCGGCGACAGCATGCTGCGCGACGAGACCGTACGCACCGGCACCGACGGCGCGGCACGTTTCGTCATGGCCGACAGCACGAATCTGTCGCTCGGGCCGGGCGCCACGCTCAAGCTCGACCGCAGCGTCTTCAACGACGAGCACAGCTATCGCGACGTTGCGATCCGCATGACCACCGGCGCGTTCCGTTTCGTCACCGGACATTCGGAAAAGGCCGCCTACAAGATCACGACGCCGCTCGCAACCATCGGCGTGCGCGGCACCACGCTGGACATCCTCTCCCAGCGCGGCCGTTCCGTGGTGGTCTTGCAGGAGGGCGCGGCGAGCGTCTGCACGCTGGGCTTCCAGTGTGTGCAACTGACCCAGCCTGGCGACACCGCGATCATCACTTCGACGGGCGGCCGGACCACGATCACCAGGACCGGCACGCCACCCTGGACCTTTGCCGCGACCTGCACGGCTGCGGCCGGACTGTGCTCGGTCAACCAATATGCGGACGCTGCGCCGACCATCACGCCCGCCGTCCATGACGACGGCATGCTGTGCGGGCGGTGACCATGGCGAAGCTCGGGACTCGCAGCATCGTCCTCTCGGCCGCGTTGATCGCGGTGACCTCGCTCGTGCTGCTCGCGACGCAGTTGCGGCCGGCTGCCGCCCAGAGCTGCACCGAATGCTCTCCGACGCCGACCCCCACTCCGACGTACAGTCCCTCGCCTACGCCCACGCCCTCACCCAGTCCTTCGCCGTCACCGGCTCCGACAACGACGCCTGGGGCGAACCCGAGCACGTCAGGAGCCGACTCCAGCGCCGGCTCGATCGGCGACCTCGCCAACCAGCGCTTCAACCAGATGATCACCAACAGGGTGCTCGGCTCGGTGCTGCTCGGCGTCAACGAGCAGGTCAATTGCAGCGACTGCATCAGCGCCTTCGGCTCGGCCGGCTCGTTCTCCGCCGGCGTCCACGGCCGCAAGGAGCTCACCAGCAACCTGTCCCTGCTCGCCGGCCTCGCCTACACGCAATACAACGAGGGCGGCTATCACGTCACCAGCGCGCCGATCGGCGCCTTTGCGCTGCGCTACGATTTCACCGACTGGGGCTCGTCCCGCCCGTTCTTCGACATCGGCACGGTGCTCACGCCCTGGGAGAAGGTGCGCTACACCCGCAATTATCAGACGAGCCTCGGCGCAGTTACTGTGACCGGATCGACCGATAGCTCGAACTACGCCGTCTATGGCCGGGCCGGTTGGATCAGCCGGGTGTCGCCGCGCGACGAGATCGCGGCTTCCGTCGAGCTCTGGCAACTCTGGCAGCGCGTGTCCGGCTATAGCGATCCGACCGTCGCGTTCAACCCGTCCGATGCAACGATCGCTGGCGGCACCGATCGCACCAGCCTCGTCAAGCTCGGCGGGCAGTGGACGCACCTGTTCGGCAGCACGGTGGAAGCCAATGTCAACGGCGGCTGGGTGCAATCGTTCGGCACGCATTCCGGCATCGTCGCCACCGTCACCGGCAACGGCACGGTGGTGCCGACCATCGGCAATCAAGGCTGGTTCGAATATGGCGGCCGCCTCGGCTTCCGCCTCGCGCAAGGGTGGATCGTCGACCTCTTCGCCAACGGCACGCTCGGCCCGCAGCCGGTCGGCAACACCATCCACGGCGGCGTGGGCTTGCGGATCAATTACTGAGAGACCGCACTTGGTCGGCGCGGTCGCCGGCCGCCAACTCGGCTGTCATGCCCCGGCTTGACGCTCGCGAACCCGGCTCGCCGAAGCTTTGGTGAAGGCGGCTAGTCGGCGATGACACCGAGAATGTGTCGCGAGCGCGCCGTCACGCCGCCGATTTACCCTCGAATGCGCGGCGCAAGATGTCGACATCCAACTTGACCATCTTCATCATCGCCTGCATCGCGCGTGCAGCGGCGGCCTTGTCCGGACTCGACAGAAATTCGAACATCACCTTCGGCACCACCTGCCAGGACACGCCGTAGCGGTCCCTGAGCCAGCCGCACTGCCCTTCACTGCCGCCATGAGCCAGGAACGCACTCCAGACGCTGTCGACCTCGGCCTGGTCGTCGCAATGGATCATCAACGAGAGCGCGTGGGTGTACTCCATCTTCATGCCGCCGTTGAGCGCGACCATGGGCTGGCCGGCCACCGTGAACTCGACGACAAGCACGGAGCCTTCCTTGCCGGACGGATTGTCGGAAACGTTGCGCTGGACGTGCGTGATCGCCGAATTCGGAACGAGCGAGACATAGAACTTGGCGGCTTCCTCGGCATCGCCGTTGAACCACATGCAAGGCACGAGCTTGGACATCGTGAATGATCCTCTTCAATCCTCTGGGCTTCGATCAGGTGTTCGCCATGCCGGGCTGGATCGGCGCCGCCGCCATGTCCAGCCAGTTCACACCCCACATATGACCATCGGGATCCTCGAAGCTGCGGCCGTACATGAAGCTGTATTCGTCCTTCGGGCTGGGATCGGCCACCCCGCCCGCAGCCTCGGCCCTGCCGACGATATCGTCGACCTCGCTCCGACTGTCGGCGGACAAGCAGAACAGCGCCTGGTTCGAGATCTTTGCATCTGCGATCGGCTTCGGCGTGAACTGGCGGAATTTGTCGTGGGTCGTCAACATCGCGTAGATGGTCTCGGAAATGACCATGCAGGACGCCGTGTCGTCACTGAATTGCGGGTTCCTGGTCGCGCCTATTGCCTCGTAAAAGGCGGTTGCGCGCTTGAGATCGGTCACCGGCAAATTGACGAAAATCATCCTCGGCATCGGAAGCTCCTTGGGCGGGGTTCTGCCCAAGGACGGATGGCCCGCCGGCGATCCGACACCGCTTCCGAATTTTTTACTCCCGACCTGCGGGGCCCGTCGCAGCGCCCCCACGCGATCTTTGAGCAGCCTCACTTCTCCTTGCCGGGATCCCGATGCACCGGGCCGCCGGGGCCGGCCTCCGAGGTGAATTGCGGGCTCTCGCCGCAGCGCTCCGCGCAATTTTTGCGGTCAGGTCGCGATCGGCGTCGGCATGGTCAAGAATGCCCGCGTGGCGTGCCAGAACAGGGCCCGATTGATCGCCAGCACCACCGAATGTGCGGTTCCCGGCAGGATGACGAATTGCCGGTCGCCGTTCGGCAGCTTGTTGTAGAACGCCTCGAGGTCGGCGACGGTCGCGATGCCGTCGAACTCGCCGCGCACCAGGAGCACCGGCGCGAGCACCTTCGCCGGGTCCACCACCGGCAGGTTGGCCGTCATGTCGAGATAGGTACCGGTCGGGATCTGGTCGCCGAACTGAAGCTCGACCTCGGCGAGCACGTCCATCACCGCGGGATCGCTGGTGCCGGGCTTGTCGCGGGTCGCGATCGAGCGGATCATCTCGCGGTCGCGCTTGCGCATGTTGTGGGTGCGGTAATAGTCGACCTGCTCGGCGCGTTTTGCCAGGGTCGGCGAGCCTTCGCCCTTGTAGGTGAAGGCCGCGAATACCAGCCGATCGATACTCTCGGGGGCGACCATCGCGTAGGCGCCGGCACGCAACGCGCCGGAAGATTCGCCGACGAAGTGGAATTTTCGCTGCCCGGTCTCGCGCGTGATTACTTCGGCCGCCGCTTTCAGGTCTTCGACGCCGCTCGCGATGTCGGAATTGCCGGAGGTACGCCCCGACTTGCCATAGTTCTCGTGGTCCAGCGTCCAGCAATCGAAGCCGTAGCGGGCGAACTCGTTCATGGTCGAGTATTCGCCCTTGCCGGGCACGCTGAGATCGAACACCCGCGAGGTGACGGATGAGCCGTGCACGAACACCACGACCGGCCGCGCCGCCTCGCCCGCTCTGGGTGCACCTATCCGCTTGCGGTACATCCACAGCGGCACGTCGCCCTTCTTTGCCCAGTATTCGCTGGACCAGATGTCGGCGGGTTGATCGGCGGCGCGGGCTGCGGGCAACGCCCCGGCGAGCGCAGCGCCGAGCACACCGGCTCCTTTGATTAGCGCGCGCCGTTGTCGCGAATGGTCGGGTTTCGCCATCGTCGTCTCCCTGGCCTTGCTTTTTGAGTGCAGGCTCGCCGGGGCAACCCTACCAGACGTGGTGAACGACGTCAGCCGCATCCTCTGTCATTGCGAGCGCAGCGAAGCAATCCAGAAATGCATCCGCGGAGGGAGTCTGGATTGCTTCGCTGCGCTCGCAATGACGATGTGGTGAGGTCGCGACGCCTAACCCCGACCAGTCACTTCGCTTCGTTCGGATCGCGGTGCACGGGGTCGATCCACAGCACGGTCTCCGGCTTCTCGACCGGCTCGATGTCGAGATTGATCGCAACCGCCTCGCCATCGCTGCGCACCAGCACGCATTCCAGAACTTCGTCGGGGCTGGCGTTGATCTCCTGGTGCGGCACGTAGGGCGGCACGTAGATGAAGTCGCCGGGGCTGGCTTCGGCGGTGAACTGGAGATGCTCACCCCAGCGCATACGCGCTTTGCCCTTCACGACGAAGATGATGCTTTCGAGATGGCCGTGATGATGCGCGCCGGTCTTCGCATCCGGCTTGATGCTGACCGTTCCCGCCCACAATTTCTGTGCACCTACGCGCGCGAAATTGATCGCAGCCTTGCGGTCCATGCCCGGCGTCGACGGAACGTTCGGATCGAGCTGGTTACCGGGGATGACGCGCACACCATCATGTTTCCAGCGATCGTCGTGATCGTGTGCATCGTGAGAATGCGTGTGGTCATGGCCCGTCATTGGTCTTGCTTTCTGTTGGTTCCGTGTGCGGCAAGCTAACCAATGCCGCGGCATCAAGCCATACCAAAATCGGAACTCCCTTGGTCGGCCCGGCGTTGTTTCCGCAGCGAGAACCGGAAGGAGATTTCCATGGGTAGTACGAGCGACAAGATCAAGGGTGCAACCAACGAGGCCGTCGGCAAGGCCAAGCAGGGTATCGGCGAAGCCACCGGTTCCGACCGCATGAAGGGCGAAGGCACCGTACAGGAGATCAAGGGCAAGGGCCAGAAGGCCATGGGCGATGCCAAGGACGCCGCGAAGGAAGCGATCGATCGCGCTGCGGCGAACGCCAAGCGCACGACAGAGTGAGCGCGCGCGACTGAAATGAAAAGACCGGCCGCAAGGCCGGTCTTTTTTTGTTTGCGCTTGGTACCCGGCGTCACTTCACTCCGAGCAATTCCACGTCGAACATCAGCGTCGCATTCGGCGGAATCACGCCGCCGGCGCCGCGCGCGCCGTAGCCGAGCTGCGGTGGAATGATCAGCGTGCGTTTGCCGCCGATCTTCATGGTGGCAACGCCCTCATCCCAGCCTGCGATCACGCGGCCCTTGCCGATCGGAAACTCGAACGGCTCGTTGCGGTCGACGGACGAGTCGAATTTCTTGCCCTTCTTGCCGTTTTCATAGAGCCAGCCGGTGTAGTGCATCACGCAGATCTGGCCGGGCTTTGGCGAAGCGCCAGTGCCGACGACGCTGTCGATGATCTCGAGGCCTGAAGCTGTGGTCATGGTTTTTCCTGCGGTCTGGGCCGATGCCGGGGTGAAGACGAGCGCCGGCACTGCGCCGATCACCGTGATCGCGAGCGCCGACATGAGGGTGAGGAGTGCATGCTGGACACGCTGCATAAGACACCTTCTGCTTGGAGCGGGAGGTGTCTAGCGCAACGCGCTCGGCGTGACCAGCCTTATCAAACCTCGATGTTCTCCAGCCGCACCGGCAGCTTGCGGATACGCTGGCCGGTCGCGTGATAGACCGCATTGCAGATCGCGGCATTGGTGCCGACATTGGCGAGCTCGCCGAGCCCCTTCACCCCGGCGGGATTGATCCGGTCATCCCGCTCGGACAGCAAGATAACCTCGACATCAGGCACATCGGCGTTCACCGGCACCAGATAATCGGCGAAATTGTCGTTGACGTAGCGCGCAGTCCGCTCGTCGATTTCGGTCGCTTCGAGCAGAGCCGAGGACATGCCCCAGATCAGCCCGCCCATGAGCTGGCTGCGCGCCGTGCGCGGATTCATGATGCGGCCGGCGGCAAAGGCGCCGACCAGGCGCGGCGTGCGGATTTCATGGGTGAAGCGGTTGATCCTGACCTCGACGAATTCCGCGCCGAAGGCGTAGGCAATGCCGTCCTTCAGGCTCGGGCCACCAACCAGGCGGACGTGACCGCTATGCATGGCCTGGAAAGAATCCGGCGGCGCGCCCTCCGGTTTCCATTCGCCATATTCCTCGACCACGCTGATGCCGAGCGCATCGAACGCCTTTTCGCGATCAAGAGGCTGATCACTCCGCGCGGCCTGCATTGCTGGCGTCTGGCCCATGCCGATCGTTTCCTTGGCCTTGTCGGTGATGCCCTCGTTTGGCATCAGTGCGCGGAATAGCCGCTGGCGAACCTTGTCGCACACCATCATCACGGCCGAGCAGGTGCTGGCAGTCGAGTTCGAACCGCCCGCGACCGGAGCCGGCGGCAAGTCGCTGTCGCCGATGTAGACGGCGACCTTCTCCAGGGGCACGCCGAGCCGCTCGGCTGCGGCTTGGGCGATCACCGTATAGGCGCCCGTCCCGATCTCATGACCAGCGAGTTCGACGCGGGTGCGGCCGTCACGCTGCAGGCGTACGCGCGCCGCCGACGGTCCCATCTGGGTCGGATAGCAGGTGGCGGCGCAGCCGTAACCGATCAGCCAGTCGCCATCCACCATCGATTTCGGCCGGGTCGAGCGCTGCGACCAGCCGAATGCTTTCGCCGCTTCGTCGAAGCAGGCCATCAGAGATCGCGAGGTGTAAGGCTTGCCTCCGATCGGCTCGTTCATTGTGTCGTTGACACGGCGCAGTTCAATCGGGTCCATGTCGAGCTTGACGGCAAGCTCGTCCATCGCGCTCTCCAGCGCGAACATATAGGGCACCTCCGGCGGCGAGCGCATGAAGCCGGGCGTATTGCGGTCGGCGCGCACGATCGAGACGAGGCTGTCGACATTCGGGCACGCATAGAGCCGCGTCGTCGTCTTGGTGCCGCCGACGCAATAGGCGTCGGGCCGCGAAGAGATCTCCGCGCCCTCGTGACGCAGCGCCACGAGCTTGCCATCTCTGCTCGCGCCGAGCTGGATCTGATGCCGCGTCTCCGCGCGATAAGTTGCAATGGTAAAACCCTGGTCGCGCGGCGGCACCAGCTTGACCGGACGGTTCAGCCGGCGCGCGATGCTGGCGACGATAGCGGTGCGTGGCGTCATCGAGCCGCGCGAGCCAAAACCGCCGCCGACGTAAGGATTGACCACGCGAACCTTGTCGGCGTCGATGCCGAGCTGCTCGGCGACGCCATTCTTCAGGCCGTAGACATACTGGCTCGGTTCATAGATGAGCAGATTGTCGCCCATCCAGACGCAGCTCGTCGTGAACAGCTCCATCGGATTGTGGTGCTGCGTCGGCGTCTCGTAGGACGCAGTAAGCTGGACCTCGGCCTCGTCGAATGCCTTTGCGAAGTCGCCGACCTTCGGGTCCTCCTTGAACATCGCGTTCTGGCCCTTCGCAGCGGCCGCCGTCGTGCCCTGCGAGTCGAACGTCGCCGCCGGCATCAGCGCGGTGGTGTTGACCTTGACGCGATTGGCGGCTTCGCGTGCCGCTTCGTAGCTCTCGGCAACGACCACCGCGACGATCTGGCCGTCATGGGCGATATCGGCCGATTTCATCGGCTGGATCGTGGTCCCGGCATAACCGCCGTTGGAGAACAGCTTTGACTCCTTCAGCTTCGGCCCATTCTGGTGCGTGAAGATGTCGATCACGCCGCGCACCCGCTTCGCATCATCAAGCTCGAAACTGTCGATGCGGCCCTTGGCGATCGCGCTGGTCACCAGGAAGGCGTAGGCGGGGTTGGCGAGCGGCATGTCGGAGGCGTAGGCCGCCTTCCCCGTCACTTTTGCAGCGGCGTCGTAACGCGGCACCGGCTGGCCCATATTGGCTTTCGGCTCGGGAGCAGCAGTCGTCATATCAGATCTCCATCGTTACGGCCTGCTGGAGCGCGCGAGCCACCACGCGCCGGCCGAGCGCGATCTTGTAGGTATTGTGCCGCCGGCCTTTGGCATCCGCGAACGCCGCATCGGCAGCATGCCGGGCGAGGCTGTCGTCGAACTGCTGACCCTTCAGCAGCGCTTCCGCCTCGCGGGCGCGCCACGGCACGGTGGCGACGCCGCCGAGCGCGATCCGGGCGTCGCGGATCACGCCGTCCTGCACGTCGAGCGCGATCGCCGCAGACGACAGCGCGAACTCGTAGGATTGCCGGTCGCGGGCCTTCAGGTACACCGAACGCGGCCACCGCCCGGAAATCGCGAAAGCCGAGATCAACTCGCCGGGCTGCAAAGTCGTCTCGATCTCCGGCGAATTGCCGGGCGGCTTGTGCAATTGCGCGAACGGCAGGCTGCGCGTCCCGGACTTTCCGGTGATCTCGACCGTCGCATCGAGCGCCACGAGAGCCTGCGCGAAATCGCCAGGATAGGTCGCTATGCATTGGTCGGAGGTGCCGAGCACCGCATGCATCCGGTTGAACCCATCCATCGCCGCACACCCGGAGCCAGGATTTCGCTTGTTGCAATTTTCGTAGGAGATGTCGCGGAAATAGCTGCAGCGCGTGCGCTGCATGACATTGCCGCCGAGCGTCGCCATATTGCGCAGCTGCGGGCTCGCGGCGAGCTTCAGTGAATTGGCAATAATGGGATAGTTGCGCTGAATCTCAGGGTTCGCGGCAACATCGGACATTTTTGCGAGCGCGCCGAGCCGCAGATTATCACCGCCGAGATCGATCGCCGACCAGCTCCTCGCCAGCGCGTTGATGTCGACGACCGTCGCTGGCCGCATCACGTCGAGCTTCATCAGATCGATCAGCGTCGTGCCGCCGGCGAGCGGCTGCGCCGTGGCTAGCGTCAACGGATTGTTGTCGGAGGCGGATGAGGCGAGAGCTGAGACGGCGGCGCCGGCATCGGCAGCCCTCTGATAGGAGAACGATCGCATGCGCCTAGCCTTTCATGATGTCGGGCGCAGCCTGCTTCACGGCCGCGACGATGTTGGGATAAGCGGCGCAGCGGCAGATGTTGCCGCTCATATATTCGCGGATGTCCGCGTCACTGCCGGCGTGCCCCTCCTTCACACAGGCGACCGCGGACATGATCTGCCCGGGTGTGCAGTAGCCGCACTGGAACGCATCGTTGTCGATGAAGGCCTGCTGCATCGGATGCAGCCGGTCGCCGCTTGCGAGGCCTTCGATGGTAGTGATGTCCTGGCCTTGCGCGGCGACCGCCAATGTCAGGCACGACACCACGCGCCGATCGCCGATCAGCACCGTGCAGGCGCCGCACTGGCCGTGATCGCAGCCCTTCTTGCTGCCGGTGAGGCCGAGATGCTCACGCAGCGCATCGAGCACGGTGGTGCGCGCATCGATGCGAAGATGCTTGTCCTCGCCATTGACGCGCAATGTCACATCGACCGGCAGCGTCGGATCCTGCGCGGCCGCAGCGTCTGATCCTTGCGTGGCCGCGCGCGCGGTCAGCGGAACGAGCGTGCTTGCGGCAGTGCCCGCCATGAAGGCGCGACGATCGAACCCGGAACCTGAATTATCGGACATGTCGGCCTCCGCCGCTTTCCAAAGAAAGCAGCGCACGCCTGCGCCGCTCATCGCCCCTTAACCGGTGGCGATGAGCTCCGTTCCTCCGTCAACTTTTCCTGATCGCGCGAGGAACTTCGCCTCGCGCGCCGAGGCTCAGTAGCCGAGTGCGCAGCCGTCCTTGCGCGGATCGGAGCCGCCGGTCAGCGTCCCCTTGTCCCAGTCGATCCAGATCGCCTGGCCGCCGCCGAGCGGGCCGACGAGGCTCGTGGTCTTGTGGCCGAGCTTCCTCAGGCCGTCGACGACTGCGGCCGGCACGCTGTCCTCGAGCTGATAGACGCCTTCGTAGTGAAGGCCGCGCGGCATATCGATCGCCTCCTGCACGTCGCAGCCATAGTCGAGGATGTTGGTCAGAACGTGCGTCTGGCCGACCGGCTGATATTGCCCGCCCATCACGCCGAACGGCATGATCGCGCGGCCCGCCTTGGTGAGCAGGGCCGGAATGATCGTGTGCAGCGGACGCTTGCCGCCGCCGATGCAATTGGGATGATCGGGCTGGATGCGGAAGCCGCCGGCGCGGTTTTGCAGCAGCACGCCGGTCTTGTTCGATACGATCGCCGAACCGAAGGAATGCGCGATCGAATTGATGAAGGAGCAGACGTTGCGATCCTTGTCGACCACGCTGATGTAGATGGTCGAGGGGTTCATCGGCGGCGCGACATTGGGCAGGTCGAGCAATCCGTCCATGCGGATTTTTGCGATGTATTCGTCGGCGAATTCCTTGGCGAGGATTTTTGCGACGTCGATCTTCATGTGGGTGGGATCGGCGACATGCAGTTCGCGGATCATGTAGGCAATGCGGGCGGCTTCCGCCTCGAGATGGAAGCGCTCGACGCTGAGTGGCGCGAACTTCGTCAAATCGAACCGGGAGAGGATGTTGAGCATCACAAGCATGGTGATGCCGGGTCCGTTGGGCGGGCACTGCCAGACGTCGTAGTTCTTGTAGGTCGTGCCGATCGGCGTGGTCACCTCGGTCGTATGATCAGCGAAATCGTCGAGCGTATGCAGCCCGCCGATTCCGCGCAGCGTCTCGACCATGTCCTCGGCGATTGCGCCCTTGTAGAAGGCGTCACGGCCATCCTTGGCGATCGCACGCAGCGTCTTGCCGAGCTCGGGCTGGCGGATGACGTCGCCGGCGACCGCCGGCTTGCCGTGCGGCAGCAGGTAGCGCTCGGTGTTGGTGCCATTCTTCAGCTTCTCGAACTGGTTCTTCCAGTCGAAGGCGATGCGAGGCGCGACGACATAGCCCTCCTCCGCCGCCTTGATCGCCGGCTGCGCCAAGCGGTCGAAGCCGAACCTGCCGTGGTCGCGCAGCACGGTCGCAAAGGCGTCGACCGCACCGGGGATCGAGACCGCGTGTGCCGAGGTCAGCGGCACGGAGTTGATCTTGCGCTCGAGATACCACTCGACTTTGGCGGCCTTGGGCGCCCGGCCCGAGCCATTGTAGGCGGCGATCCTGCCCTCGCCGCGCGGCTGGATCAGGGCAAAGCAGTCGCCGCCGATGCCGGTCGATTGCGGCTCGATCACCCCGAGCAACAAACTGCCCGCGACCGCCGCGTCCGCCGCCGTGCCGCCCTCTCGCAGCACCTCGACCGCCGCAAGCGCAGCCAGCGGGTGCGAGGTCGCCACCATCGCGTTCTGGGCGTGGACCGTGGACCTGCCGGGGAAATGGAAGCTTCTCATTGCCTGTTCTGCTCTGCTGCCGCGGGACGCGTGAAGATCGCGTCCTCTCGAAAATCCGGGTCTACATGACACATTCAGCCCTTGCCGGGCAATGCTGGCATACCACGGAAATGGCTGCCATCCGCTGCGCGAATGGGCTCGCAGGTTGCGGGTTTTCCGGGCGGCTGCCGCCTGCTAAACGAGCCGCCATGACTCCTGAGAACACGGCTTGCAAGGTCGCCGCCTTCTACCAGTTCGCGCGGCTCGCAGACTACCGCGAGCTGCGTGAGCCGCTGCGCGCATTCTGCGCCGGCCTCGGCATCAAGGGCAGCGTGCTGCTGGCGCAGGAAGGCATCAACGGCACAGTCGCAGGCTCCGGGAAGGCGATCGACGTCCTTGCCCACGAGCTCGCACACGGCGACATGTTCGGCGGACGGCTCGACAATCTCGAACTGAAGTTCTCGACCAGCGAGGCGATGCCGTTCGGCCGGCTCAAGGTGCGGCTGAAGAAGGAGATCGTCACGCTGGGCGATGCCACCGCCGACCCGACGCAGCAGGTCGGCACCTACGTCGATGCCTCCAGCTGGAATGCGCTGATCGCCGAGCCGGATACGCTGGTGCTCGACACCCGCAACGCGTTCGAGGTGGCGATGGGCACGTTCGAAGGCGCGGTCGACCCCAGCATCAGGAGCTTTGGCGAGTTCAAGGACTTTGCCGCGCAGCAACTCGATCCCGCAAAGCATCGCAGGATCGCCATGTTCTGCACCGGCGGCATCCGCTGCGAGAAGGCGAGCGCGCATCTGCTCGCACGCGGCTTCGCCGAGGTCTATCACCTCAAAGGCGGCATCCTCAGATATCTCGAGGACGTGCCGGAGGAGCAAAGCCGCTGGCACGGCGAGTGCTTCGTATTCGACGAGCGCGTCGCGCTTGGCCATGGCTTGCGCGAGCGGCAGAAGGACGCCTCCGCCGATGAATGAGATCAAGTCGCTCAGCGAACGCATCGATACGCTCGAAACACGGCTCGCCTATCAGGACGACACCATCGAGCAGCTCAACCAGACCATCACCGCGCAGTGGAAACAGATCGATGCCCTGACGCGGCAGATCGCAGCTCTGAACGAGCGTCTCCTGGAGGCCGAAGCCAACGCCCCGGGCCCCGCCAACGAGCCCCCGCCGCATTACTGAGACGAGGGGCTCTACTGCCCCGAAGCCAGCGGCAGCAGGTTGACGACCTCGACCGACATCACCAGCCGGTCTCGCCCGTCCTGCTTGGCGCCATAAAGCGCGCGATCGGCGGCCTCGACGAGCGTTCCCGGCCCACCGGTTCGCTGCAGCCACGGGCGGCAGGTCGCACCGCCGACCGAGGCGGTGACGCAGCCAGCGGATTCATTGGAGCTATGGACGAGGCCCGCGGCACGAATCGCCTGGCGGATCCGCTCGCCGATCCGCGCGCAGCCGGCCGCATCGATGTTCGGCAGCAGCACGGAAAACTCCTCGCCGCCGTAACGTGCCGCGAGGTCGCTGACGCGCTGGGCCTCCGCGGCGATGACCTTCGCCACGGTGCGCAGGCAGGCATCGCCCGCGGGATGACCGTATATGTCGTTGTAGGCCTTGAAGTGATCGACATCGATCATCAACAGACCAAGGCTCGAGCGGTCGCGATAAGCCCTCGCCCATTCCTCGTCCAGCCGCTCGTCGAAGCGACGGCGGTTGGCGAGCCCGGTGAGGCTGTCTTCGATCGCAAGCGTCTCGAGCCTGTTTTCCAGGTTCTTCTGCTCGGTGATGTCGCGCGAGATCGCGACGACGCCATCGACCTCTCCGGTGACCTTGCGGGTGACCTGCATGCTCGATTCGAGCCAGATCTCGGACTTTTCACGGTGCACGTTTCGATAGGTGACCCGCGCCTCCTCCCTTTCGCCGCGCTTCAGCGCGTCCACGATCGCCTGGACCTCCGGCAGATCTTCCGGATGGATGCCGGCAAGCGCGGGCGTGCCGATCAATTGATTGGCGCGCCAGCCGGTCACGCGGGCAGACGAGGGCGAGACATAGCGGAGCCGCTCGTCGAGCCCGATCCGGGTCACCATGTCGCTCGAGCCTTCGGCCAACAGGCGGAAATGCGCTTCCTTCTCCACCAGGGCCGCCGCCATGCGCTGACCGCGCTGCAACTGACGGACCAGCACCGCACCGATGATTGCGATCAGGATCACAAGGGCGAAGACGTACAGCATGCGCGAAATGGCCGCCGCCCGCCAGGGCGCCAGCAATTCGTCGCGATCGACGGTCGCGATCAGGAGGAGCGGAAAGCGGCCGCTGCGCTTATAGAAGCTGACGCGATCCACGCCGTCCAGCATCGACTTGAACTGATAGGCTCCGCTCGGCTGCAGCTTCGATTCGCGAAACAGCACCCCATCGGCCACGCTGCGTCCGACGAACTTCTCATTGCTGGGATCGCGCGCGATGATGATACCATCGCCATGCACCAGCGTGATGGAGCTGTTTCGACCGATCAGGAACTGCTGGTAGAAATGCGACAGATAGTTCGCGCTGATGGTTGCAAGCACGACGCCGCCAAAGCTGCCGTCGAGCTTGTTGAAGCGTCGCGACAACGTAATCACCCACTCACCATCGACCAGGCTTTTGATCGGGCGGCCGACATAGGCCTCGCGCCTCGGCGAGAACTGGTGATGCCTGAAGAACTCGTCGTCGCTGAGCGTGGAAGTGACGGCGCCGGCGGACGTCAGCCAGTTGCCCCTGTCGTCGATGATGGCAAGGCTGTGAATGCGCTCGATCGCCTTCTTGCGGATTTCGAGGAGGTTGCGCAGCTTCGCGATCGTCGTTGCATCGGTCCCGTCCATCTCCAATCGACTGACGACGCCAACGACGCCGGAATCGAGCAGGTCGAGGCTGTCCTCGGCGTGCTGGGTCAGCGATCGCGCGAGGTTCGCCATTTCCGTCTCGGTGCCGCGCAGCAAGGCCTCGCGCGAACTCCATTCACGCCAGCCACTGATGCCGAGGATGGCAGTGCAGGTGAGCACGACGAATGCCGCCGCCCGCAACGGCAGGCGGCTCAAGCCGGCTCTATAGCTCATGACGTTCATGCGAACAGGATTCTCCGATCGCCGGAAAATCCGCTGCTTCTGTTATCGAAACCTGAAAAGAACGGCGCAATTCGCCTCAAACTGCGCCGATTTACGTAGTCCTACGGTGCTCGCGATCATCTGATCGCTAACGGCAGGTTAGCGCGTCGAAAAGGAATCGGGCCCGCACGAGGCCTCAGCTGAACATCGCCTTAACCTTGTCCCACAGCGAGGGGCTGTCCGCCTCCGCATCGGCCTTCGATGGCGTCGGCTGGGCGGCACTCACGGGATCAGAGGCCGGGAAGGTGTCGACCAGCCCGGCATCGAGCCTGGCATGGGCCTCGCGATCGGCAGCGAGCGCCTCGCGAGGATTGTCAGCGTGCTTGTCGTGCGGCGCGGGGTTGAATTTCTCAGCCATGAGCTCCTCCATTGGCCGGTCAACGTCGCCGCCCGCCGCGAGGTTCCGCTGTTCCGCTTGGCCCGGCGGGAGTGGCGGTGTATCAGGAACCGCAACATGTCCCAGGGATCATTCGTGCCGCCCTCCTCCGCAAAACCTTTCGTCGACGTGCTCTCCGGCCAGCGGCAGCCCGTTCCGCCGGTCTGGATGATGCGGCAGGCCGGCCGCTATCTGCCCGAATATCGCGAGGTCCGGACCAGGGCCGGCGGCTTCCTCGATCTCTGCTTCACGCCGGAGCTCGCTGCGGAGGTCACGCTGCAGCCGATCCGCCGCTTCGGCTTCGATGCGGCGATCATCTTCTCCGACATTTTGGTGATCCCCTATGCGCTCGGCCGTTCCGTGCGCTTCGAGGTCGGCGAGGGTCCGCGACTGGAGCCGCTCGATGATCCGGATAAGGTTCGCACGCTCGCTCCGCGCGCAGATTTCGGCAAGCTCGAGCCGGTGTTCGAGGCGCTGCGCATCGTGCGCCGCGCGCTCGATCCGAAGACAGCGCTGATCGGCTTCTGCGGCGCGCCGTGGACGGTCGCGACCTACATGGTCGCGGGCCATGGCACGCCAGACCAGGCACCGGCGCGGATGATGGCTTACCGGCATCCGGAGGCGTTCGGGAAAATCATCGACACACTGGTCGACAACTCCGTCGACTATCTGCTCGGACAACTCGCCGCGGGTGCCGACGCGCTCCAGATCTTCGACACCTGGGCAGGCGTCTTGCCGCCGGCCGAATTCGCGCGCTGGTCGGTCGAACCGACGCGGCGCATCGTCGAGGGCGTGCGCGCAAAAGTACCGGATGCCAAGATCATCGGCTTTCCTCGCGGCGCCGGTGCGCTGCTGCCCGGTTATGTGGAGGCCACCGGCGTCAATGCGGTCAGCATCGACTGGACGGCGGAGCCAGCCTTCATCCGCGAGCACGTACAGTCACGCGTCGCCGTGCAGGGCAATCTCGATCCGCTGGTGCTGATCACCGGCGGCGATGCGCTGGACCGCGCCGTCGACGACGTGCTGGCGAACTTTGCGAAAGGCCGCCTGATCTTCAATCTCGGCCACGGCATCCAGCCGGAGACGCCGATCGCCCATGTCGAGCAGATGCTGAAGCGCGCGCGCGGCTGACGCTTCACAAAAACTCGAAAACAACCCCACGCAAAGTAGAACGGCCCCCCGCCCGGCCGGGCGCTCCGGCGCTCACCGCGGCCGGCTGCGCTCGATGATCTCGGCGGCGCCTCTGGCCAGCAGGTCGAGCCCGACCGCACGGCCGAGCTCGCGCGGGCGGTTTGCGGGGCCAGCGCGGGACGCTTCGATGATGGTGTTGCCGGAGAGATCGAGCACCGATGCGGTCAGCGACATCTGATCGCCGTCGATCGTGGAGAACCCAGCCACCGGCGAGTTGCAGTGGCCGTTGAGCACCCACAGCACCTCGCGTTCGGCGTCAGCGCAGGCATGCGCGGCGGGATCGTCGATCGATGACAGAATGCGCCGTGTCTGCCAGTCCTGCGCCGCGCATTCCACGGCGACGATCCCCTGCCCAGCCGCGGGCAACATCTCCGCTGCCGAGAATTCGTAGGCGATCCGGCTCGCAAGACCGACGCGATCAAGCCCCGAGCGCGCCATGATCAGGGCGTCAGCAGGACCAACCGCGCCACCGTCCGGCAACCGCTGCAACTCGCAATTATCGAGCTTGCGCACGCGCGTGTCGGCAGCGCCGCGGAAGTGGATCACCTCGGCGTCCGGAAACAGCCGCCGCGCATAGGCCGCGCGCCGCACCGCATTGGTGCCGATCTTGAAGCCCTTACCGCGCGACTGCCTGAATGCATCGAGCACAACACCGTCGCGCAGCACCAGCGCATCACTGGGTGGATCGCGCGAAAGGGTGGCGCCAATTACGAGGCCAGGGGTATCCTCGTTGCCCGGCATGTCCTTGAGCGAATGCATCGCCGCCTGCAACTCGCCCGACAGCACCGCGGCCCGGATCTGCGCGACGAAAGCGCCGCCCTTGCCGCCATGGGGCAGCAGCTTGCTGGTCTGGTCGAGATCGCCCGTGGTGTCGAACTTGACGATCTCGACGTCGATATCGGGCACGGCGGCGGTCAGGCGGCGCGCAATTTCTTCCGTCTGTGCCAGCGCCATCGCGCTCTTGCGCGTGCCGATCCGCAATCGAATAGCCAAGTCCAAGTCCTCTCAAGACGCGTTTATCGCGCATCCTCCAATATCATGTCGGAGGCCTTTTCGGCGATCATGATGATCGGCGCATTGGTGTTGCCCGATACGAGATCAGGCATGATCGATCCGTCGACGACGCGCAAGCCCTCGATGCCCCTCACCTTGAGCCGCTGATCGACCACGGCGAGCGCGTCATTGCCCATACGGCAGGTCGAGGTCGGATGATAGATGGTGCTGCCGCGCCGGCGACAGAATTCCAGGAGCTCCGCATCGCTCGCGACCTTGGGGCCTGGATCGACCTCCTCCACCACGAAGGGCTTCAACGCCGGGGCATGCAATATCTTGCGCAGGATCTTCAGGCCTTCGACATTCGTGGTGCGATCGGTTTCGGTCGACATGTAATTGATGCGGATTTCCGGCGGCACCGTCGGATCGGCACTCTTGATGCGCAAGCTGCCGCGGCTTTCCGGACGGAGCTGGCACACGGATGCGGTAAAGCCGGAAAAATCGTGCAGCTTCTCGCCCATCTTGTCGGTCGAGAACGGCAGGAAGTGCACCTGGATGTCGGGCGTCGCGAGCCGCGGACTGGTCTTGAAGAAGGCGGCCGCCGTGCCCGCCGCGATCGTCAGCCAGCCCTGGCGGAACAGTGCGTAGCGCACGCCCGTCAGCGTACGCCGGATCGGATGGTTGATCGCATCGTTGAGCGTGATCGGCTGCGAGCAGCGCATCACGATCCGGACCTGCATGTGATCCTGGAGATCGTGGCCGACGCCCGGCGCGTCGAGCACGACGTCGATGCCATGCTTGCGCAGCAGGTCAGCCGGGCCGACGCCGGAGAGCTGCAACAGCTGCGGCGAGTTGTAGGCGCCGCTCGAGACCAGCACTTCCTTGCGCGCCCGCGCGCGGCGCAAGACTGAAGCTTGCCGATATTCGACGCCGACGGCGCGCCGACCCTCGAACAGGATGCGCTGGCCCAGTGCCGAGGTTTCGATCTTGAGGTTGCCGCGTTTCTTCGCGGGACCGAGATAGGCGACAGCCGTGGACGCGCGGCGGCCTTTTCGCGTGGTGGTCTGGAACAGGCCGACGCCTTCCTGCGAGGCGCCGTTGAAATCCGGATTATAGGGCAGGCCTGTCTCGACCCCTGCCTTGATGAAAGCTTTCGACAGGGGATCCGAGAGGATCAGATCGGAGACCGGCAACGGCCCTCCGGTGCCGTGAAACCGATCGGCGCCACGCGCCTGGTTCTCGGCCTTCTTGAAATAGGGCAGCACGTCGTCATAGCCCCAGCCGGTATTGCCGAGCTGGCGCCAGCGGTCGTAATCCTCGTGCTGGCCGCGGACATACAACAAGCCGTTGATCGAGCTGGAGCCGCCCAGCGTCTTGCCGCGCGGCTGGAACACTTGCCTGCCGTTGAGCTCGGGCTCCGGCTCGGTCTGGTACATCCAGTTGACGCTCTTCTCCTTGAACAGCCGGCCGTAGCCGAGCGGCACATGGATCCAGATATTGGAATCCTTCGGGCCGGCTTCGAGCAGCAGCACCGAATGCTTGCCGTTCTCCGACAACCGGTTGGCGAGCACGCAGCCGGCCGAGCCGGCGCCGACGATGACGTAGTCGAATTCGGGATCTGTGGACTGAAGTTGGCTGGTCATGCTTTTTCGGTTCTTATTGTTGTTGTCTGCCTTTCGGATCGAAGGTCCATAGCACACTCATTGCCGCAGACGCAGCGCCTCGATCAATGACTTGAACGCGCGGGCATATTCCGCGCCCGCCTTGGCGATGTCGGCTCTTCCGGCGCAGGCCACCGCGGCCTCCGTCACCGCACCGAGCAGCAGCCGCGCCAGCGGCTCGATCGGCTGCCGCGCGATCAGGCCCGCATCCATCGCGGCCGCTAGCGCGCGGGGCATCTTGCCGCCAAAATGCTGCGCGTCGATCTCGCGCCAGCGCTCCCAGCCGAGCACGGCCGGGCCGTCGCGCAGGATGATCTGGCCGGTCGGGCCCTTGGCGGTCGCGGCGAAATAGTGCTGCGTGCCGGCGACCATCGCGGCGAGCACGTCCTTCTCGGCACGAACGGCGCGGTCGATCTCGGCGACGAGGTCGTGCGAGACCTGATCGAACACCGCGGCGAAGACCGCCTCCTTGGTCTTGAAGTGATGATAGACCGCGCCCTTGGCGACGCGGGCGCCGTCGGCGATGTCGTCCATGGTGGTGGCGACAAAGCCCTGCGTTCCGAACAGGCGGCGCGCCGCCGTCAGGATCGCCTCCGTGGTCGCGGCCCGCCTCTCCGCCTGCTTTGCCATGGTCTCTTCTAATCTCGCTGCGTCGCAGGCCTCTCATGGTGCGGAGCGCGTGTGACGCAACAGAACTAGTCGAATTCCGCGCAAGCTGCCAGTTGACTTTTCGACTGGCGGTCGGTATTTACCGACTATCAGTCGGTTTATAATCGTGAGGTGCTGCAATGCCGAGCCGTGAGATTGTCGAAGCATTTGCGACGTACCTCGAGGACGGCGACTTCGTCGGCGCGATCGAGCGGTTTTATTCAGCCGACGCCGCCACCTATGAAAACCAGGCCGAGCCCATGGTCGGCCGCGACAAGCTGGCGGCGAAGGAGCGCGGCGTGCTGGCTGCCTTCAAGGAGGTCAAGGCCGCGCGCCTCGGTCCAAGCCTGATCGCCGGAGATCATGTCGCCACGCGCTGGAAATTCGCCTTCACCAAGGCCGACGGCACCACACGCACGCTGGAGGAGATTGCGTCCTGGCGCGGCGAAGAGCTGATCGAGGAGCGCTTCTTCTACGATCCGAAACAACAGGCGTAATACCGGACGCGGGAACCAGAGTACGCCGGCATTTGCATCGATTTGTTATCGATATCGGCGGTTCCATATGCACATCGTGCCGGGGCGATGCCGACGCGGGCGATAATTCATAGATCGTCAAAGGTTTGCAGCGAATTCTCGGGCCTGAGCCGAATATGAACGGCCCATGCTGCAGGCTCTCGAATGCGGTCCCGAGTGACGTCCTATCTGACCAAGCTGTTCGCCGGCGATCTCGCCGCGTTCGGCGGACCCGCAACCGACGACACCGTCGCCGGCCACATCCGCGCGGAGCAGATGTCGCTCGTGCTCGGCTATTCCGTCGGCATCATGCTGGCCAATGCCTGCAATGCGGCCGTGCTTGCCATCGCGCTCTGGGATTCGCCGGACTCGAAGTTCGCCGTGGCCTGGGCGGCTGCAGTCGCGGGCGCTGCGATCCTGTTCGGCGTGCAATCCCACAGCGCCCGCCGGATCACAAAACCGCAATTCGTATCGCGCCGCGCCATGCACCGGCTGGTGCGCAACGCGTTCATCCTCGGCTCCGCCTGGGGCATCGTGCCGGTGGCGTTCTTCGCGAACGCCTCCACGGGCGGCCAGCTCATCATCACCTGTCTGTGCGCCGGCATGCTGGCCGGCGGCGCGCTCGCCTTCGCCACCATCCCGATTGCGGCCATCGCGTTCACGACTCCCCTCTTCCTCGGCATCGGGATCTGTCTCGGCAGCGGGGGCGATCCCGCTTACCTGCTGATGGCCGTGTTGGTCGTGGTCTACGGGGGCGTGCTGCTGCGCGGCGTCTTCGTCAATTCCTTCACCTTCATGCGTCGCATCATGCGGCAGCTCGAAGCGGAACGGTCGGTCCGCCAGGATCCGCTGACGCACCTGCCGAACCGTTTCGCGTTCAACGAGACGCTCGATGCCGCGTTGAAGCGACTGGCCCTGTCCGGCGAAGAGTTCGCCGTGCTGCTGCTCGACCTCGATCGCTTCAAGGAGGTGAACGACAAGTTCGGCCACCCGGCCGGCGACGAATTCCTGGTCCAGGTCGCCAGCCGCCTGCAACGCTGCACGCGGGCAGCCGAGCACGTCGCGCGCATCGGCGGAGACGAGTTCGCACTGGTCATGGCCAATCTCACCCGGGCCGAAGACGCGCTCGAGATCGCGGAGCGGTTCGTCGCGGCCTTCGCAGAGCCGTTCCCGATCGAGGGGCGCGAGGTCGTCGGAGGCACCAGCGTCGGCATCGTGCTGGCGCCGCGGGACGGCGATACGCAGCTTGACCTGCTCAAGCATGCGGACGCCGCACTCTATCGCGCCAAGAAGAGCGGCCCCGGCACGATCTGCTTCTTCGAAGCCGCCGACGACAAGTCGGCGCGCGACCGCAAGGCGCTGCAATCGGATCTGGAGCTCGCCATCCTGCGCGACGAGCTGTTCCTGGTGTATCAGCCGTTCCTCAATCTCAGGGAGAACCGGATCACCGGCTTCGAGGCTCTTCTGCGCTGGAAGCATCCGGTGCGCGGACTGGTGCCGCCGAGCGAGTTCATTCCGATCGCCGAGGAAACCGGCCTCATTCACGAGATCGGCGAGTGGGTCATCCGGCGCGCCTGCGCGACGCTGGCCGAGTGGCCCCGCGATATCAGGGTCGCGGTGAATTTCTCCGCGGCGCAATTCCACAACACGGGCATTCTCCAGACCATCGTGCAGGCGCTGACCGAGGCCAACGTCGCCCCTCACCGGCTGGAGATCGAGATCACCGAGTCCATGCTGCTGTCGAAATACGGCTCGGCATCATCGATCCTGAACGCGCTATTGCAACTCGGCGTCACGGTGGCGCTGGACGATTTCGGCACCGGCTTCTCGTCGCTGACCTATTTACGCAAGCTGCCGTTCAGCCGCATCAAGATCGATCAGTCCTTTATCAGCGACATGCTGGCGCAGCCGGACTGCGCCGCGATCGTGAAGTCGGTAATCGCGCTCGCGCGGGACCTGAATATCGGCGTTGTCGCCGAAGGCGTCGAGACGACCGATCAGCTCGAATATCTGCGCCAGACCAATTGCGACGAGGTCCAGGGCTATCTCATCAGCCGCCCGGCTTCGGCCGAGCAGGTCTTGGCGCTGCTCGACCCGAAGAAGCATAGGGCGACTTACGCGGCGTAGGGCCGGTGCTCATAAACATCATCTTCCGAGGGTAAAGCGGAAGCCGCCCCGCTTGGTGGTCATCGACGGCTTTTGCCAGAGCCGAACATCCGCTTCATTTGCCACTCGCCGCTCCGGCACAAAGTGTTAAGCTCTCGGTCCTCCAGGCGTGGTCCTTGAGGGGACGCATGCGACGGCGGGAAGTTAGCCCACGCGCCTGAAGCTGGTGATTAGCCTCAACGCCGCAAAAGCGCAGGGACCGACCATGCCGCCGACACTGCTCACTGGCACTGAGATGATCTCACTGGCACTGAGGTGATCGAATGAAGCGGCGCGAACTTCTTGCGGGATTGTTGGCCGCCACGACGGCGAGCGCGCTGCGGGCAGCCGAGCCGAATAAGACCTACCGGCTGGCATTCCTGTCGTCGGTTGCCGACCTAAGCGAAACCGGCATTTACAAGCCTCTCTTTGCCGAGTTGCGACGACTTGGCTACGTGGAAGGACAGAACTTCGTTGTTGGGCGCTTCTCGGCAAAGGGAGATGCGTCGCGCTACGACACAACCATTCGCGACGGCGTCAGTTCGTCCCCGGACGTCATCCTCATTACGGGGACTAGCGATCTAGTTCTTCGAGTAAAAGCGCTGGTTCACTCCATTCCCGTCGTCGCGACGATGAGCGATCCGGTTGCATTGGGGATCGCCAACAATTTTGCGCGACCAGAAGGAAACATAACCGGGATCAGCGTGGATGCCGGGATCGAAATCTGGGGCAAGCGGCTTGGGTTACTTCTGGAGGCTGTTCCGACAGCCAGCCGCGTCGGATATCTTTTTACAGAACTGTACTGGAACAGCAGGGCCGGTGACGCTGCGCGCGCGGCAGCTCGCAAGTTCTCAGTTACGTTAGTGGGTTCGCCGATGCGGGCTCTGCAGGAGCCAGAATATCTACGCGTTTTTGATCTACTCCAACGTGAACACGCCGACGCCCTACTTGTCAACGAAACTGGAAATCACTTGGACAACCGACGTCTTATTGTGGACCTCGCAGAAAGGAATCGCCTCCCAACGCTCTATGCCTACCGGGAATTTGTCGATATCGGAGGATTGATGGCGTACGCCATCGACAGAAACAACATGTTCGGTCAAGCGGCGCGATACATTGACCTGATCTTCAAGGGAGCCAAACCCGGCGAGATACCGATCTATCAATCGGACAAGTACATGACCTTCATCAACCTCAAAGCCGCCAAGACGCAGGGCATCACCATCCCCGCATCACTGGTCCTCCGCGCCGACGAGGTGATCGAGTAGCTCCCTCTCGTTGCGGCGCATAAGTCCGGAAATGGCCCGATGGCGAAGTTCGACTTGCCTCCGAAGCCGTCCGCTGATCGGGATAGACCGGAAATACCCGCGGGATATCGATTAGCTGGTACTCGACGGCGTAGGCGTCGCAGCATAGTGATCGAAACGCATTGTGAAGGTTGCACGCCCCCGGCTCATCGAGCGCAGATTATTTACAAAACCACTCATTTTCAGGAGCGGCACCATCGCGTTGATGACAGTGGAATTGCCGCGCATGTCCTGGCCCTGGATCTGCCCGCGCCGCGAGTTGAGGTCGCCGATGATGGAGCCGGTGTAATCTTCCGGCGACACCACCTCGACCTTCATTATCGGCTCAAGCACCACCGAGCCCGCTTTATGGAGCGCCTCGCGAAAGGCCGCGCTCGCGGCGATCTTGGAGGCGAGTGGCGAGGAATCGACATCGTGATAGGCGCCGTCGATCAGCGTCACAGTGAGGTCCACAACCGGAAAGACGGCATCGGCCCTCGACTTTGGCTCAATCGCGATTTCGAGCTTTAACTGTGCGGACACTTCATCCGCCATTGCATACGGATTGAGTTCCGGATGGCCAGACTTCCACTTGACCCATTCATCGGCGTCGCGATGCGAAACAAAGTCAGCAATCGGGACATCAGTGAGGTCCGCCTGTCGGTGAATGACACGCCAGCCGCCCTCTTGAATGCGCTGAATAATGAAAGTTTGCACGGGCAAGGAGGTCATCGGCGAATGTCACAGGTGCAGGCTTCGGATTGTTTTCCTAAAGTTAGCACAATCTACTATGTGAATGGTTGACAAAATTGGCGTACGCAACCGATAGAGGACTCCGTAGGAGCGCTAGGTGTTGTACGCAATTTCCCATTGGCATGCGGGCTGGCACGCGCTCCTTGTCGTAGGTTGTTCTGTCCTTTGGCTGCTACGACATCTGTTAGCCGGTGCATGGATGCCGTCGGACGGCGGCCGCATGGAGGCCGAAAGGCGCGGCCGAGAACGAATTATGGAGAGTTACGACAAGTACATGGGCGCGATGACGACGATTAAGGACCGTCTCGCGTGTGGACGGCCTTCCGTTGCAGCGTGTCGACGGTAACTATGCCGCGGGCGCGCGACACGCAGGCGTAGATCTTGTTCTTCCGATTCCGGTGATCGCGTCCGCACGAGCTGCCGGTTGCGGAAGGTCCGCAGGTAGGCTAGCTTCTCCGCCACGAAGAGCCGCCGTGCTCATTCGTTCCCATCGCGCGACTGGCGAGCTGACGTGGAATTGACCACGGTGAAGCGCGAGGGGTTCCGACGCCGATCGCCTGGGCAACCAATCTGCTGGAAAAACAGCGTGATGAGGAGCCCAAGCATGCCGTCGTTTCGCAACGAACTGTCCATCAACGATTCCGAGATCGCGGCCGCCCTTGCGGGGGAAGAGCGCCGTCAGCAAGACGGCGTCGAACTGATTCCATCCGAGAATTACACCTACCCCGAGGTGCTCGAGCTGCTCGGATCGGTCTTCACCAACAAATATTCCGAGGGCTATCCCGGACGCCGGTACTATGGCGGCCAGCAGTTCACGGACGAAATCGAGAACCTCGCGCGCCAGCGGGCCTGCTCGCTGTTTCGTGCCGAGCACGCCAACGTTCAGCCTCTGTCGGGATCGCCGATGAATCAGGCCGTCTATCTCGGCCTGCTCGATCCCGGCGACACCATTCTCGCCATGGACCTGTCGCATGGCGGCCATCTCACCCACGGCGCGCCGGTGTCCCACATGGGGCGTCTGTTCAACTTCATTCGCTACAAGACGGATTCGAAGAGCGGAGCGATCGATTTCGACGCATTACGGGCCACAGCGCGTGAAGCGCGTCCGAAAATGGTGTTGTGCGGCTACAGCTCCTATCCGCGCGACCTGGACTATGCTGCATTCAAGAGCATCGCCGACGAGGTCGGCGCGCTCACGATGGCCGACGTGAGCCACTATGGCGGACTGATCGCCGCGAACGTCATGCGCAATCCGCTTGATGCCGGCTTCGATGTCATGACGACGACATCCCACAAGACCCTGCGCGGCCCCCGTGGCGGGATCATCCTGTGCCGGAAGGAACACGCCGCTCGGATCGATGCTTCCGTCTTTCCCGGTTTGCAGGGTGGACCTCACATGAACGTCGTGGCCGGGACCGCCGTGACGCTGAAGAAAGCGATGAGCCCGGATTTCCAGGCGTACGCGGGGCAGGTCTTGCTCAACGCGAAGATTCTGGCCGGAACGCTGATGGAACGCGGGATGAAGCTGGTCACGGATGGAACGGACAATCACATGATGGTCGTCGATACGGCGGCGTCCGTCGGACTGGATGGGCGGACAGCCGAGGACCTGCTCGATGCCATCGCCATCACCACCAACAAGCAGATCACTCCCGATGATCCGCGCCCACCGCTGAGGCCGAGCGGCATCCGCCTCGGGACACCAGCCGCGACCGCGCGCGGCATGGGCGACACCGAAATGCGTCGTATCGGCGAATTCATCGCCGCGGCTCTGCAGGCGAAAGGAGACGATGCCGTCCTCGCGCGCCTCAGGTCAGAGTGTGTCGAGATGTGCCGGGCTTTTCCTGTTCCAGGCGTGGTGCCGGGATCCGGAGCGAACTGATTGGCCTCGAAACTGCAGACCGCAATTTAACGCGCTGAGATTAAGCATGGAAGGTGCGCTCCCTCCCCCGCTTGCGGGGGAGGGCTGGGGAGAGGGTATCTCCACAAAGAGACTCCCCAAGAGGAGAGAGCCCTCACCCAGCGCTTCGCGCCGACCTCTCCCGCAAGCGGGAGAGGTGGAGGCCGCGGCCCTTTCCGTTCCTCCTAACAGATCCTGCTCCGGACTCGCTCAGATCGCATCCGCCCGTTGCAGCGTGTCCACGGTGATGGTGCCGCGTGCGCGCGAGACGCAGGCGCAGATCTTCTGGTTTTCCTGCTTCTGATGGTCGCTGAAGAAGACGTCGCGATGATCGATCTCGCCCTGGACGTCCACGACGTCGATCGCGCACAGACCGCATTCGCCGCGCTTGCAGTCGTACATCACCTCGTGGCCGGCGGCATTGAGCACGTCCAGCATGGAGCGTTCGCGCGGGATTTCGAGCTCGACGTCGGAACCCTTCAGACGAACGCGAAATGCTTCCGTCGGCAGCGAGCCGCTGGAGCCGAAGGTCTCGTAGCGCAGATCGGAGAGCGGGCGCCCGGCCCCGATCCAGGCATGGCGCGCGGCGTCCAGCATCCGCATCGGGCCGCAGAACAGCGCCAGTGCGTCAGGCGGCAGTGAGGCGAACAGAGTGTCGAGATCGAGCCGCCCTCCCTCGTCGCTGGCGTGGACGACCAGACGATCGCCCAACAGCGCGGTGAGATGATCGAGATAGGCGGCATCCTGGCGCGAGCGCACCGCATAGTTCAGCGTCATGCCGACGCCGCGGCGCGCCAGCGCCTGCGCCGCACCGACGATCGGCGTGATGCCGATGCCGCCGGCGACCAGGCAAAAGTGCTTGCGGCTCCAGTCGACCGCGAGCAGCGAGGAGGGCAGCGTGACGTCGAGCCGCGCGCCCGGCGCCAACTGCCACATGTAGCGCGAGCCGCCGCGGGAATCCTCAGCACGGCGAACGGCGATCCGGAAGCCGCGCGGATCGGCCTCACCGACCAGCGAATAGGACCGCGTCTCCGGCTGGCCGTTGATGGTCACGGTAATGTTGATGTGGCTGCCGACCGGATAGGCGGCGCCGTCGAATTGATCCGGCAGGATCAGGAATTCGCGGATGCTGGGCGAAAGGTCGCGCGTCTCGACCAGGGTCGCCGGAGTCCAGGTTTCGATGAATCGCATGGCACTCCCCTAGTCGGTTGCGGATCTGATCAGCGCGAGCGCCGGCAGCAGTTCCAGATGGGTCCGATTACGCAGCGCGAGCCGCAAATTTCGTACGGCGAGCCGCGCATGCTCGCGCATGATGGCTTCGGCGCGGCCGCCCTCGCGGTTCTCGATCGCATCGATCACGATGCGATGATGCTCCTGCCCGATGATCAGGATCTGCTGCGCCTCGGGCAGCGCCGATTGCGCCATCACGAAGCCGCTGGGCGAAGCGAACGGCAGCGCGGAGGCGCGGTCGATCTGCCGGATCAAGGGCGGGCTGCGCGACAGTTCGGTCAGCAGGGCATGGAAGCGCGCATTCAGCGTGACGTAGGTCGAGAAGGCATCGACCGAGATCGGCATCTGGCGCAACAGCTCGTCGATCGCGGCATGGCACTCCCTGAGCGGCTCGAGCTCACGCGCCGAAATGCCGCGCTCGGCGGCGAAGCGCGCGGCGAGCCCCTCCAGCGTGCCGCGCAGCTCGATGGAATCGAGGATGTCGCGCTCGGAGAAGGCCTTCACCATGAAGCCGCCGGAAGGGATCGCCTCCAGCAATCCCTCCTCCTCCAACCGCACCAGCGCCATGCGCACCGGCGTACGCGATGCGCCCGTGGTCTCGACCGCCTGCAGCTCGGAAATGCGCTCGCCGGGACGCAAAGATCCCGCCAGGATCTGGTCGCGCAGCGCGAGCTGCGCCTTCACGGTCTGCGAGACGGAGCGATCGACCTCGCGCTCGGCCATGACCTACTCCGCGGCCTGGAGATGTTGCGGCCCGTTTTCCTTCGCGACCATCTTGTCGATCAGCCGCCGCGACCACATCGCACCGGCATCGATGTTGAGGTTGTAGAATACGCGATCGGGATTCTCATCCATCGCGCGCTGCTGCGCTTCGAGGATCTCCTCGTCCTCGCGGAAGATGCCCGAGACGCCCTCGCGGATCTCCGTCGTGACGCGCTGATCATTGAGGCGATAGTTGCGGGCGAAGGCCCAGAAGTAGTGGCAGGTCTTCTCGGTTTCGGGCGTGATGGTGTTGAGCACGAAACCGTTGACGCCCTGCGAGCGGTCGCCTTCCGGCGCGCCCGCGCCGGTCGGCGCCACGCCGACGTCGATGGCGACGGTGCACGGGGCCTCGAAGCGGATGATCTGCCAGCGGTCGACGAGGCCGGGCTTGCCGAGCTGCTTGGCCCAGAACGGCGGCGGCTCGATGTTGCGCATCCAGCGCGTCACCGTAACCGTCTTCTCGCCATGGGTGACGTCGAACGGCGCTTCAGCCACCGCCTCGTTCCCGATCGAGGAGCCGTGCACGAAGGTCTCGTGCGTGAGATCCATGAGGTTGTCGACCACGAGGCGATAGTCGCACTTCACATGGATGGTCTTGCCGTCGCCGGCCCAGGCCGGATCGTCGTTCCAATGCATGTCGGGAACGAGCGCGGGGTCGGCCAGCGCGGGATCGCCCATCCACAACCAGATGAAGCGGTGGCGCTCGACGGTCGGATAGGCGCGGACGCAGGCCGACGGGTTGATGGTCTCCTGCGAGGGCATGAAGGTGCAGCGCCCCTGCGCGTTGTATTTCAGGCCGTGATAGCCGCAGACGACGGTGTCGCCTTCCAGCCGCCCCTTGGAGAGCGGCACCAGGCGGTGCCAGCAGGCGTCCTCGAGCGCCGTCACGGCGCCATCGGCCTTGCGGTACATCACCACATGCTTGCCGCAGATCGTCCTCGGCAGCAGCGCCTGCTTCACCTCGGCGTCCCAGGCGGCGGCGTACCAGGCATTCATCGGGAATGGTTTTGTCACTGGTCTCTCTCCCATGGGCTTATGAATACGTTATGTATACAATAGTCGGGGAGATGGTGCTATTGGAGGTTTTTTGATACCTCCATACGGATTAATGTATACATATTCGCGGATTGTGGCCGCGGGCGCGATATAACCTCTTCCGGCTGCGGGAGAGGTCGGCGCAAAGCGCCGGGTGAGGGCTTTCGCAGCCAGGGATCTTCTCCGAAAGCTTCAGACAATCCCAGCGCGGATGCACCCTCACCCCAGCCCTCTCCCGCAGGCGGGAGAGGGAGCGCACCGTCACCGCGGCTTGAGCGGGGGCGCGCTCTCTTCGGGAAGTTACGCCCCGAACACCTTCTTCAGGCCGGCCTGGGCTTCCTGCTGGATGCGATGCAGGTGATCGGTACTGCGGAAGCTCTCGGCGTAGATCTTGTATACATCCTCGGTGCCGGAGGGCCGCGCTGCGAACCAGCCGTGGTCGGTTTCGACCTTGATGCCGCCGAAGGGCTGGCCGTTGCCGGGGGCCTTGCTCAGGGTGGCCCGGACGGGGTCGCCGGCGAGGTCTTTCAGGCCGAGCTGCTCGGGGGTCACCGACTTCAGCACGCTCTTCTGGGCCGCCGTGGCGGCGACGTCGATGCGCTCGTAATGGGGCACGCCGAGCTCGGCGGTGAGGTCGGCAAAGAGCTGGCTCGGGTCGCGGCCGGTCTTGGCCAGGATTTCGGCCGCGAGCAGGCCGAGGATGATGCCATCCTTGTCGGTGGTCCAGACCGTGCCGTCGCGCTTCAGGAACGAGGCCCCTGCACTCTCCTCGCCGCCGAAGCCGAACGAGCCGGTGACGAGGCCATCGACGAACCATTTGAAGCCGACCGGCGTCTCGACCAGCTTGCGGCCAAGCTTCTTTGCGACGCGATCGATCACCGAGCTCGAGACCACGGTCTTGCCGATCGCAGCATCACCGCCCCAGTGCGGCCGGTGCGCAAACAGGTACGCGATCGCAGTCGCCAGATAGTGGTTGGGATTCATCAGTCCGCCGCTCGGCGTCACGATGCCGTGGCGATCCGCATCGGTGTCGTTGGCAAAGGCGACGTCAAAGCGGTCCTTCATGTGGATCAGGCTCGCCATGGCGTAGGGCGAGGAGCAGTCCATGCGGATCTTGCCGTCCCAATCCACCGTCATGAAGCGGAAGGTCGGATCGATCGCCTCGTTCACCACCGTCGCTTTCAGGCCGTAACGCTCGATGATCGGATGCCAGTAATGCACGGCCGCGCCGCCAAGCGGATCAATGCCGATGTTGACGCCGGCCGATTTGACGAGCTCGAGATCGACGACATTGCCGAGATCGGCGACGTAAGGCGCGACGAAATCGAAAGCGTGGACGGAAGAGGATTTGCGCGCTTTCGCGTAATCCATCCGCGCGACGCCCTTCAGGGCGTCGGCGAGCAAGGCATTGGCGCGCTTCTCGACAACCCCGGTGACGTCAGTGTCGGCGGGGCCGCCATGCGGCGGATTGTATTTGTAGCCGCCATCTTCCGGCGGGTTATGCGACGGCGTGATGACGACGCCGTCGGCGAGGCCCGATGTGCGGCCCTTGTTGTAGGACAGGATCGCGTGCGAGATCACTGGCGTCGGCGTATAGCCGCCGGCCTGGTCGACCATGACGTCGACGCCGTTGGCAGCGAACACCTCGATCGCGCTGACGAGCGCGGGCTCGGCGAGCGCATGGGTGTCGATGCCGATGAACAAGGGACCGGTCAGCCCCTTCTCGCGCCGATAGTCGCAGATCGCCTGCGTCGTTGCGAGGATATGGCCCTCGTTGAACGAATTCTTCAGCGAGGTGCCACGGTGGCCTGACGTTCCGAATGCCACCCGCTGGGCCGGATCGGCCGGGTCAGGCTTGTTGGCGAAATAGGCCGTGACAAGCCGTGGAACGTTGGCAAGCGCACTCGGCGCAACCGGCTTACCCGCCGCGGGATCGACTTTTGCCACTGCAACTCCTCGTAACCTTCAAACGACAGTCTCGAACACCATACCATCGGTCAGGCTGCCGCCAAGCCGATTACCGGACCGGCCAGTCCGCGCGCCTGCCGACGATCAGCCGACAACGCCCATCCACCACGAGACGATCCATCGGCAATCATCCATGGCCGATCTCGTACTTTGGTGCCGGATGTCGGTTGATTCAGGACAAGGACGTTGCGACGCCGCACCGGCAGGTTGTTTCTCGTTTGATCACTGAAGTGCCGGAAGTTGCAGCACTTTCACCGGCATATCCCGAGGGGAGCGGATTTGAGATGATTGGACGTCAGATTTTTGCGCTGATGCTGGCGAGCGTCGCCTCGTCGGCTCTCGCTGCGGAAGGCGATCCGGCCGTCGGCAAGGTCGTTTTCGAACGAACCTGTGCAAATTGCCACGCGAGCGTGATCGGGGTGAACAAGGTCGGCCCAAGCCTCTGGAATGTGGTCGGCCGCAACCCCGCCGCCGTGCCGGATTTTGCCTATTCGGAGGCAATGAAGGCCAACAAGGAGGTCTGGACACCGACCGCGCTGGACGGCTACCTCGCCGATCCCCGTGGCGACGTCCACGGCGTCAAGATGTTCTTCAAGGGGCTACCGAACCCCTCAGATCGCAGCAACGTCATCGCCTATCTTGCGACGCTGAAGTGAGCGATTGAGGCTGGCCTCCGGCCGGCAAGTCCGGTGAACGCCCGTTCGCCGGATGGTGCGGCTCTGCTATGGTCTCGCGCGGTCACGGAGAATCACCCCGCCCATGGACCTCGCGCGCCGGCTCGTATCCGTGCTCTGCTTCCTCGCCATCGCAGGCGTAGCAGCTGACGCGAAGGCTGCCGAGTTCTACACCGAGGATCTCCGCATCCCGATGGCGGCGGCAGGGCCGCAAGGGCTTGAGGCCTTCCTGGTGCGCCCGGCCGCCTCCAGGCGCTATCCGCTCGCCTTGCTCAGCCATGGCACGCCGCGGGACTTCGACGACCGCGCGACCATGTCGGCGCACAAATACTATGCCATTGCGCTGGAGTTCGCCCGGCGCGGATTTGCTGCACTGATCGTGCTGCGGCGCGGCTATGGCACCTCGCCCGGCGACCGGGTCGACAGCCTTGGTCCCTGCGCTCGCGCCGCCTATCTGCCGGCGACCGCGGTTGCAGTCGCGGACTTGCGCGCCGCGATCGATGCAATGGCGCGGCGGAGCGACGTCACGACGACCGGCATGATCGCGATCGGCCATTCCGCGGGAGGGCTTGCCACCGTGGCGCTGACCGCGCAGGCCCCGCCGGGACTTGTCGCGGCGATGAACTTTGCCGGCGGACGCGGCTCGTCCAGCGACAATTTCGTCTGCAATGCGGATGATCTCGTGCAGGCGTTCGCGACCTTCGGCAAGACCTCGCGCGTGCCGACGCTGTGGGTCTATGCCGCAAACGACCTGTTCTTCGCACCAGCGCTGGCGCATCGCTTCTACGACGCATTCCGCAGCGGCGGCGGCAATGCCCAGTTCATCGATGCGCCCGCCTATGGCGATGACGGCCACTATCTCTATTCCGCCGTGACGCGCCCGCTCTGGACGCCCCTGGTCGACGCATTTTTGCGCGAGCATGGGCTAGGCAGCCGCGAGATGTTGAGCCCGCCGGATCCGCCGCCGGCGCCCGGACAACTCTCGGCCTCAGGCAAGGACGAGTTCTCACGCTATCTCGCCAGCATCACCCCGCACAAGGCGTTCGCGGTCGCGTCCAAAGGTGCCTTCGGCTGGCGCTCCGGCCGCGCCACGACCAATGACGCCCAGCGCGATGCGCTCGCAGCTTGTGGCAAATGGGCGCCCGATTGCAGCCTCTATGCCGTCGACGAGCACCTCGCGGGCAACCAGGCGGCCTCCGCGCGCTGACACGTCCAAAGCGCGATGAGACGTCGCGCCTTTGGCAGACGGACACGCTGGTCTTGCGCTGCGCTTTGCCTAGAGTCGCTCGCTGATCGCGAGCTTGTAGCCAACACCGGTGACGGTGGCGATCACCGGCGTTCCGTTGCCGATCAGCTTGCGGCGCAGCCGCGCCACCAGCGCATCGACCGTGCGCACGTCGACCTCGGTCTGGCGGTTGCTGACGACCTCGATGAGGTAGTCGCGGCTAAGCGGCCGGCCGTCGGCACCGACGAGGGCGGCCAGCAGGTCGAACTCGGCGCGGGTGAGCGCGACCGGCTTGCTGTCGCCGTCCATCAATTCCCGGCGCATCAGATCGATGATCCAGTCACCGAATGCGATCGAGCTGTGGTTGCGCGCCGCCTTGTGATCGATCGAGCGCCGCCGCAGCACGCTGCGCGCACGTGCAAGCAGGTCACGCAGGTTGATCGGCTTGGTCACGTAATGATCGCCGGCGATCTCGAGACCGAGGATGCGGTCGACGTCGGTATCGCGGCGCGTGACAAAGATGATGCCGGCGTTGCTGAGCGCCTGAACTTCCTTGGCAAGCTCAAACCCGTCGCCGTCGGGGAGCTGAACATCGAGGAAGACGAGATCGGTGCGGACGCGCAGCGCCTGGCGGCATTCCGCGCAGGAGCCGGCGCCTACCACGTCGAAATTGTTCTCACTGAAATAGCCGACCAGCATGGCGCGGGTCACCGGATCGTCCTCGACAACGACGATACGATCCGACCGTCGCGCGTCCTGTGATCGCAAGTCCTGGGATACGGAGCCGACCATGCCGTCAGTCTTTCCCTGAACGTGTGACGTCATCGACACGATGCACGTGGGAGCCAGCCACGCAGATGCGCCCGCAACGCAATGCGCCGCGATGTGAACCGTCATTCACAATGTATTCGAAAGCCCCCGCGAACATGGCGCGATAATACGCGCCTCGGCGTGCGCAAACAATATTGGTCACGATCTTGAAGCATTAAAGATGAATTGCCCCAATTCTCATCCCACGCATCATCGCACGGGCCTTGCTTGCGCAGGCGCTCGCCGCCGTGCTCGGCTGCCTCGTCGCACGCGACCTGCATCAGATCGAACGGCACGCAGGATCGCTTGCCCCTCTACCACCTTCGAATCTACCGTATGGCTCGAGGATCCACGAATTCCCGGGATATGATGACCATGGGCATGCGATGCACGACGCGGCGCGCAGGTCTTGTAGTTGTCGACCGCTGGGGCGGCGTGGTCAGATCCTCCGGCCCTATGCTGGAGTAGACACCATGGAGATCATACTGCTCGGCACTGGCGGCCCGCGCCCGGACCCCCGCCGCATGGCGACGACCACGCTGATCAGGTTCGGCGAGGAGAATATCCTGTTCGATGCCGGCCGCGGCGTCATGGTGCAGCTCAGCAAGGCCGGCGTGCCGCTTGGCTCCATCAACACGGTCTTTCTCACGCATCACCACTTCGACCACATCGGCGACCTCTACGACGTGATGCTGAATTCATGGATTCATGGACGCAAGAATGATCTGCGCATCTATGGGCCGCCGGATACCGAACGGCTCGTCAACACGCTGGTCACGCAGGTCTACGACAAGGACATCACCTGGCGCGATCAGGGCGAACCGACCTTCGGCGGCTGGAAGCCGGTCGTCGCAACGGACATTCTTCCCGGCCCCGTTCTCGACACCGGGCGATGGAAGATCAGCGCCGAGCTCGTCTTGCATGGCGACGGCCTCGACATGTCCCCGGCCTTTCTCGCGCGCTGGATGTGTCTCGGCTACCGCTTCGAAGCGGACGGCAAGGTCATCGCGATCTCCGGCGACACGGTCCCCTGCCCTGGTCTCGAGCGACTGGCACAGGGAGCTGACCTGCTCGTCCAATGCTGCTTTCTCGCGACGCCGGAGATCAACAACGAGCATTTCCGCCGGCTTGCGAAGTTCACGATCGCCTGCGGCGATACGGTCGGCAAAGTCGCGGCCAAGGCCGGCGTCAAGAAGCTCGCACTGACCCATCACCGGCCACGCAGCGACGATTCCATGCTGAACGCGTTGCTCGCCGATGTCCGACAGGACTATTCAGGCCCTGTCGTGCTCGGCGAGGATCTCACGCGAATCGAGGTCTGAGAGCGAGGGCCGTCGCACCTCGAACGCGACCAAGCGCCAGCGTTATATCGCTCGCAGCGCGGCATGTATCTGCGAAAGGTCGTCCGACCTCAGGACGGTCCTGAACGACAGCGTCTCCTCCGCGCGCGACGACGTTTGAGCGAGCCGTGGTAACAGTGAATGCTGCAGGGAAAATGGCCTTGGCAAAGCGGTGGTGCGAAAACACGAAAAGCGCCTGGGAGCCCTGGCTTTTGCGGCAGCGGATATGCCAGGATATTACAGGCGAATCTCGAACAGCACCAGGGAATGAGCGCACCCTGAAATCGGTAAGCGTCCAACCCTCACGCAATTGTATCGCGAGGCGCATGGCGGGTTGGCGCGAAGTTTAATTTCCCCGGAAAAAGCGGACAGACTTAGGCGGTACACTCAACCCTCCGCTTGTGTTCCATCTTTGCCGCGGTGTCCCCGTCTTTTGCCGCAGCAGAACCGGAATCTCTGGTGATCTTGTCGAAGCACACGTCGGCCGTCGTAAGAAACAACGGAAGGGGCCGGATGGAACAATCCGTCGACCGCCACCAGAATCTGCATTGACCTATTGCTACACCCTTTTACGTTGAACGTTTACGTTAATTTCGAACTGGAATAGACGCTGATAGAGGCTCGATCATAGCATCGCCGAGTTGGACGGCACTAACCGGTACCGCGGCCGCAACTTCAATGTTCGACGCGAGCCGCCGGGCTTTCTGGCAACCGCATGATCGCGGCCCCAATCTATTTTGAAGATTGGTACAATGTGTATTTTGAACAATGATGTTTCTGTGCTTTTGGCCTCTGCTTCCTTTGGCGGCACGATCGCGGCTGTCCGCCATCTCGCAAGATGCAACATCGACGTCAGCATCCTAACAAGCCAACGCCTGGACGCAGCGGCATGGTCGCGTCATGCGGGGCGTGTCTATTCGGCCCCGCCAGAAAGCGAAGCTTCATCATACCTTGAGCGACTTGTTGCGATAGGTGCGGACGATCCCGGAAAGATATTACTGCCGACGTCGGACGAAACTGCCTGGATGTATACGGAGAACACCGCGCTTCTGGCGCGGTATTTTTGTATGTATCAACCGTCGATCGCGACCATGCGGCGCATTCTTGAAAAGAAGCTTCTTGCGGATGCTGCAATCAACGCCGACCTCACTGTGTTGCCGAGTTGGAACCCACGAAACATCGATGATGTCGCAAAGCTAGCTCCGATCCTACCCTATCCAATCCTTATAAAGCCGCGCACTCATGTTCGCCGACTAAGGAGCGATAAGGGGATAGTAGCCTACTCGAGCGGTGAGCTGCTGAGCAAATATCAACTGTTTGTTGATCGCGAGCGAGGCCCAGCGGCTGACAACCCAGTTTTGGCTGACGCCAACTTGCCGATTCTACAACAGTTTGTCCGAGTCGGGAGCGAGGGCGTGCATTCGGTGACGGGATTCATCGATAAAACTGGAGAGCTGTTTGTTACCCGTAGCGCAACCAAAGTGTTGCAGCGATCCCAACCGGTGGGGGTGGGGCTTTGCTTTGAAGCGCTGCCACCAGCCCCGGCACTTTCAGAGGCAGTTCGCCGCCTTTGTCGCGAGCTAGAATACTTCGGAATATTTGAAGTTGAGTTTGTTTTGTTTGATGGCCGATGGGCGGTTATCGACTTTAACCCGCGCCTGTTTAATCAAATCGGCATGGACATCCGCCGGGGTATGCCGCTTCCCTTGCTTGCGTGCCTTGACGCTGCTGGTGACACCAAATCCTTGCGCGAAGCCGTCAGGAAGGCGCAGGACAATGAGCAAGACAATGACCGAGTTGTCTTTTGCGATCGCTTCGCGCTGCGCGCGTTCCTCTTTGCGCAGACTCTCACGAGGCGAATGTCGCATAAGGATCGCGCGTATTGGCGTGGCTGGCTTAGAACGCACGCAACCGATGCGGTCGATTGCGCCGCGGACGGCAACGATCCAGTTCCGTGGATAATCCATTCGCTCTCGCAAATCCATCTGGGCGTCAAAGCTCTGCCGCGGTTCATGCGCTTGTCGGCGCTAGATTCCGCCTGGACGTCACCGACAGTCATGCAGGAATTGTCATGAGCCGGGTCGCCGTCGCGATCATCGGAGCCGGTCCATATGGGCTTTCACTCGCCGCCCATCTTTCGGCGCGCAAGGTAGAACACCGCATTTTCGGACAGCCGATGCGATTCTGGTCAGATATCGCTGCGGCCGGCGGCGAGCGCTATCTCAAATCCTTCTGTTTTGGAACCAATCTCTCTGCACCGGTGCCGGGTTATTCGTTCGCTGATTACAACGAGCCTCGCGGTCTTGAGACTTTTGAGCCCTGCTCGATCGCGAATTTCACGGAGTACGGGCGTTGGTTCCAGCAACACAATGTGCCTTGGGTCGAGACCGTCGAGGTTGAACATGTTGATCGGCAGGATGACGGTTTTGCGATCCTGCTGTCCGATGGAGAACGACTCGTTGCAGATCGGGTGGTCGTTGCCACGGGGTTATCAGGCTTTGCGCATATCCCGCCGGAGTTGGCATCCTTGCCACGGGCTCTTGCAATCCATACGTCCGGGGTTACCAGCTTCGACGCGTTCAAAGGGCGCGATGTCGCGGTGATCGGAGCTGGTCAATCAGCTCTCGAGGCAGCAGCCTTGTTGTGCGAAGCTGGCGCTCGGCCGCAGCTTCTCGTGCGGGAGAGCGCGGTTCGCTGGCATGATCGCTCCGCATCCGAACCTGGTCTTTGGGAACGTGTACGCTGGCCCATCTCAGGGCTGGGTCGCGGGCTCAAAGCCAAGGCGCTGACCCAATTTCCGGGCGCGATGCATCGAGTACCCGCCAAATGGCGAACTCGGTTCGTCAAAAGCCACTTGCCAGCTGAGGGGGCATGGTGGCTTCGTGACCGCGTCGAGACTCGGTTGCCCATCCATCTTGGAATAACTGTCATCAAGGCGCACGAAGTGTCCGGGCGCGTGGTGCTGGAACTGCGCACTGCCAATGATGCAGGTGAACGTCGGCTGATGGTTGACCATGTCATCGCCGGCAGCGGTTATGAAATCGACGTTGGACGCCTGACGTTCATCTCTCGGGATCTGCGAAGTGCGATCCAATGCCTTGGGCGGGCGCCACAACTGAACGCTACCTTCGAAGCGTCGGTACCAGGACTTCACTTTGTCGGCCCCTCCTCCGCGATGAGCTTTGGGCCGCTCTTTCGCTTCGTGATAGGAGCCGAATACAGCGCGCGGGTTGTTTCGAGCCGTCTGTCGGCGCGGGCCGGCCTCCTTGTAGGCCAACAATGGGGTTACTTGAGCCCGGCGCGCGCATCCCGCCCCGAGTGATCTTCAACGGCGGCATTGATGCTGCGGATTGGGCGCTGTTCGAATAGCGCTCCGCATTTCGTGAAAGTCGTCGTTGGATTCGATCGATAGTGCGTCGGCGGCAAGGAAATCAGATTGAGGTCCCTAGCCCAACCGCAATCCGAAGCGACAACGTCTCCTCGCCACCCGGCGCGATCTGCATCACGCCGGGTTTGCTCGCAAATTCACCATCGAAGCTCAGGGGGGATGCATAACCGCGCCAGGGCTCAATGCAAAGGAACGGCGCCCCGGACGGCTTCGACCAGACGCCAAGCTCGCGGAAGCCGGTCCAGGACACCTGCACCCAGGGATCCCGCGCCGCCGCGTAGCGAACGGATGGGCTCTCAAGGCGGTCAAAGATGATCGCGTCGTCGATGAATAGGGCTTCAGTGAGGGGAAGCACACGGTTGTTGACCGGGCTTGGCGCCGAGGCGCCCAGCAACCCAGCCTCCAGCCGCCTGATCAAATGCGGTTCATCCTGGGAGAATGTCAGAGAGTGGGCTTCCTTGCTCTCCCCTGGCACTAGCGGCCAGTTGAAGGCCGGATGGCCGCCGAGAGAGGCCGGCAGCGTCTCCTCGCCCGTGTTGACGATCTGAAACCGGACGTCCAGGCCGGCTACGTCGAGGCTATAGGTCACGACCAGCCGAAACGCGAATGGATAGATCGCCCGCGTCTCGGCATCGTCGTTCAGTGCGAGAATGCATTGGTTCGCACTTCGCTCGAGCCACGCAAACCGCCGGTCGCGCGCAAAGCCATGCTGCGTCATCCGGTACGCCTTGCCGCGATGCCGCAGCTCATCATTCTTCAGACGGCCGACGATGGGAAACAACAGCGGCGCATGACGCGGCCAGGCAGGTCCCGCTTGCCAGATGCACTCGAGGCCCGCGTCGGACTTCAGCGAGCACAGTTCCGCGCCCTGCGCCATGATGGTCGCACTGAGGCCGCCGCTGCGAATGGTGTGGGTGTCCTCCGTCATGTGTCGCACCTCCACTGCAGCTCGCCCCGCCGCAAACTATCGCGCGGCGGTCGGTTGGCTCGCAAGATACGCCTCATAAGCCCGTCGGATTCCATCCGCGAGCGATGTCTGAGCGCGCCAGCCGAGTTCGGTCAGGCGGCTGACATCAAGCAACTTGCGCGGCGTGCCGTCGGGGCGTGAGGTGTCGAAGGTGATCTCGCCACCATAGCCGACAATGTTGGCGACGACGCGGGCGAATTCGGCAATCGCGATATCCTGGCCGGTACCGATATTGATCAGCTCGGCGCTCGAATATGTCTTCATGAGGTGCACGCAGGCGCCCGCCATGTCATCGACATAGAGAAACTCGCGCCGCGGCGTGCCGGTGCCCCAGACCGCGACGCTCACCGCATCGTTCAGCTTCGCCTCGTGGAACCGGCGGATCAGGGCGGCGACGACGTGGCTGTGTTCGGGATGATAGTTGTCGCCGGGACCGTAGAGGTTGGTCGGCATCACGCTGATGAAGTCGCGCCCATATTGGCTGCGATAAGCCTCAACCATCTTAATGCCGGCGATCTTGGCGATCGCATAGGGCTCGTTGGTCGGCTCGAGCGGCCCCGTCAGCACCGCATCCTCGCGCAGGGGCTGCGGTGCGAGTTTTGGATAGATGCAGGACGAGCCTAGGAACATCAGCTTCTCGGCGCCGTTCTGATGCGCGGCGTGGATCACATTCGCGGCGATCGCGATGTTGTCGTAGAGAAATTCGGCGCGCAACGTGTTGTTAGCGACGATGCCGCCGACCTTGGCGGCGGCGAGGAACACGGCCTGCGGTCGCGCTTTGGCGAACCAGTCGAAGACCTGGGCCTGGTTGCGCAGATCGACCTCGCTCCGCTCCACCGTAACGAGCTGCACATCCTCCTGCGCAAGCCGGCGCACGAGCGCGGCTCCAACCATGCCGCGATGGCCTGCGACATAGACCGTCTTGCCTTTCAGCTCAAACGATGCGCTTGGCATTTGCGGCTTCCAGTTTCGCCTCGGCCAGATCGCTCGCAACCATTTCCTGGACCAACTGCGCAAAGCTCCGCTTCGGCTTCCAGCCGAGTTGTTGCCGCGCCTTGCTGGCATCGCCGATGAGGAGGTCAACCTCGGTCGGCCGGAAATAGGTTGGATCGATCCTGACCACGGTCTTGCCACTTATCGCATCGAGGCCGACCTCGTCGACGCCCTTGCCGCGCCACTCGATCCTGCGTCCGGTCTCGGCAAAGGCAAGCTCGACCATCTCGCGCACCGAGCGCGTCTCGCCGGTTGCGAGCACGAAATCGTCGGGCCTCTCAGCCTGCAGGATCATGTGCATGCCCTCGACATAGTCGCGTGCATGACCCCAGTCGCGCTTGGCCTCAAGGTTGCCGAGATAGAGTGTCTCTTCAAGACCGACCTCGATGCGAGCAACGCCACGGGTGATCTTGCGGGTGACAAAGGTCTCGCCGCGGATCGGGCTTTCGTGGTTGAACAGGATGCCGTTCGAGGCAAACATGCCATAGGCTTCGCGGTAGTTCACCGTGATCCAGTAGCCGTAGAGCTTGGCCACCCCGTAAGGCGAGCGCGGATAGAACGGAGTGGTTTCCTTCTGCGGGATCTCCTGGACGAGGCCATAGAGTTCCGAGGTCGAGGCCTGGTAGAAGCGCGTCTCCTTCTCCATCCCGAGGATACGGATCGCCTCCAAAAGACGCAGCACGCCGAGCGCATCTGCGTTCGCGGTATATTCCGGGCTTTCGAAGCTGACGCCAACGTGGCTTTGAGCGGCCAGGTTGTAGATCTCGGTCGGCCGGATCTGCTGCATCAGGCGGATCAGATTGGTCGAGTCCGTCATGTCGCCGTAATGCATCCGGAACGGCACGTTTCCGACATGCGGGTCCCTGTAGAGATGATCGACGCGTGCGGTGTTGAACGAGGACGAACGCCGCTTGATGCCATGGACGACATAGCCAAGCGACAGCAGATATTCCGAGAGATAGGCGCCGTCCTGTCCGGTGACGCCGGTAATCAGAGCGACACGCTCAGCCATGCAAAAACCTTGTTCTCAATCAATCGGGGGTTCTGGCCCAAGCGGCCGACACCGGCGGCCGAGAAGCCGCCCCCGGCCGATCTTTCTTGGCCGCATCAGTCGACCAGGTCAACCCTGGAGGACTTTGCAGTGAAAGCCTTTTGAGCCCGCAAAGGCACCCCGAAAGGCCACTTTGCAGCCGGCGAGGCAGAGAATCGCGACCAGTGCACCCCTATTCGCAAGAGGTGGCTGACTTATGTGTACAGACGTATACAATCTTACTCGGAATGGTTGACGGCGCTAACGAGCAACGGCGGGTTCGTCCGGGACACCGTGATCTCAACCGTTGAAGACCCTTCGTCATGCCGGTTCTTACCCACCACCGTGAGGGTGAACTTGTCCGTACCCGAAAAGTCCGGCTTTGCGAAATAGCGGAACCCGGGCCCGACCATGACGATCTCGCCGCTCTTTGGCTTCTCCGTCAGCTCCACTTTGTAGATTTGCATTGTCGACCAGCGCAGCCCCTGGATGCAATCGGCTCCCGGTGCGATCGACATCGACCACTCAATGGTGTCGCCGGCAAGCTTGTAGGGCTTGATGTCGCGCAGGCAATTGGGCGTGGCGTGGGTGGCTGAGGCTGATGCAAGAAGCGTCAGGATTGCCCCGATGGATGCGCGGATGGATTGGCGTGACATTGCTTATACCCCTTCCCGTGTGCGGTCGAGAATGGGGCCGGATGTTGAATCATCGGTAAGGACGACGAATTACCCGATTCTCTTGGTAAACTGCTCGTTAGGTGCTCCCCGCCGGACGTGCTCAACTTCGCGATTCAAACTCCAATTCGCCGCACTTTATCAGGATGATGGCCGTCAAAATCGGTGGTATGGCGAAGTCACCCTCGGGGTTGCTGTGAGTTTGGTCGACCCGAACTGCGTTGCCCTATCAATTGCTTAAGGAACAACAATCAGGGCTTCGGCACGGTCGTTCTCAATTTCGCGGACATTCGAGCGAAACTTGCTTGGCGGTTTGGATTTGATAGATATCCACGAAGCGATTGGGTGATTTTGCGTGCTGGGTCTTATACTTCTGTTGTCTACGGCCGTGCTGTCTTTCGCTGCCGGCTACGCCTTGCGCGCGGTGATCTCCCGCAAACGGCATGAACAATATCGACTATACGAGCCTTATCTGATGCCCACGCGTGTGAACCAACCGCCGGCTTTTCTCATGCGCCCTCCTACGAACTCGAATCCATCGATCCCGTCTCGAAGCTCTCGCGCGGGATGACGGCACAAGGCCGAGCCGCATAACAGAACAAGCTCTCCACTGGCACGACGCTCGATCGAGGCAGACAGACGCTTGCGTTCGCTCCCCAAGAGGTGTCGCGCCCTGGTTGAGCGGATCCATGTGTCTGGCACCTTGCTCACGAAGCAGCCGATTTTGCTCGCCTGGCACCGACCGCCTGACAGTTTCTTTTTGCGCGGAGATCAGCTAGGAGCTGGAGCCAAGATCAAACTGGCAAATTTTCATGCAAATGTTTTCCTGGCTCGCCGCTGCCATGACATGGGTCGTGGTTCAGATCGTTGCCGCTGGATTCAGCCCGGCGGCAGCCGGCCCCAGCGCCGAAACCGCCAAGAAGTGCGTCCGCTACTCCTACATGCTCTATCCCTACCAGCGCCCGGGTTCGGTGCGCATGAGCGAAGATCGCAACAATTATTTCAGGAATTGCATGGCGAAAGACGGCGACGTCCCGGAGCCACCTCCTGCGAAAGAACCGGGCGCAACAACGGACAATGTTGAGCCACACGTCCTCGCGAGAAGCATCGTCTTCGCGACGGATACGGAAATGCACCTCCAGGCACCAAGGCTTTGAACCCGGTGCTTTCGGACGCAGGCAGGGTAGACCGCAAAGGTCTTTGCCAACAATTGAAATGTATCCGAGCTCAGCGGATGCGTGCAACTCGTGGCATGAGCCAAGAACGCCCTCGGCGTGCCAATCGCCTTCATCACGCCAACACGATAGAGACGGGAACGGCTCTCTGATGCTGCCCAAGGCGGCCAGAAAAGTCGCGTCCAATACTCCAGTTAAACACGGAACGAAAAACCGCTGTGTGGATCTGGCTCATCGCCTCGTGCTTGCCCGACTTGGCGACGTTCAACGGTGAGACAAAATCGTCATCGACCAGCGATACGTCGGTGAAGCCGGCGCATGATACAAAATTGTGCCATCAGATGAACATTTGGAGTTGCAGATCGCCCGCGTGCATCTAAAGCTGACCTCACTGGCGGGATCATCCTGATTCGGAAAATGGGGATCGAACGTGAGCGCTCGGGTGGAGATTCCGCGAACCGTCTTTCGTTCGTTGACCGATGCCCCGCGCTTTGATCACCAAACCTCGCAATTCGGAACCTTGCGCCCGACGTAAAGTTAAGAATACAATCTTTGATAGAAAATCTTCGGGCGTTTCAATGCATCTCCTCTTCAGAACTCTTGAATGGCTGTCTGTCTCTCTCGGAACGTTAGCGCTACGTCTAACGTACGAGGGCAGTACGAATCGAACCAGCGGGACCGAAAACCCGAACCACGCCCGGGGTGGAATGGCGTCTCGCGACGCAGGCGCCGACTGCGCATCGCGAGCAGCCCATTAGCACGGCGTCGCGAACACGATCCAACTATCCCTACTTCCCGGCGCTGTCGTCGTCGACCTTGCCCGCATTCGCAACGCATTTGTTGAAGTAGGCCTGCTGATCGCGACCCGTTCCCTTCGTGCTACCTGCCGCGGGATTGCCCGGCTCTCGAGGGGGAAACTGCTTAGCCATGAGCGCGCTGCACTTTCTGGCCACCTCGGCGGTGACGGCAGATGCAGGATCCGTCGCGCAGAACAGAAGGAGAGCGGCAAAGCACAGTGCGGCGGTTTCAGGGCGCAATCTGATGAGCATGGTCTTACATTGGATCGATGCGGAGGTCAGATATTCTAGTTTGTTTTGAGGCATTTGGAACGCCGAAATTGTTTTCGCCGTAGTCACACCGAAAGCATTCAAATAGACATGAAGTCGCCAATCAAGAGGGTATCAGGCCTTGGGAAGCTGCTCGCGACAGAACCCGCGATCGAGCATCCCTATGGCACCGCGACGATAAGGCTGATAATTAAGGCTAGCCATTGAAGAGACAAGACTTTCCGGCCTGACTGAGGGACTTTGGCGGGGATGAGTTCGCGCGATTTGAGCACAACTGGCGAGGACGGAACGGAGCCTGCCTCCGCAGAGATTCAGTTCGCCCTCGTGATTTCGCGTATGCTTGAGACGGTACAGAATCATCCCGAGCACATGCGCCAGGTCGTCTATGATCTGGCCCGCTACAAGCTCGATGAGCAGTTCACCCACGCCGATGCTCAAGACATTCGGCGGTCAAAGCAGGCCTTGGAGACGGCGATCCGCGGGGTCGAGGAGTTCTCGCGGCAGCCGGTCAGCATCCCACCGCCGTCGGCCCCGCAGCTGCCGGGTTCAGGCCTGCCGGCTGCTCACGAGCCGGCGGTTCGGGCTGCACGTACCAACATTGAGATTGACCGCGGCCCCATTAGAGCAAGCCAACCCTTCTGGTCGATCACCAGGCGAACCGCGATATTGCTGCTAGTTGCCGGTGCGAGCCTGCTCGCCGTGGTGCAACGGGAGCGGTTGGCTTCACTTGCGGAGTATTTCCCACGTGAGGGACGTCAAGCCGTCGCGACGACGCCGGTTGCCCTTGCGCCCCCCCAACCCGCCGCGAGCACGCCCCAGCGTTCTCCCCTTCGACCGACCGACTACGGCGTTTATGCCGTGGTCGACGACCAGTCGCTCGCTGAACTGCCACTGCTACCTGGGAGACCACCGGATGCCCGAGTCGCCATCTCGGCGACTTTCAAGGCTCCCGATCAGGCCGGCCTGCCGAATAGCCATCCGAAATTCATCGTGTTCCGCCGCGATTCCCTGAACAATGGTTTGGAGCGGGCAGAAGTGCGCGTAGTCGCCAGGATAGCCCGCGAATTCTCGGCAGAGGCGACGGGCAAAAAGCTGGGCGACGGCGATGACGCCTGGGTGATCCGCAACTTCTCCTACCCCTTCCGAGTGTCTCCCTTGCCCGACAACCCGGAGATGTATGAGCTTCACAGCGAGGATCCGACACTGGAACTGCCCCCCGGCCGCTATGTGCTGATCCTGAAAAATCAGGCCTACTATTTTAGAGTGGATGGAGACATCATCGACCCGAGGCAATGCATCGAGCGGGTGGTCGCCACAAACGGCACTTTTTATTCTGCGTGCAAGAAACCGTGACCTCTTCTCAAAGGAGCAATGAGGCCCTAAGTGCAGTTGATGCGTAAACTCCACCGGATGGAGACCGTTATGATCATCGTCAAGTGTTTGCTCGTAGCAGCAGTGGTTTTCACCCTCGCCGCACCGACGTTGGCCCAAAACGCCCAGCAAAGGAATACGACGATCCGATCGCAGGGCTATACCACCGGTTCACGCGCGCCGGTCGCCACTCAACCCAGCAACAATCCGTTCCGCAACCCGATTGGACAGGGTGTCCCGCCAGCCACTTCGGCTAATCCAAATCTAAATAGCAATCGAACGAATGTTCCTCGCTAGACTGCAGCATCGCGGAAGGGCCTCTTAGGCGGAGCGCGTCCGCTCGCAGGCTCATTGCCGGTTGACATCCACCTCAAGAGAGGAGGCTCCGTCGACGTGCAGCGAGCTGCCGCTGATCTCGATCTTGAAATAATCCGAACTGCCTGCAGAATCCGCAAAATAGCGGAAAGACGGTCCCTCAACGATGAGACGTCCGGCTTTTGGCGGTTCAACGATCGAGACCTTGTCGATCATGAGCGTCGACCAGCGCAGGCCCTGGATGCATTGCTCGCCGGATTTTATCTTGATCGACCAGCGAATGGCGTCGGACCTCAATCTGAACGGCTGAGGATGCAGGATGCACGTGCCTCCAGCAAGTGCCGCAGAACACGCCAAGACCTGGACCAAGAGCGCGGCGATAATTCCTCGAAGCATTTTTCTCCCCCGGTGAGCTAATCCATCAAATAACGGTTAGCTTTTACGCCGCTCCCAGCTCCAAAGCGAGAGCCGCGAGGGCGCCCTAAGCGTGCAGGAGAAAGCCATGAAGATCAGTAATGTCGATATGAGATGTGGCCTCAAGATGAAGCGCCCCCTGCTCAAGGGTGCGATCGAAGTTCGTTAGGATTTGGTTTGCCGTCGGTAGGCCTTGATCGTGCGCGTGGTCGGCCCAGATCAAGGGGTGAGTCGGGCTAACGACGGCGGTCCCGGTGAAGATGAAGGCATCACCGGCAACTGCCGCGGCATGAATCGGCATCGGAGGCGACATTGAGGCCTTCGCAAAGGAAAAAATGAACTGATCGACGGGCGGGTCGATGACCAGAGTGCCTCCGCTTCCATTGCTCGACAAATTGAACGTCGAATGGGTGTAGTCACCGACCAGCTTAAGCTGCGCCGTATGGTTCTGCGCATCGGAGACGGTAAGGATTCCGCCCGACGTGTCGCCCGAATAGGCACCCTTGGTACCCGTCCCGAAAGAGATGTCCTTGAGGTCGAGAATGTCCGAGCTGGACGGATCACCGTTGCCGGAGAGGCCATAGATTTTCCCGGTGAACTGGGAGGCATGGTCGAGCACCAGGGTGCCCGTCGCAGCGGCGAACGTGACCGCACCTGATACGGTGCCGGTCAACTCGAGCGTCGCACCTGCCTCGATCGTCACCGCCTGGCTCATATTGCTCAAGCCAAGCACCGCCTTGCTGGAGATGTCCAACACGGTTGATGCCGTGTTGATCACGCCATCGCCATTGAAGTCCTGCAGGAACGAGCTCTCCAAGCCCTTCAACGTGCTGCTGGTCCCGGCCACGTGGAGATAAGACGTCTCATTGCCGTTGTTGTCCGCGGTCCAGATCGAATATTGACCGCTGCCGATCGACCAGACGACCTGGTAGCCGGTCGAGGTCTTCTCGGCGCCGAGCGGAGTGACATGGCCGGTCGGGTCAACCACCTGGGCGACACCGGCAAACTTCAGTTCGGCATTGTAGCCAGTGCTCGCGGTGCCGACATAGAAATTGTTGCCGATCTGAGCCAGGCCCGCTGAGCCGTTGGTCTCGATCAGCGTCATGGGCGCTGGCGCCATGACGGCAGGCGTCGCCGTGGCTGGTGGCGCGCCGATCACGCCATCACCGTTGAGGTCCTGCTGGAAAGTGGTTTCCAGGCCCTTCAACGTGCTGCTGGTGCCGGACACATGGAGATAGGACGTCTCGTTGCCTTTGTTGTCCGTGGTCCAGATTGAATATTGACCACCGCCGAGCGACCAGACGACCTGGTAGCCGGTCGCGGTCTTCTCGGCCCCAAGCGGGGCGACGCGGCCGGTCGAGTCGACTACCTGGGCGACGCCGGCAAACTTCAGCTCGGCGTTGTAGCCAGTGCTCGCGGTGCCGACATAGAAATTGTTACCGATCTTAACCAGGCCTGCGGTTCCGATCGATTCGATCACCGTTCCGACGACCGGATCGAGCACGGCCGACAGATTGCTCACGTTGCCGGCCGCATCCGTTGCGGTCGCCGTGAATGCATGCGTCCCATCGGCAAGCGGTCCGGTGGTGACGCTCCACGTTCCATTCGCTGCCGTCACCGCCGTCCCGAGAAGCGTCGTCCCCTCGTACAGCTTGATCGTGCCGCCTGCCTCCGCCGTCCCCGACACCACAACTTTGTTGGATGCGGCGAGCGTATCCGAGACGAGAACCGGAGCATTGGGCGCAACCGTATCGACGGTGACGTTCAAGGCGACCGACACCGTGCTGACATTGCCGGCCGCATCCACCGCCTTGCCCGTGAAGGCATGGGTCCCGTCGGCTAATGTGCCGGTCGCAAACGACCAATTTCCGTTGGCATCGACCGTGGCGGTGCCGATCTGCGTCGTACCGTCGGACACCAGGACCTTGCTGCCGGCTTCAGCCGTCCCGCTCAACGTCAGCTGATTGGCTTTCGTGATGCCGTCGCCCGCGATATTGCTGTCGGGCGAGAAGCTCGCGATTGAGGGCGCATTCGGTGCAGTTGCGTCGATGGTGATTACAACGGAAGTTGAAACGCCGCTGACATCGCCGGCACTGTCCGTGGCAATCGCCGTGAACGAATGGCTTCCGTCCGCCAGGGTCGACGTCGAAAAGCTCCAGACGCCGTTACTGTCGGCCGTCGCAATCCCGATCTGCGCCGTCTGATCGAATATCTTGATCGTTACTCCGGCCTGTGCCGTCCCGGTCAGGGTCAGCTGGCTTGCGTTCGTAAGTCCGCCAGCGGTCAAGGGGGTCGAGCCAGCCAGAGACATTGTCGGTACAGTCAGTCCCGCCATGGTCATGGATGCGCCAGTTGCAGAGACGAACGCGTAATCAGACGATGACAGCTGTGTTACCCCGGCGATTCGAAGATCGTCGGTTCCACCCGCATAGTGAACGGTCCACTCGTCCCCGACATTTGTCAGATAGGCGCTGGCGTCGTACCCCTTCAGCACCAGCTTGTCGTGCTCTGCGGTCGCACTCGTGAACACGTGGAAATCGGCTATCGTGTCATGGCCACTCCCGATGCCGTAGATGAACGTGTCATTGCCCGCACCGCCGAACAGCCAATCGTCGCCACCAGCACCGTTCAGGATGTCATTCCCACTGGAGCCGACCATCCGGTTCGCCAGATCGTTGCCGACGCCAGTAAGTCCTCCCGTCATCAGGGTCAGGTTTTCGACATTGGCGGGCAAAACATATGATGACCAGGCTTGAACACTGTCGATGCCGCCGCCCGGATTTTCGATGATCTTCTGGTTTGGATTGCCAATGACGTAAGTATCGTCGCCTGTCCATCCCACCAGGGTGTCATCGGAGTTCACCGCCGTGATCTGATCATTTGCGGCAGTGCCGTAGACGATATGGCTGCTCGTCGAGCCGCTGATCCAGGACGTGATAGTACCGCCCACCGGCAAAGTCGACGGCAGCTGGAAGTCGTCGCTCGTGAAGTCCGAGATCGTCGTATTGCGAAAAACCAGCGTGTCCTGGCTCGTCAGCGTGAGATACACGTCGTTGCCGACCTGCGTCATCGCCGCCTTGATGTCGTTGAAGGACGTGAACGCAAAGCCGTTCAATTGAACGACATCATGCCCCGTGGCCGATCCCGGCGTGAAGTCGGTGATGATGTCCGAGCCGTCACCCGAGTTGATCACGAAGGTGTCTGCGCCCCCGCCGCCGGTCAGGATGTCGTTGCCGAGTCCGCCGGTAATGACGTTGGCCGCATCGTTGCCGATGATGATATTGGCCTCGGAATTGCCAGTGCCGTTGATCGCGGCCGACCCGGTCAGCGTGAGGTTTTCGACATAGTCCGGCAGCGTGTAGGAGACCGACGACACGACCGTATCGACGCCGCCGCCGTAGCTTTCGACGACCTTGGCGCCCGGATCCGTGACAATATAGGTATCGTCGCCGAGACCGCCGGTCATCGTATCGGCGCCGCCGGCGCCTCCGAGCAGGTCGTTGCCTGACGTTCCGGTCAAGGAATCCGCACCTGCGGTGCCCGCGATGGTCGTCGTCGGAGTGCCGCTGGTCAGAAGCGTGTAGTTCGCAAGCGTGTACTCCGGCAGCTGATAGGCCTTGATGTAGTCAATGCTCATCTGCGCCGTCGCGCTAGGATCCGCGTTCCCGGCCCAGCTTCCGCCCATTGCCAGGTTGGCGATCATATACATCGCGGTGTTCATGTCGGACGGAGTAGCGACCTGTCCGACTTCGACCCCATCGACAAAATAGGTCAGCGTGTAAGGCGTCCACTCCACACCAAAGGTGTGATCACCGGCCGCAAGATCAGAGGTATTCGCCCAATAGCCTTGATTCGACGTACTCGACGAAACGAAGCCGTAGTGGGATTGGTCGGGGTCTTTGCCCAGCGCTTCAAGCGCATCCAGTTCTGTGCCGAGACCATGCGTGTTGATCGGCAACATCCAGAAGGCAGGCCACGCACCCTTGGTGTCGGGCAACGTGGCCTTCATCTCGAAGTAGCCGTAGGTTTGAACGAAGCTGTTCTCGGTCGTTATCACGCCCGATGAGAATTGATGGTTGCCGACATAGGCAGCGTCGCTCGATGGAATGGGCGCCGCGGTAATGACGAGATGGCCATCCTGTATGGAGAACGGGTTGAGGCCCAGCGGACTCGACGCCTTGCTTCCAGGCAGGCCGGCAAAACTCGGGTCAACGTAGACCTCCTGCTCGCCGGAGAGCGTGTAACTTGCTGCTCCGCTCCAGGCGTAGTTTGTTTTCCAGGTCAGATGCGGGTCCTGGCCGGCGGAGAGCGAATTGAAATCATCGCCAAAGGTCTGAATCAGCCCCGTTGGCGCTGTGACGATATTGATGTTGGCCGTCGTGAATTTCTGAACCTGCGTGTTTTCTAATGTTATCTTCTCGCCGTTGCCGAGCGAAAGAACGACATCCGTGCCAACCTGCTGCATTGCTGCCGTGACGTCGGCTGGTGTCTTGAAGGTCGTGCCGTTGATCTGGAGGATGTCCCCGCCGGCGCCGGTTTGGAAATCTGTGATGGTGTCATTGCCGTTTCCGGTCCGGATGACAAAGGTGTCGCTCCCGGCTCCGCCGGTGAGGACATCGTTGCCCTTGCCGCCATCGATCATGTTGTTGCCGGCGTTGCCGACGATGATGTTATCGAGATCATTGCCGGTCGCAGGGGCGTTATAGCTTCCCCCCAACGTCAGATTCTCGACATTCGGCGCATTGACGAGGCTGTAGCCGTCGATCATGCCATCGTAGATGGTATCGATGCCCTGACCGGCGAGTTCGACCACCTTCGTCTCGTGATTGTACATGAAGTACGAGTCGTCGCCGCCGCCGCCGATCAGCGTGGCACCATCCCCCATCGCCTGCAGTGAGTCGTTCGTCACACCGCCCGTAAGCGTCCCCCCGGCCCCGACCGTGGTCCACGCCGTATTCGGCGATGCGCTGACCGGCAGCGGATTGTCGAGGACGACGTTTGCCGCGGTCAAAGACGAGAGCGCAACGCTCTGCAACGTGAGCGTCTCGCTCGACGAGAGAGTGACGACAACGTCTGCACCGGTCTGCTTTGCAGCGGACATGAAGCTTGCAAACGTAGCAAAACCGTAGTTCTGCACACGCAGCACGTCTCCACCGGTGCCGCCCTGAAAGTCGCTGATGGTGTCGGAGCCATACCCCTTCGAAATAACGAAGAGGTCGCTCCCGGCGCCGCCGGTTAACAGATCATTCCCGGTGCCACCAAACAGGATATCGGCGCCGGAAGTTCCGTTGATCGTTAAAACATAGGTCATGACGGTCGCGTGCTCTTGTTGCACGACGACCATCGAAGACGCGTCTCAATGGCGACTTAGCCGTATGCGGACAATTTGAGATATGGGGTGATTCCTTGAGCGACTCCTCTAACGAGGCGCTAAAATCGCCCCTTCACGAAGCATTCACTTTCATGTCCCCGTAGATTTCCGGGGGCGCTGCTTTGTCGCATCCTACGAGAGCGCTATCGCGCCGCGGTTCCCTGGTCCGCTTGAGAACGTATCGCGGTAATGACGCAAGCCGTCGTAGCTAACAGCAGCGGCCAGGTTGGAGCTGTGTATCTCTCTAAACCGCTCTCCACGGTCGCCGTCGCCAAATAGCTCAAATGAACGCAACTCGCCATGAGGAGCGCTTCCGGCATCCCCTTTGCTCGCAGCCATCGCCGTGGATTCTGAAACAGCATCACGATCATCAAGGCGTTTCCAAGCAGGAATGAGATGCTAATACCGCGAACAATCCAAACCCGCACAGCGGCCTTTGGCCGTGGTATCACCTGGAAGTACTCCTTCGTGGCCATTTCGCTTTGTTCAAACGTTGAAAGATATGGCAACGGCCCCAACGCACGATATGACGCCTCCAGCGCCTCCCGCTCGGAAGGGGTTACGATTCGAGGAATGCCCCATAGAGCTATGTAGTCCAACGTTGACAAGGACACATATTCCCACGGATCGTTCCCAATAAACGAACCAGCCAACGCGCCAGCGAGCTTGCCTTTCTCATAGTCAGATGCCGGCTCCCATCCAGGAAGTCTCTCATCGAACTCGTGCCAAAAGACAAACCATCGCAGACACTCGTAGTATTGTCTCAGGACCAGCATCTTCAGAACAGGATCATGAATCCTGTCCAATGCTTGGCGAACTGGGGCCACTTCTTCCGCAATCCAGGCGGTCGAACCAACCTCGTTCGATGATGGAATGGGTTTCGCAAGAACGAGTCCGCGGCCGAGTAGACTCATGCCGCCCCACGATCCAATTCTGAATTGGCCGTTACGCAGCTGATTGCTGGTTGCAGCAAGTACAGCGCAGAACCCAATTGGAAGAACAACGGCGAAAACCGCGCTGCGAACGCAGGAAACGCCTACACGCCTGAGATGAACAATTAAGAACACGACAACCGCGGGAAGAATAGCAGCCCCGATTGTCCTGGTAATGCAGGCCATCCCGAGCAAACTCGCCGACCCGATCAGGAAGGGCAATTTGTTCCGAGCGCCGTACAAGATAAGCAGTGCAATGCTGGCGACGAGACTCGCCTCGTAGACGGTGTCCGACATGACCTCGGCAACATTACTAAACGGACGCGCCAAGCTCGCGGCACCGAGCACCATCCAAGCCACAACAACGCTCCTGGTCCGCCACCCAATTACCATCGCGAGAAGAAGATGACTTAAGAAGAGCAGCAACAGCTGAAAATGTGGCAGAAACGACAAATCCCCGACGATCTCCCGATAAGCGTCGAGAAAGAGGGTATATCCATGCGGCCGATAGTCTGCGCCGGCCAGATAGCCGGAAGAATCATTCCCCATTGACGGCTCTCGTGGCAACCCACTGAACCGCCACAGCCAGATCCCCCCTTCAACGACTACCATGGCGAGCACCCAACGACAGCGCAGCCACACGCGAAACTCGACGAAAGATTCCTGCTTCATTGCACCTCTATCGGCCATCAGGAGCCGGATACTAATTTTGTGGAACCCAATCTGGACCCGGTACGCGGCTCGATTGACGTTCGACAAGCACGATCCAGCATTACCTTGGGCAACAACCACATTTGGCCACGATCAATCAAAATGATCGAAAGCGCTCCCATTCGAGGGTACTTCTAACGATTGCATCGAGGGTGCCGAAAAATGGCGTCCACCCAAGCTCAGATCGCGCGAGGCTCGGGTCGGCCACAACGGCAATCGGATCTCCGGCGCGCCGCGCTACTTTGCGGATGTCCAGCTTCGTGCCGGCGATCTGCTCGACGGCACGCAGCACCTCCATGACTGAATAGCCTCGACCATAACCGCAATTTGCCGTGAGATTTGATCCCCCGTTCCGAAGCCGAGCAAGAGCAAGCCGATGGGCGACCGCGAGATCCCTAACGTGGATGTAGTCTCGAATGCAGGTCCCATCAGGAGTTGGATAGTCGACGCCGAACACCTCAACAAATCGCCTTTTGCCGAGGGCCGCCTCGCTCGCGACCTTGATCAGGTGACCCGCGCCTCGCGTTGCCTGCCCAATGCGCCTCTCCGGATCGGCTCCTGCCACGTTGAAGTATCGCAAGACGGTGTATCTCAGCGGGTGCACCCTCGAGACGTCTTCCAGCATCCACTCCGAGATCAGCTTGGATCGTCCGTAGGGTGACTTCGGTCGAACGGGATCGCCCTCCCTGGCCGGCAACAATCCCTCGGAGCCGTACACTGCCGCGGTCGATGAAAATATGAAATGCGGCACACGACCTGCAACCGCGGCCTCGATCAGGCTCCGCGTCTTACTGGTGTTGTTCAGATAGTAGTGAAGCGGGGCAGCGATCGATTCTGGAACGACGATCGATCCGGCGAAGTGGACAATGGCATCAATATCGCACTCGGCAATGAGGCGGGACACGAGCATCGCGTCGCCGACATCTCCAACTACCAACCGAGCATTCGGAGATACAGCAGCTTCGAAGCCGGAGGACAGGTCGTCGAGCACGACGACCGTTTCGCCGGCATCAACCAAGTCCAATACTGTTTGGCTACCGATGTAGCCTGCCCCGCCAGTCACCAGAATTGACATATGCGATGCTCCCCTTTGCACATATCAATTCAAAGGACGCGATTTTGCGCGGCCGCTCCACTTATTTCTCAGTCGATGAATCAACCACCGCCCCACTTCAGTTGCGGCGATGTTCGCGAAGCGCAGGGTTCGCGCGACGGAGCGAAGCCCAGTCTTCGAGCGCCAGCCGCGTCTCAGGTCACTTACGACCTCATCCTTATAGTATCTGACCCAGACCCGGCGTCCCAGGAGACGCTCATCTTCCAGCAAGGGAGTGCCCGCCGTGCGGGCTCTTTGGCGATCATTGATGCGGAGCACCCATGTCAGCATGATGGAAGGATCAGAAGACATATTCTGTCCGTGCCAGCGATAGAGTGCAACGACCTCAGGGTGAGAACGGACAGGGTATTTCGCTGCCATGCGGAAGTAAACATCATAGTCCTCACAACGAGGCAGGGAGACATCGAACGCCCCGATGTCGCACAGCTTCTGCCGATCGTAGATAACCGTGGCATGCATGCCAATGGCATTACCCGTCAAAAAGGTACGAAACGCGTCCGGGCCAATGTCCGAATAGACGTCTCCGCCCAGCGGCTCGTTTTGGGGTCCTACGCGGCGGTGCGCTCCATAGACCAGACCCGTGCAAGGACTACGGGCGTGGCAGGCCAAGCCCGCACGCACCGCATTCGGCATCAGGAGATCGTCAGCATCAAGGAAAACGATGTAGAATGACGACGATGCTTTTAGTCCCGCGTTGCGCGCCGCGGCAAGTCCGGCATTGCGCTGCGTGAGCAGCCTGACGCCTGGATAAGCGGAGACAACGGACGCCGGATCGTCGGTTGATCCGTCATCGACGACGATGATTTCGTCAAACGGAACGGTCTGGGCGAGTCCGCTTTCGATCGAGGCGGGAAGGAAATGAGCCTGCTGATAGGTATTGACTACAAGTGCGATTGAAGTGGTCATGAATCTCGTCCGCGGCCGACAACGTCGGGGGCAGCCCGGCATTCCCTCAGCCGCAAGTCCCCGCAAACGTGAGAAACTATAGTCGATTGCGCCTTCACAGATAAGATCGAGCGAACAGCCGCTTCGCCTGCCACAGATAACTGGAAAACCCGGACCAGACCACTTGGCTTCGTCAAGTTACCTTAACAGCGACATGGCCGGAACGGGTCGTTGCCCCAGTCCTGCCGATGAGATCCTCCAAGGTCATATCCTGCCAACCGAACACGTCTCCGCCATGACTCAAAGCACGGCCCTTGCAGAAAGCTCGCTGATCGCTCCCCTTGACGCCCGTTTTGCATCCGCAAAAGATCGAGCGAGATAGGCCTCATGAGTAATCAGCAACCTTGTCTCCCTGGAATATTGCAGCTCAGACGAGGGTTGAATTCTTGGGTTCGGCTCGCCTATCTTGGACCAGATTGACCATTCGACGGACGGCGTCACTTCCTAGCGTTGCGGACCCAAGGAAACGTAAGAAGATGGAAGTTTGAATCGTGCCGACGCCGAACTCTCACAGTCTCTCGCGTTGGGTCGTTAAGAAATATGACTAATATCAACCGCGGCGCGACAGATCCGGAAGATGCGCAAGGGCCAGCACATCGACCCGACATCAGCGTCATCGTCGTTACCTACAACCACGAAAACTTCATTGCGCAAGCAATCGAGAGCGTACTGGCACAGTCGACCCATCGTCTTCTCGAAGTGATCATCAGCGAAGACAAGTCCACAGACCGAACGCGCGATATTGTGGAAGACTATGCAAGGCGTGATAAACGCATTCGCCTAATGCTTTCGGAGCAGAACATCCGCTCAAATGAAGTCGTTGCCAGGGCACTAAGGGATGCGGGAGGACGTTACGTTTGCATCCTAGACGGTGACGACTATTGGTTAGCGAACGACAAGCTCGAGCGACAGGCAGGTTTTCTCGATGCCAACCCGCGCTGTTCCGCCGTTTTTCACAACGCCCTCATCGACGATATGTCTCCCGACAGGCGCCGCTGGACGAGACCTGATTTGCCGAAGCTGTTTACCTTGAACGAGATCTGGGAAGGCAACCCATTTGCGACCTGTGCCGGCATGCTTCGTCGCGCATGTCTCGAAGGCTTGGGCAGCTGGTACGAGGCATTGTTCCCCATCACCGATTGGTCACTCTATATCCTTTGCGCAGAACACGGGCCTATCGCCTTCACAGACGAAATTGTCGGAGCTTATCGGCAACATCCGAATAGCGAATTTTCAGCTCTTTCAAGTCGTGAGAAAATGGATCGGACCTCGAGTTTCTATCGCAGAATGGGAAAGACCGGAGGCGTCTCACGATGGGCTTTTGCTCAGGAAGGCTGCTCACGGTATTTTTTTGATTGGGCAACGGTTTACGCAGGGAACGGACAGCCTCGCTTAGGATGGGACTGTCTTTGGCGAAGCGTGAAAGGAGGCGGTATCGGGCGCTCCGTATCGTGGGTTGATGCGTGCAGGCTCGCCCTTCGTCTTTCCAAAGGAGGACTACATTAGCGATAGATTGCTTGGTCATGCATCGATCTTTCGATCGCGCGTGCTTCCGATAACACACGGCGAGCCGCGGCCGACATGGTCGATCATGATTCCGACATTCAATTGCGGGCGTTACCTCGAACAGGCATTGCAAAGCGTTCTGGACCAGGACGCGGGCAGCGTGGAGATGCAGATCGAGGTAATTGACGATGCATCAACGAGAGATGATCCGGCCGAGATAGTTCGGCGCCTGGGAAAGGGACGCGTAGCGTTCTATCGCCAACCTGCCAACGTCGGACATATTCGAAATTTCGCGACTTGCCTGAATCGAGCTCGAGGGCACCTCGTGCACCTTCTTCATGGGGACGATTTCGTGTCGCCGGGATTCTATGCAGCCCTTGAGCGAGGATTTCGCGCTGATCAAAGCGTAGGAGCAGCTTTTTGCCGTCATGCTTTTGTAGATTCGGAAGGTCATTTCAAGTCGTCTTCCGAGCTGGAACGAGCGGAGGCCGGCTGCCTCGATGATGGGCTTGCTCGTCTTGCAGAAGAGCAACGGATCGTCACGCCATCGATAGCCGTGCGTCGAGCGGCGTACGAACAACTCGGCGCCTTCGACGAGAGACTCACATGCAGCGAAGACTGGGAAATGTGGGTCAGGATTGCCGCTCAGTACAAGGTCTGGTACGAACCGCGACTTCTGGCGAGTTATCGGATGCACGAGGATTCGAACACGGGCCGCCACAGAAGACTGGCGCAGGAGTTGGAATATTCACGACAGGCCATCGCGATATTCCAGGACTACCTGCCTAAGCAATTGCGCCACGTGGCAAGTCGCGCTCGGAATATTTATGCCGGCGTGGCTTTGACGACGGCAGAAGAGTTGTTGTTGCGAGGCGATCTTGAAGCGATGAATGCCCACCTCAGGTGCGCGCTGCGGCTAAGCTGCTCCCCAAAGATCGTGCTGGGCTTCTGTCGGCTCCTCTCGAAGAGGCTCCGCATGGTGAGCAAGAAATGACAACCGCAAAGGCCGGGCATTCATCGCCAGTGCGAGTGGCCGTGGCGGGCTGCGGCGCAGTTTCTCGCCTGTATTACGCACCGGCTTTGCGGCGACTCGAGGCAGCTGGTCGTCTCCACGTCGAGGGGGTCTTTGACCCGGATGCGAAAGCGGCTGACATCTTCGCAAAGAACTTCACCGGAGCAAAAACGGTATCATCTTACGGAGATCTGCTTTGTAAATCGACCGAACTGATCATTCTCGCCTCGCCGCCGGAATCTCACGCGCAACAGGCGATCCGCGCACTAGAGTCGGGCGTCGCGGTGCATTGTGAGAAGCCGCTAGCAACGAGTGTCAGGGACGGCGAGCGCATAGTCGAGGCAGCAGCGAAATACAACCGACTGCTATCGGTCGGCCTGATGCGGCGTCGGTTCGCGGCTACCCGGTCGATACGGGAGTTGCTCAACTCCAAGTTCTTGGGGGACGTTACTTCCATCGATATTTTTGAAGGAGGTCCTTTCGATTGGCCCGTCGCATCTGCAGACTATTTTACCCAGCACCAGAGTGGTGGGGGTGTACTGCTGGACATCGGCACACATGTTTTCGACCTCCTCCGATGGTGGTTCGGCGAACCGCTTTCCGTCATCTACGAAGACGATTCCATGGGGGGCGTTGAGGCGAATTGCCGGATTGCTTTAACGTTCCGCGGCTTCAGGGCGAATATCCGGCTCAGCCGCGATTGGGCACGGCCCAATCGTTATTTTATCCGGGCGACCAAGGGCTGGCTCACATGGACTGCAAATGAGGCGAGGAATTTCTCCTTCGGCCTTCATGGAGCTGGTTCCGCCGCTGAAGTGCTTCTTCATCATCCCCTCAACCGCGGCGCTGAACCTACCCTCGGCTCAGCTTGCCAAGATTTTGAGTTCGCCTTCGATTCGCAGCTGGAGGCCACGATTGCTGCGCTAAGTGGGCAAGCAGAAATTGTTTCCGGAACTGACGCCCTCGCCACTCTGAAACTCATTGAAGGATGCTATGCAACACGGGCTCCAATGTCTGCTGGCTGGATGCTTTAACCGTAAGCGTGTGAACTTGGATGCGGAATGATGCGACAGATCGCGATTTTGGGTGCAAGCGGATTTATCGGCAATCGAACCGTCGAGATTTTCCAACGCGACGGTGGAGCGCATGTGCGCCCCATCATTCAGCGCCCCTCCCGAGCTGCATTGCCGCGACGCTTTAATCTTCCAGTTCAGATTGCTGATGCCCTCGATACGAAGTCGCTGACGGCCGCGTTTGACGGCTGTGACGATGTCATCATGGCAATAGCGGGACCTCCAGAGACGATCGTCGGCTCCGTAGAGCCCGTCTATCGGGCGGCAATGATATCCAACGTGCGACGGCTAATCTATCTCAGTTCGGCCTCTGTCCACGGGCAAGCGCCAGCACTTGGTGTAGACGAGACGACACCGCTCTCCCACCGACAGCCGATTGCTTACAACAACGCGAAAGTCCTTGCAGAGCAAAAGCTGGGGCAACTACGAAAGATCGGTCGAGTCGAAGTCGTCATTTTACGCCCTGGCATTGTTTTTGGCCCGCGGTCGCAATGGACCGGTGGACTCGCAGACGAGATCCTGAACGGTACCGCATACCTTACCGAAGGTGGTTGGGGCGTTTGCAACTCGATCTATGTGGACAATCTTATCCACGCGATCAAATTGGCGCTCGTTGCGCCGAACGCTGACGGCAAGGCTTTCCTTTTGGGAGATGCGGAAGCTGTCACGTGGCGAGACCTTTATCTCCCAATTTGCGAGGCGTTGGGTTACGATCTCGACGATTTACCAGCACCAAAGATAACGGACGTTGCAGATGAGCGCCTCTCAATGGCGCAGAGACTGCAGGCAACAAGTTCTTTTAGAAGACTGCGCTGGCTCGTCCCGCGACCGGCAAGAGCGGCGGTGAAGGCGGCCCTCCACGAGATGCGCCAGCCTCTCGGGACCGAAAGCCAAACCTCTCGTCCCGTTACGCTGGAGCGCGCGTTGTTGCATACTTCGTCATACCGGCCGCCCTATGCTCGCGCTCAACGCGAATTGGATTATTGCCCGCCCATAAGCTTCGAAGAGGGCTGCCGGCGATCGGTCGAATGGCTTGGTTTTGCGGGTTACCCCGTTAAGGGCGCGTCGAGCCTCGCCAGAGCCGAATCGGCAAGCATCTGTTAGCTACTGCAGATCAACCCAATATCGAGCCAGCAAGACCGAACGGTTTGCCTCCGATGAGTTCTTTCGTAGTTTCCAATGCGGACATGCCGACCCATCTGAGATATTAGTAAGGCCGGCTAGCCCAAACGCGCCGCCCGCAGTTATGGGTATTGAATCTTATGAACCCCAAAGTCAGCTGCATTATCATCGTCTACAACGGAGAAAAATTCCTTGGCGAAGCAATCGAAAGCGTCATAGCGCAAAGTTTCTCCGATTGGGAGCTTCTTGTCGTCGACGACGGCTCAACAGACTCAAGCCGTGAAATCGCGCAGAGATTTGCACAAGCATCCCCCGACATTGTTCGTTCGCTGCATCACGCGGACGGGCGAAATCATGGAATGAGCGCGACGCGCAACCTGGGACTTTCGCACGCACGTGGCGACTACGTCGCCTTTCTGGATGCCGACGACGTGTGGCTCCCTAACAAGCTGATGGCACAGGTTGCGGTTCTCGACGCACGGCCTGATGTGGGCGCGACCTACGGAAGAGCACTCATTTGGCATTCGTGGGAGGAAAGGAATACGAACGAAGCAGACTTCTTCTATGAGCTTGGCGTGATGCCAGATCAGATTCATTATCCGCCGACGCTGCTCCTTTCGCAATTGCGAAATATCTACCAGAGCCCGACTACAAGTGGCTGCCTTTTGAGACGAGCCCTGGTGGAGAAGGCCGGCGGGTTCGAACCTGCCTTTGCGAATATGTTCGAGGACGCGGTGTTCTTTGCCAAGGCTCTTTTGATTGCCCCCTTCTACGTATCTGCCGACGTGCTGTTCAAGTATCGCCAGCATAGCTCAAGCGCTGGCGCTGTATCCGCTGCGGCAAATCGAGATGGGTGGGCGCGCTTGCGTTTTCTACTCTGGCTCAAACGATATCTTGAGAAGACAACAGCAGATCCAAGGGTCCCCAAATTGGTTCGGTCACTCGTTCATAAGCAACTATGGCTGCTAGCATCGGAGAGCCTGAAAGCCATCTTTCGTGAACCGAGAGCCGCCTTGCGCAGGTTGATACCGAGCTAATGCCGACCATTTCAGTCATAACTCCATTTCTCAACGTCGAACGATATCTGTCTGCCGCGATCGAAAGCGTGCGCGCGCAAACGTTCGCCGACTGGGAGATGATACTCGTGGATGATGGATCCTCCGACCAAAGCGTCGAGATCGCGGCCGCAGCCGCGGCAGAAGATCCGAGAATTCGCCTCGTTCGGTCGCATGGTCGTGGCGCAGCGGCAGCCCGCAACACGGGATTAAGAATTGGATCTGGCAGGTTCGTCACGTTTCTTGATGGTGATGACTTATTCGAACCGGAAACGCTTGAGAAGCATGTCGAAGCGTTTGAAGCCAATCCGCAAGCAATGTTGACGTACGGACCAACCTTATGGTGGTTTCCCGACGCCCCCTGTGACAACTGGGTCGAGCAGATGTCGGGAGAATCCGGCATTTTGCATATGCCCCCAAAACTGCTCGACATGGTCATCCTTCGTCAGCGCTCCCAAGTCCCTTGCATCTGCGCCGTCATGATTCGCCGCGAAGCTCTGCAATCCGTTGGAGGATTCGATGAATCGTTTCAGCTTTATGAGGATCAAACGCTTCTGGTAAAATTGCTGCTGCGCTACCCCACGTTCGTAACGGACACCCCGACCAGCCGGTATCGACAACATGCCGACTCCACGTCAGCCCGCGCGACAGCCGCAGGTGACTATGACCGCATGAAGCCTCACTCCGCACGCGTTCGTTTTCTTGAATGGGTTAACGCCTATATCCTCGACTCGAACCTGATGACTCCACGGCTGAATCGATCGATACGCTTCGCGTTTGCACGCAGCCTGGCGCCACGCTTGCCGGTAACCTTGCAGGATAGAATTGACCTGGCGGCAGAAACCGCCCGCTTGCTCACGCAGAAGCTAAAGGCAGGGCGCATTCTAACGAGAGCTTGCGGCCTGATCCGCTCTCTCTATCGGTGAGACCAGCCGCCCCAACACCGCTTTCGACTCCGCATAGCAGACAGGCACGTATCCGGTCGTCGTCGGCCGCCCGGAACTGGCACTCGAGCTTCGGATGTTAATATTACCAATGCTCTGACTAGCGGCACCTCTCGGCTTGACCTGCAATGTGGTAAAGTCACCGCCTTCCGGCGGATATCGGCATCATTCATGAGAATCTCCGCCTCTTCGCCGCAACGAACTCGACGGAAAGGGATTGCTCGCACGTATGATCGCAGTCATCATAACTACGTACAATCAGGCTCACTTTCTGGAAGAATCCATCCAAAGTTGCCTTCGCCAAAGCCGACCTCCGGACGAAATTGTTGTGGTTGATGATGGGTCAGCGGATGACCCCGCGTCAATCGTCGAACGGCATCCGAAAGTACGACTCATCACGCAAATCAATCGCGGTTTGGCAGCCGCCCGCAACGCTGGCCTTTCCGTTACGAGATCGGACCACATTACTTTCTTGGACGCAGACGATCGCCTGCTCTCGAAATCCCTCGAAATCGGCGAACGGATTCTAACGAAGCATCCGGAGGCAGTTCTGGCTTATGGTGCCTATCGCTACATCAATTCGTCTGGCGAGATTATCTCTGGCAAAAACTACGTTGCGAGACTTGATGATCCATATCTTCAGTTTCTCAGAACAGGCAATTTTATTGGTATGCATGCAACCGTTATCTATCGACGCGATCGGTTGGCGGCGACTGCGGGCTTCAACGAGGCCATGCTGGCTTGTGAGGACTATGAGTTGTTCGTACGGCTGGTTAGGACTGGCCAAGTCGTCTCGCACGACAACGTCGTAGCGGAGTATCGAATGCACAACGCCAACATGTCCAAGAACCGACCGATGATGCTTGCAGCCGCACTTCGAGTATTGGATGGTCAGCTGACAGGCGACGTATCAGAGGAGGTGCGGCTCGCTGTGCGCGACGGAAAACGATTCTGGAAGGATCATTATGCTCGTGTACTGAGTCAGGATGCTTTCCAGCTTTTCCGAACCGAGCCTGTTAAATCTATCCGAATGTCATTGCAGGCGGCAGCGATGTCCCCGATGGTTGCACTAGAGATGACAGCATGGCGGGTAAAGTCAAAGGTCAGAGATCACCTACGACCGTGATTCAAACCACGAAGAAGAATCCTCTTTGATCCAAGCAGGTTAGTCGATGACACGTAGCTCGGCGGAATGAGACAGCCGTACAATCCCATGTTCTCTTAAATAAGGCCAATATGAATCGTTGACGGTCGCTGCAACGACTTCGAAGCTGAAGCAGGCATCTGCGGAGAGTCTTGGCTGATCCTCTCCCCAAGTATAGAGCGAATATCCTGCGACATAGGTCCCCGGCAACAGGCCGAGCGAACGCACGTTGAACACAATTTCGACTGGTCGCCTGATGTCGAACTGATCGACGCCTTCCGCGAGGCTTTCGAGGGACGAGATTAGTGCTCCCTCCTGATCGAAGATGTTGATCTGCGCGACGCCCCGCTTGAACGGTTCTTTAGCCCCCAACCGAAGCACGAAGTCGTAATCTCCGCCGAATTTCAAGTGATCGCAGGGCGCCTCGGACGATGGTTCGAAAATGCGAAGCTCTCCCCAAAGATCGTCCGTCCCAGTCCGCTCGCCGTGAGCGGAACGTGGGGTCGAGCTCAGCAGGTAGGCATCGATGACTGAGGAGGATGCGCCGATCTGCTTCAGCTGACCGGCCTCCAGATAAACCGCCATGTCGCAGAGCTGGCGCACCATGGCCATGTTGTGGCTCACGAACAGCACGGTTCGCCCTTCTCCTGCGGCATCCTTCATCTTGCTCAGCGACTTGCGCTGGAAGTCTGCATCTCCGACCGCCAGCACTTCATCCACCAGCAGGATATCGGGCTCGAGATAGGCGGCAATCGCGAAGGCCAGACGGACATACATTCCAGAGGAATAGCGCTTGACGGGCGTCTCCAAGACATCGCCGATGTCAGCAAACTGGATGATACGATCCAGCTTCGACCTAATCTCGAGCTTGCTCATCCCGAGAATAGCACCGTTGAGATAAATGTTCTCGATGCCATCAAGCTCGGGATGGAAGCCGGCCCCTACTTCAAGCAGACTGCCAACGCGCCCCCTCAGTGTGGCCTCTCCCTCCTCCGGCTCGGTAATCGACGTCAGCACCTTGAGAAGGGTCGTCTTGCCCGAGCCATTGCGGCCGATAATTCCGCAAACACTCCCGGCGGGAACGGAAAACGTGACATCCTTCAGCGCGTAGAACTCGCTGCTTGACCGCGCCGGCCGCTGATTGCGGCGGCGAGCGAGAAATAGCTCGACCTCCTCGCGCAGTGAGCTCATGCCAATGGCCCCGCGCCGATATCGCTTCGAGAGACCCCGAACTTCGATGGCTGGATGATCGTGCATTTCAGATGGTATCCATGACGGAGCGCTCGACGCGCTGATAGAGCAGAACACCGCACGCCAGGATAATCGCCGTCGTGAGAAGCGAAGCAAGGAGCTGGCCCGACGTGAGCATCGACTCGCCGAGAAGGGACCAGCGGCTTTCCTCGACGATCGCAGCCAATGGATTGGCAAGGCTCGCCGCCACCCTGTATCGCTCGGGAATGGCGGAGAAGGGATAGAGGACAGGGGTTACGAACATCGAGACCTGGACCAGGAACGACGTCATGAAGCCCAGGTCACGGTACTTGGCCGTTGACGCTCCAAGAATGAGCCCGGTCGCAAGCGAGAAAGCCGCGAGATGCAACACCACCAATGGAAACGCGACTACGCGCCATGAGAGCCCGTCAGTCTTTCCCATCCATTGAAAGGCGATGAGGAACACCAGGACGACGCTGAACTGAAGCAGGAGCGATACTCCAGTCGAAATCAGGGACGACAAGGGAACGACAATGCGGGGGAAGTAAACTTTGCTGAAAAGGTGTTCGTTTTCGATGAAAACCTGGCTGGTGGCGAAGATGACCTGAGAGAAATAGGACCACACGATCAACCCCGAAAGATAGAATAGCGGCGCCGGCTGATTCGCGGTCGATACCCCGGCCACGCCGCTGATCGTGGCTGTGAACACTGCCGTCCAGACAAGAGGCTGAAGGATCAGCCAGCCGGGACCAAGCAGCGTCTGCTTGTGACGAACCTTGACGTCACGCAGCGCAAACAGAAGCAGAAGATCGCGGTGTTCCCAGATGCGCCGCAAGTCAAGGTCGAACCAACCGCTTCTACGCCCGATGATCGTGATTCGCTTTGCGCTTCCGGTCATAGCGACGGATCCTCAATCCTCTTTTCGAACTCCTGGCCCTCCCAATCACCCACGCATATTCGCGGAAGCCTGAGGGGGTCGGCATTTCGCGTGACAGAACGATTGTCCACCGTGCAGGCGAGATCGAATCCGGCTTCTCTGACTGCTCGCACGGTCGCGTCGCTATGATCACCAAACGGGTAGGCAAAGGCCCGCACGGCAGCACCCGCAAGCTCCGCGCAAGCTCGCCGGCTTTCCGCGATTTCCTTCAACTGAACGTCCACGCTGTGCGCCGGCAAGGTCGGATGCGTCAGCGTGTGTGCCCCAATCGTAATCAGACCGTCGGAGATATTCCGCACCTCCACAGCCGTCATCGCCCGATGCATCTCCCGAGCTGCGAGATCGCAGGACGACCATTCGCCGATCTCCGATAGCAGCTGCGTCTGAGCGTCGTGCGAAAGGATTCGCAAGCGGCCCCATACCTCGCGGAAGATCAGATCGCGCGCCTCATGATCCGAGAACGGCGGCACCGTCCAACGACACTCCTTGCCCGCAATATCCAACGCAAGACTCTCGGGCAGATGTTCGATTTCGAGGAAGACCCGCGCAACAGCGTCCCACCAAAACTCCCTGTCGGTGCCGATGATCCCGGTCGTCACGAACAGTGTCATAGGGCAGTCAAGCTTCTGCAATATCGGTCGCGCGTTCGAATAAACGTCGTGATAGCCGTCGTCGAAGGTAATTGCCGCGAGCGGCTTGTCCGATGACGCGCGGCGCCGGTCTAGATCAAGTAGTTCGTGGAGATGAACAACACGTCGAAGGCGCCTGAGACGCGAGATCTGCTGTTCGAACCGAGCCGGGTGCACCGCAAGCCCCCAGGGATCCACTGGAACATCTGCGACGCGGTGATACATCAGGATGATCGGACCGGCGCCAAAGATCCGCCGCCCAATCGATCGCTTGAGGCTTCGCAGCGGTTGGAGCGTCATTCGAGCCGCCTTCGTGCCGCGGCGGCCACAATCACGGGAAAAGACCGATCAAGCACGTCAAGCTTGGCCTGTTGTACCTCAGAGACCGCCAATCCCTGCAGGAAGCATATCGCCGAAAACACGTTCCCGAACGTCTCGAGCTCAACATCCTTTTGCTCGAAGAAAGACCCCAGCAGTCGTCCTAGTGCGATCTCTGTCAACGACCAGAACCAGTTAGGCCTCCACTCTCCACGATCAACCGGGGTAATTCCCGGCACCGTCACAAGAAGCGTTCCTCCAGGCTTGAGAGCTCCGGCAAGCTGCGCCAACGCCGCCTGCATGTCGAAGATCAGATGGAGGGTTTGCGTGAGGATAACACAATCAAAAGCCTGTCCAGGCAACGTCCCTGGGACCGATATATCCCCGATGATCGTGGCCGCGGGGTTCCTCACGTCGACATGGAGAACATCGCTTTGATCGACCTGCTTGCCACCGAACCGAAACGTATACGTATTGTCGCCGATCTCAAGGACTCTGCCGCGAATCCTGGCAGCGTTGCGGGCCAGAAAACTCTCGATGTAGTAGCGATCGATTGGTACTCCCCTGTCGAAGCCGAAATCGGCGCTGATCGGCTCGGTTCGTCCGAAATCTCCGAAATCGATGGTGCCTGACGGCGGCGCCCAGAGGCGACGCGACAGACGCTGACCGATGGGCGCGGGCGCCTTAGCGATGAGATGCAACAATTGCCGACGGCCGAATCTTGCAGCGCGACGAATTGGGGACAAGGCGGTCATAGGTGATCATCCAATACGGGCTGCCTGCACCCGAGGTCAGGCCAGGTCAGGCTCGCGAGTAAGCACCTTTCATCGCGCCTGATCACTGCCGCCCCCCCCTTCCGTAGTCCTCACAACAGTTTTGGCGCCTCCCTGTCCGGCTAGCCAGTCCAGAAATTCCCTAGATGCAGCCAGGAAACCATTGCTTAGCAACTCGTCGGTCGTCGACAGCATCCTCGCCGACTCAAGCTTCAGGCAAAGACCCGGCAGCTTTTGAAGCCCTGCCCAATAGCCCGAATACTCGTCACTCGTCAGATAGCCATAGCGCCCGCTTTTGACGGCTTCGGCGACCTTTGCATAAAAGGAGTCCACGAACGGAAAGTGGAGAAGAACGCAGGAAAAGTCTGCCAATCTGGCATTCAATGCGTGGTGCCACGCGATGAACGGCTTGATCTTCCCATCCATTCGAAAAAGCGAGACCTTGCTGAGACCATTATTGGTTCCAAAGACCTTTTTCCTGATGCCGCCATGATGAGTCATGATGGCCGGGTTGCTGACCTCACCGAAGGCATATGGCGACTTATCGATCGCCGACACATCATAGAATGGATATTGCGAGCGCAGACCGATGCCGGGCCTGATCCTCGCCTCTGAGATCGGCTCTTCGCTAAACATGTCCAGCATCTGGGTAATCACAGCGTTGAAGCCCTTTCGATCGAGATAGCCGATCAAAGCCTGCAACGATACGTCAACCGACCCCGGAAAATCGAACTGTTCGTCGACGTCCACGCAAAGACACCACCGATCGCGGCAATATTTGTTCGCCAGATATCGCTTCATCGTGTTTTCATAGGCGTGATAGGGAGCAGAGCTCGCTAGCAACGTGACGTCGGCTTGTCTGGTAAGTATTTCGATGGACCGATCGGTCGACCCGTTGTCAAGAATCACGAAATGCTTGATGCCGATCAGGCGATGATGAGCCAGAAAGGATTCGAGCCAGGGCTCGCCGTTTCGCATGACGCTGATGACAATGACATCATCAGGCCGGGATTGCAGCTCAACAGGCCCGCTGATGTGCTTTACGCGGAACGGCAACAGAAAACCCCTCAGTCCGAACTGGACTGCGTCAATCTTGTTCACGCGTCCCGGAAGAGAACGTAATCTATTCAGATACACGGCAGGACTGTTCCTCTATCTCTTCCGCGAAGTGATACCGTGCTTCGCAGATGCAGAGAATCCCGGATTGCGGCAAGCCCCCATCATCAAAGCGATGAACTTCGTCCGGCCGAAGAGCGATCTCGCCACCTCAAAGCCGTCTGCACGATGAGATCAATCTTGGAGTTCGTCGGGTGCCAACCCAATTCTCGTGCAGCCTTTTCGAACGACGCAACAAGCTTCGGCGGGTCGCCCTCACGGCGTGGTCCATACTGCACGGCCGGAGCGCTCCCGGCAATGCGTCCAACAGCCTCCACAAGTTCGAGCACGCTCGTACCCACGCCGGTACCGAGATTAAAGACGTGGGCTCCGCCTTGCCGGATCAGCATTTCACCGGCCAGCAAATGTGCCTGCGCAAGGTCATTGACGTGGATGTAATCCCTGATCGCGCTGCCGTCGGGGGTTGGAAAGTCCGTTCCAAAGACCGTGAACGGCCGACCCGGACTGCGAGCGGCCTCGATCATCAATGGAATGGCGTGCGTCTCTGGCTCATGACGTTCGCCGATTTCCTCGTCAGGATCACATCCTGCCGCATTGAAGTATCTTAGGGAGACCGAAGCCATGCCGTAGGCTCTGCCATAGTGTTCAAGCATGCGCTCGATGATCATCTTCGTCCAGCCATATGGATTGATCGGTTGTTGCGGATGCCCTTCGTCGATCGGCACGTATTGAGGCACGCCATAGCTTGCGCATGTACTGGAGAACAAGATGCGGTCGCATCCTGCCGCGCGCATCGATTCGAGCAACGCAAGTGTGCCGGCGGTGTTGTTCGCATAGTATAATGCAGGATCTGTTACCGATTCACCCACATAGGCCAGAGCTGCAAAGTGGGCAACAAGATCCGGCTTGTACTTCTCTAGCGCACCACGTACTCGCGCCCCATCCCGAATGTCGCATTCAATCAGCGGTCCCCACCGCACAGCGTCCCGCCACCCACGCGACAGATTGTCGATGACGACGACGTTCCAGCCCGCCCTAGCGAACGCCTTGCAACAATGCGACCCGACGTAACCGGCGCCGCCCGTTATCAGAACAGTCCTCGTCATGCCGCACCGTGCGTATGCAGCAGGTTATCGCAATGGGTGATCGTCGTTCCAGGTCCGTCGCGCATCGGGTGGACGAGACCGTCAATCACATCGTCGACATAGAAGGAGCCGGTCTGCTTGACGTCGCCGTAAACCGTAATGGGCTGACCAGTAAGGACCTGCACGATAAAATTTGCAACGACACGGCCGTCGTGGACGTGCATGCGCGGACCCTTGGGATTCAACCTGTCCCAATGGCTTTCGTGCTGCGGATGCACCTCACGATCTCCGTAAACTTCCGAGGTTGAGGCCTGCAGGATTTTCGCGTTAATTCTCGTTGCTGGCCCCCGCGTGCTGCTCGAACCGTGCACGCTGGTATTCGTCGCCTGCACCGGATCGTATTGATAATGGTTGGCACTGGCCGAGCAAGCCAGATTGCGTATTTCGTGAACCTCGACGTCGAGCGAGATGGTTATGTCGTGCCGCAACAATTCAAAGCAAGGACACTTCAGGACACCGCTCAAATTGCCGCTGGAGTCCGTGTAGAAGTTGTCAATGCAGATAACTTCGCGTCCCGCGCTAACTAGTCTTTCGCACGAGTAGGAACCCAAAAATCCTGACCCACCTGCGACCAAAGTTCTGTTTTTCTGAAGCGCCAACAGCGTAAGCCCCTGAAACTACGCGCAATTTACCTTACAAACTTCCAAGTCTCGCAATCCAATGAGCTTATGGATAAAATTCTAGGCAATTTAGCCGACCAGTACAGTTTAATCGAGATTTAGCATTAAGAGTAGTTTGTGCGTGCTCCCCATCGCTCTGCCAATCAATTGGTTTCGGTAGTCGTGCCGGCGTTCAACGCCGCAAACACTATTCGTGAGACTGTAGGCAGCGCTTTGAATCAGACTTACCGCAATCTCGAAGTCATCATCGTCGATGATGGCTCCACCGACCAGACCAAGGGAGTTGCTGCGCACCTCGCCCTGAGTGACCCGAGGGTTCGCTACGTCTACAAGGACAATGGTGGCGTGGCCTCGGCTCGCAATCGCGGAATTGCCGAAGCACAGGGTGAGTTCGTGGCTACTCTGGATGCAGATGATCTCTGGTATCCGACGAAGCTCGAACGACAGTTGGAGCGCTTCGAGCAGAGCGGACCAGAAACTGCGTTGGTGTATACGTGGTGCTGCTGGATTGATGACCACGGCAACGTCACCGGCTCGGCCCCACCAACGCGACTGGAAGGAAATATCTTTGCCCAGATGTGCTTGGGTAACGTCGTTATCAGCGGCAGCAATGCACTCGTCAGACGAGAGGCGCTGACTGCAGCGGGAGGTTTCGACGAGTCGCTTCGTTCTCGCGGCGGACAAGGCTGCGAAGACTGGAAACTCTATCTCCAGATTGCAGAGCGATACGCCATTGCAATGGTATCCGAATATCTCGTTGGTTATCGCATCTCGCCCGGCTCCATGTCCGACGACTTCAAACAAATGATGCAATCGAGACGGCTGGTTGAAGCTGAATTCGTCGCCATTCACCCGGCACTGGCCCTTCAGTTTGCGCGCGGCCGGATGATACTCGCGCGTTCGCTTGCGCTGCGTGCGATTGATCGCGGCCAAATTCGCGACGCGATCGAATTGCTGACCGGTCAATCGCGGGGGCGACTGACGACGGGAATTGCCACCCTGGCGTGGCTACTCGGAGGCTTGATGCGACGTTCGCTGAGATGGATGCGACGGGACGATTCGCCCACGAACAACAGGTTTCTGCCCATGTCCAGAAGCTGCCACGTAACCGACTGACCGGTTAACAGCACCTTGAATAAGGCCTGTCCTCGGCACGACGAGCGCCCCCAATCGTCTGGATGCGCCGGCCGCGGCCTGGTGACCGCCGTTACGGTCTTTCCGGTGCGAGTTCGTCCGTCGGATAGACGCGAGCCTGGTGGGCCTCTGCCAAAAACCGGCCCGTCGCGGACTTAGCCACTGCTGTCCATCGGTACTCATCGGGCCGGCAAGGCCCGAATGTTCGAATGCTTCCGGCAGGCACAATTCCGTTCGCAGGCATGGGCACCTCCTGTCCGCCCATTTCCCTCGTCCCTTGCGTCAATGTCAGCAACAATAGCTTGGCTTCGACGGGGACATTACGGATTCGGATCTCGGGATTCGGAAAAAGCGTGACGCACCCCTTTGTGCCCTGCCAAGAGAAATCAATGATCATCATCGGATCGGCCGCGACAGAACCCGACATCGAGATCCATGCAACGACTAAGCCCCAACAACACTTGGACGGCATCGTGCCTCCTGACGAACAAGAAGTTCAACGAGATGAATGGACACTTGGCGTCGCCACACACTGAGCGCATGGTCGTTCAAAACCCATAGAGAAACTTCTCTCCAGCAGAACCTCTACCCAAACTGAAAAGAAACCGATCGCCCTCTTACATCCAACAACAAAAAAATTCTCCAGTGCGCCATGCAAACTGCAGAATGGTCTAGTCCTTTGGTCGGAGATCGGCCTCCATCTTATTTTGGAATGAGCTTGCGAACCATGCGTTTCCAAAGCGGCTTGGGCGGACGCCAAGCACCGACACAATGGTGCATCGCATAAGTTTCTTCCGTGGAGAACGGGCCCGCCCGATGGGTAAGAACTACAGGTGGATAGAGATGAAACTCGTCCTTCAACTGTTGCTTTTCCACCCGGTACTGAAAGCCAAAGCCTTCAGCGGCTACTTGGGCCAAAATTCTGCTGACGATCGTGCGATCCTGTGTACCGTCCGGCTTGATAAAGGAACGGCTATCGTAACGTTCGATGCAAGCTTTGACCCACGGGTGGTTTGGTTCAGCTCCCAGGATAGCGCCTTCAACTGCGATTTCCTTGATTTCGGGCCAGTGCTCGATTGACGAGAACGCGCGATGCCTGAGGAAGCGATCAAAGGGCTTGAAGACCTCAACGTCAGAGTCCAGATAGACTCCTCCCTCTAACGCGAGCGCCTTAAGTCGGATGTAGTCCGATGCAAACGCCCACGCTCGAACCGAGAGCGCCTCACGCACAAATCTCGCATCAAAAGACGACACTTTCTCTATGTTCCACCGGACGATCTCATAGTCCGGCATGTGGCGCCGCCAGCTCTCGATACAACGTTTGTTGAGTTCTGGGAGTTCATCATCGCTGAGCCAGATATAATGAATTCGACGAGGAATGCGTTCGGACAATGACATCGAAAATCAGACCTACGTTTGCGTATCCGCTACAGCCAAGAGGCGTTCGTCGTGTGGACCGTCATGCTCTTTGATAGTCGTCTTCAATCCGGATGATATCGTCTTCCCCGAGATAGCTGCCGGTCTGGACCTCGATCAGTTCCAGCATGATTTTACCGGGGTTCTCCATCCGGTGGACGGCGCCCATCGGAATGTAGATCGACTCGTTCTCATGCACCGTCTTCACGGTCTCGTTGACGGTCACCCGGGCCGCGCCGCGGACCACGATCCAATGCTCGGCGCGATGGTGATGCTTCTGGAGCGACAACCGTCCTCCCGGCTTCACGACGATGCGCTTGACCTGGTGACGCTCGCCATTGTCGACCGACTGATAGCTGCCCCAGGGACGATGCACCTTGAGATGCTCTTCGGTGACCTTCGGAGCGACCGTCTTCAGCTTCGCGACCAGCCGCTTCAGCCCGTTGGCATCCTTCTGGCGCGAGATCAGCACGGCGTCGGCGGTCGCTACCACCACGAGATCATCGACCCCCTCGAGCGCCACCAGCGCCTTGTCGGTCGTGACGTTGCAATTGCGCGAGTCCTCGAACACGGCGGTGCCGTGCGTGGCATTGCCTTGCGCGTCCTTCTCCGAGAGCTCCCACACCGCAAGCCAGGAGCCGACATCGGACCAGCCGCACGACACCGGGACGACCGCAGCGCGCCCGGTCTTTTCCATCACCGCGTAGTCGATCGAGATCGCCTTGGCGGAGGCGAACGCCTTCGGCTCCAGCGTGACGAAGCCGAGATCGTGGCCGGCGTTCGCGACGGCCTCGGAGACGGCCTGAACGCTTGCCGCATCGACGTTGCGATATTCATCGAGCAGCACGGCGGCCGGGAACATGAAGTTACCGCTGTTCCAGAGATAACCCGAATTGACGTAGTCGGCCGCCTTCACCGCGTCCGGCTTCTCCACGAATTTCGTGACCGCGCGCACCTCGCCCGCAACCGCTTCTCCGGGATTGATGTAGCCATATTCGGTCGCCGGCCGTTCCGGCTTGACGCCGAAGGTGACGATGCGCCCCTCGCCGGCGGCAACGAGTCCCTGCCGGCAGGCCGCGACGAACGCGGCTGCGTCGCGCACGACATGATCGGCGGCGAGCGCCAGCACGATCGCCGCGTTGTCGCGGCTCTGCGCAAAGGCAGCGCCGGCCGCAATCGCGGGGCCCGAGTCGCGCCGCATCGGCTCCAGCAACACATCGGCCTCGATGCCGATTTCGGCGAGTTGCTCCAGCACCATGAAACGATAGGCCGCATTGGTAATGACGATCGGACGATCGAACAGCGTAGCGTCGGAGACGCGCAGCAGCGTGTCCTGGAACGTCGAGCGCGAGCCGAACAGCGGCAGGAACTGCTTGGGCCGCACCTCGCGCGAAGCCGGCCACAGCCGCGTGCCGGCACCGCCGCACATGATCAGGGGGATAATGTGCTGTCCATTGGAGTTGGCGATATCACCCGAACACAAATCAGTCACAAACAGTCCTCTCTCATTTGACGCTCACATATCTGCTAGCAAGTACTATTCCAACTATTCAAATCACATAAGTCTGTCACGCCGTTAACGGTTAAGGTACAGAACAATGGACAGTACAGATGGATTAGGGCATGTCATTGACAAACGGATCCGGTGAAAATTTAGGCGTGAGCCAGGTGCTATATTGAATATTTTGGTTCACGACTACGCGGGCCACCCGTTTCAGGTTGACTTGAGCCGCGAACTCGCCGTGAGAGGACATCAGGTCGCTCACGCCTATTTCCAGGGCGACCTTGGCCCCAAGGGCCGCCTGGAGCGCTCCTCCTCCGATCCAACCAATCTGTCCTTCAGAGGCGTATCCCTGTCGCGCCCCTATGATAAAGCGTCATTCGTACGACGTCGGTTTGACGATGTCGCTTACGGGAAGGCGGTCGCCGAGCTTATACTCGACTTGAAGCCGGATCTCATCATCTCGGGAAACACACCCACCGAAGCTCAATCCGCGATCGTTAAGGCGTCCCGCAAGAGCGGCGCTGCCTTCGTATTTTGGGTTCAGGATTTTTACAGCATCGCCGTTTCGAAACTGCTCCGAAAGAAGATGGGTGCCGTAGGCGGGGCCATCGGCGCCTATTATACGTTTCTCGAACGCGGACAATTTGCGAATTCCGACGCGATCGTAGTGATCACGGATTCCTTTGCCGATGTTGCAAGAAATTGGGTCCGCACCAAGGATAAGATCTTTACGATCGAGAACTGGGGCGCTCTAAACGAGATCTCGCCTTTACCGAAGGACAACGACTGGGCGCGCCGCCACGATCTCGCCAACACTTTCAACTTCCTCTACTCCGGCACACTCGCACTGAAGCACAATCCGCATTTGCTCATCGACCTCGCGAGGGAGGTGAAGGGACGCGCCAATGTTGTGGTTGTGAGTCAGGGGGTTGGCGTCGCGACTCTCGAGAACGCCAAGCGGGAACAAAGGATCGACAACCTGATCCTCCTGCCCCTGCAACCGTTCTCCGATCTTCCAAAGGTGCTCGCGACGTCGGATGTCACGGTCGCAACGATCGAGCCAGACGCGGGAATGTTCTCGGTTCCCTCCAAGGTGCAGTCATATTTTTGCGCACAACGCCCGGTACTGCTGGCTGCGCCTGCGGAAAACCTTGCGTCGCAGGTGGTACACCGAATCGGCGCAGGCTTGGTCGTCGACCCCACCGACAGGGAGGGTTTCTTGCGCTCGGCACTTCGGTTAATGGAAGAGGATGCGTTGCGACTGGGTGCAGCCGAAAGTGGTAGGAATTTTGCTTTGAACAATTACGACATCAAGCGGGTCGCGGACCGTTTTGAAACAGTATTCCAATTTGCCGTCCGTGCGAGAAAGGGAAATTCATGACTAAGACTGCCCTGGTTTGCGGTGCAGGGGGCTTCATCGGGGGGCACCTGGTCAAGCGATTGAAGCGCGAAGGCTTCTGGGTGCGTGGCGTCGACCTCAAATTCCCGCCATTCGCGGAGACTGAGGCCGATGATTTCGCGGTCGGAGATCTCCGAGATCAGTATTTCTGCCGCCAAATCACGGACCGCAGGTTCGACGAGGTGTACCAGCTTGCCGCCGACATGGGCGGAGCTGGCTACATTTTCACCGGCGAGCACGACGCTGATGTGATGCACAATTCGGCCACGATCAATCTGAACATGCTCGACGCCTGTCAGAAGCGGAACGTGCGCGGCATGTTTTATTCGTCTTCGGCCTGTATGTATCCCGAGCACAACCAGATGGATCCCAACAATCCGAACTGCGCGGAAGATTCTGCCTATCCGGCGAACCCCGACAGTGAGTATGGCTGGGAGAAGCTGTTCTCGGAACGCCTCTACCTCGCCTACAACCGCAATCACGGCATGCGCAACCGGGTCGCGCGCTACCACAACATCTTCGGGCCCGAGGGCACCTGGGACGGCGGCAAGGAGAAGGCGCCGGCCGCGGTCTGCCGCAAGGTCGCGCAGGCAACCAATGGTGGCGAGATCGAGATCTGGGGCGACGGCACCCAGACCCGCTCTTTCCTGTACATCGAGGAGTGCCTCGAAGGCACGATCCGCCTGACCCGATCCGACTTCGAGGGCCCCGTCAACGTCGGCTCGGAAGAAATGGTCACCATCAACCAGCTCGTCGACATCGTCGCTGACATTGCCGGCAAGAGGCTTCACAAGAACCATATCCCGGGCCCGCTCGGCGTGCGCGGCCGTAATTCGGACAACCGGCTAATTGGGCAGAAGCTCGGCTGGAAGCCTTCCGCAACCCTGCGCTCGGGTCTTGAGAAGACCTACGAGTGGATTGAGCGCCAGGTCCACCGCAACACCAAGAAGGCAGCGGCCTAAGGCTAATGCTGGACGCCGATGCAGGACCGAGCCACGTGGCTCGGTCCTGCATCCTTTCATACTCTGACAGGGCCCGCCGGGCGGTCAGTAGTAGGCAGCGCCTAAATAGTCGCCACCGGCAATAATGATCTGCGTCTTGTTGGACACAACGCCTCCAACCTGAAACGAGATTTTTCTTGCCGCCAAACTGGCCTGTATGGCGTTTGCCAAGTGTATCTCGCCCTCCCGCTGAGCATCGTCAACAACGATGATGAAGCCGGATGGATTGATCCAGTTGATGAGCTCGACAGCGCCGAGGCGCGAAAACCGGTTCTCCGCAGTTGCGGCAGGAGGGCCGTCGATCACGAGAAGCTCGACGCTGCTCTCCGTCAACGGCGAAAAATCATAACCGGTAATCTGCATACCCTGGACTTGCTTTGGAACGAGGTGCGTCCTGACAACATCGTGAGACACCAGCTGAGAAACCCGACAGGCCCATCCCTGATCGTGTTCTAGCGTCCTCACGCGAGATTTCAGCACACCCTTCCTGACCAGAAGATCGAACAGTATAGATGTCTGGCCTGCCCCAAGCTCAAGCACTTCCTTGATCGGATAATCGAGCGCCGCTCTCAAGAGAACATACAAGAGTCCATAGTTTGCGGCGGAACCAACGGGATAGAATCTAACACCATCCGCACTGACGGATGAAAGATCCCGTTCAAAAATGTGCTGATAGACAGTTTCCATGCTGGATCCGCGAGCTCCCGCGTCGAGCCTGCGAATGATCTCTTTGAGACGCGCCCTCAGTGCCATACGCCCCCCGAATACATTTTACTGCGGCCTTCATATCCCCAACGATATCGCCGTCAGCAACCGTGATGGCAACATAGACCTCCGTGTCGATCACGACAAGCAACGCAAACGGCACGATCTGACGAGCGACCACTTTCTCGACGATCTTGATTTTGTGCCCGCGCGAATGCGTCCTGCCAGCACCAGGACGAAAGAATGAGCCGAACGGAACAGACTGCACGTTCGCGAGTTTTCACCGCTACGCCGGGGTGACGCTACCGTCGAGTCAAATTGCGAGACGTCGGCCCTCAGCGCTTCGGCCGGACTCAACCAGGTCAACTGGATATGCCATCGCAAAAGACCGTTCTTGTCTATCGCAACGAACTCCTGCCCATTTCCGAAACCTTCATCAAGGAGCAATTGCTGGCCCTCCGGCATTGGCGCCCCGTGCTGGTGGGGCGCCGAATTATCGAACAGCTACCGCTAGATAATCTTGATGTCCGTATTGTCGGCCCACAAAAATCGACCTTGCCGACCAAGTTGTCGTGGAAGTTCCGAAGAGCTCTCGGCCTGGTTCCGGCTAGAGCGATCAAAGAGCTGAAGGTCGACAACCCACTTCTCGTCCACGCGCATTTCGGGATGGATGCGCTGGACGCTTGGCCTATTGCACGCGCACTTGGAGTACCAATGCTCGTGTCGCTACACGGTTACGACATCAACACGCATCGCGAGTGGTGGGAAGCCGGGCATGGTGGAACTCGCATGCGCCTTTATCCACGACGTGTTCTGAACCTCGCCCGACAACCTAGGGTTAGCTTTGTTGCCGTTTCCGACGCATTGCGGCGTCGCGCGATCGAATTCGGCATCCCTGCGAAGAAAATTGCCGTTAGCTACATCGGGATCAACACCCGTACGTTCCGAACCGGCAATGTCCCCATCTCGCAGCGACCCTTGAGGGTGATTTTCGTTGGCCGTCTGGTCGAGAAAAAAGGCTGTGACGTTCTCATCGAGGCAATGTCACACGTTCAACACGTCGTGACAGCAGCGCAACTGACGGTGATTGGCGACGGCCCTCTGCGGCATGATCTCGAGAGCTTGGCTATTCGGAAAAAGGTCCCGGCGACATTCCGTGGGGCGCAATCGAGTGCCTACGTTAAGCGCGAGCTAGACGCATCACGCGTACTGTGCTTGCCGAGCATTACAGCACGCAATGGCGATGCAGAAGGGTTCGGGCTCGTGCTGCTCGAGGCCCAGGCATCGGGGGTTCCCGTCGTGACGTCAGCGCTCGGTGGAGCAACCGAAGGAATCAGTGAACGCATCACGGGATTTTCGTTCGCCGAACGCGATATAGAGGGACTGGCCAATATCTTGATAAACGTTCTGACGAATGAAGCGATGCTTCGTCAGATGGCCGATTGCGGTCCGAGCTATGTCGCAACGCATTTTGATTTGGCCCGCTGCACTGACGAGCTCGAATTGTTGTATGATAAGATATCCTCTGACGGTCTCGAGGATCGAAGGAACTGATGTGACATACAGCCTCGAAACACTGCGAAGAACAATCGGTCGGCTGCCGGTTTTGGGTCCGATGGCAAGACAGCTATACCGCGCTATCGTCCCAAACAGGTTCTCATCTTCGGACTATTGGGAACAGCGCTATGCGCACGGCGGAAATTCTGGAGCGGGCTCGTACGGCCGACTTGCACAATTCAAGGCCGAGACGATCAACGAATTTGTGGAAGGCCGCGAAGTACGAACCATCATTGAGTTCGGCTCAGGTGATGGGGCACAACTGGAACTCGCCCATTATCCCACCTATACAGGAGTCGATGTTTCTGCGAGCGCAATCGAACTGTGCAAGGCGAAATTCAAGAACGATCCCACAAAGCAATTCCTGCTGGCCTCAAGTGGCGATGCCAGCAAGGCCCGCGCGGAATTGGCCATGTCCCTCGATGTGATCTACCATCTAGTCGAGGATGGGGTGTTTGACGCATACATGAAAAGTCTCGTTTCAGCCGCCGAGAAGTACATCTGCATCTACAGCAGCAACTATGTCAGACTGGCTCCTGCCACTCATGTTCGCCACCGTGTCTTTACTGAATGGATCGCAGCCAACGCCCCGACATGGAAATTGATTTTGAAGGTAGACAATCCATTCCCGAGGGACCCGGAAAATCCCGACCAAACGTCGTGGGCCGATTTCTATTTCTACGAGAGGCTCCAGAGCTAGTGAGCCGACAAGCCGTGCGCTGACTGATCAACGGCAAGCGCGTCGATCAATTTGGCCGCTGGGCAACCATGAAATAGCCCAACGGAAATTGGCTGGAGGTTTTCTTGGCCAATTTTCTACCCAGTCGGGTCCTTGTGAACCACCAGCCGATGGCTTGCACACTCCGGGCAGCGGCACCACCACCAAACGGAAGTCTCAAGATATTCTTGGAAGTAATATCGAACAGAATCTCTACTGCGCCACCAATCGGCTCCAGACGAAGAATCTGCATACCAGAATCCGCCATAAAATTGCGCAAGGCAAATTCGGTATATCGATAGAAATCATGCGGGATTTCGTGCAGTGGGTAGTAAAACGGCACATTCATGATCAACTTGCCGCCGGGCGCCAATAGTCGAGATATCTCCCGACAGAGATTGAGTGGCGCCGGAATATGCTCAAGAACGTCGGATAGAATGATTGTGTCGAACGATTGGTCAGCAAAGTCGATAGGCTTAGTGAGATCTGCCTCCATGTCCAAGTGGGGGGTGTCGTGGAGGCTGTTGCCCCAGTCTACGCACGTCACTTGGTTGACCCGGCTCCTGTACGTTCCATAAAGTGGGACTTTGCCACAGCCCAAATCGAGCAAACGCCCTGAGGCGTGCAACGCCAAAGCGTCGAAATACCTTGCTGCGACAAGATTGGCTATGAGTCTCGAGCCAACACTAACTTCGGCGGGGTTCTCGGAACTTAAGAGCTGCCCGCCTCGTAGAACGTATTTGGTCTCTTTCCAATTCTCGGCATTGCGCAATTCGTCACCTGCGGCGTTGAGAGATACGCCCTTTAGTGCGACACGCTCTCTTAAAAATACTCAGGCCTTCTTGAGTACTGCGGCCCTCATATCCGTAACGATATCGCGAGCAGCTAGGATCATCGTGGCAGCATAGATCGCTGTGCCGACCACAACAAGCGATGCAAGCTGCGCGATCTGATGCCATGATCCTGGCAAAATGAAGTTCTCAATCGAGATGATCAAAGCCACCATCACGATCGCCGCCAGCAAAGGACGACACAAGCTTACTGCGACATCAGAGAGTCGCAGATTGACCTGGATCACCGTGTAATGAAGGTAAATCAGTGACGTCAGAAGATTGGCGAAGAAGTACGCCCTCGCAACACCTGCTCCCCCCTGCGACAACCCCAATACGAAGCTTGTCACGAAGATAAGCGAACATACGAACCCAAGATTTCGCATCAGCCGCGTCTTTCCAGTCGCAATCAACACTGTGCCGGTCGTCGACGTAATGGACTGCAGGAGGCCCGTCGGCGCCAGCCAAGCAACGATATCGGACGCAGCCCGCCATTTCTCACCCAAGACGACGACGACGAACGGCTCGCGGACGGACCAAAGCCCCAACATAAGAGGAGCGGTGATAACGAAGATGAACTGCAATAATCGAAGATATTGCCGGCCGATCAACGCAGTATTTTGCTGATGGCCGCTGAAAATCGGCAGGAAGGCTCGCGTGAGGACGAACGTCAGGTTTTGAAGCGGGAACAACATGATCCGGTACGCGATGGTGTAGTACCCAAGCTGCACCGGTCCGAGATATCTACCGATCAGAATTCCATCGGCATTGCGCGAGAAATAGTTGATGACGTTGAAGGCGACGAGATTGCCGCTAAAGCGAAGGACGTCAACAATCTCCGCCTTGCTCCACTGCGCGCGTGGCCTCCATCCCGACACCAGCCAGAACAGCACAGTGGAGAGGATCGTTCCGACTAGCGTCTGGATCACGAGGCTGATCGCGCCGGCCCCTGAGACGGCGGCGACAATCGCCACAACAGCCCCGCAAGTCGACGAAGACACTTCGATGATAGCAACGATCTTAAATCGACTGCTTCGCTCGAGCAGCGCCAGGTGTGGCGCCCCCGAAGCTCCAATCGGGAAGGCAAAGGACAAGATAACCAACAGGGGCTGCACGGCAGGATCGTGAAACACCGCTGCCACGAGAGGCGATGTCGCCGCAATTGTGCCGCCTACTGCCAAGCCGAACAACATGTTGCACCAAAAGACGGTGCCCAGAAGCTTGTCGGTCAACTGTTCTCTTTGAATGATGGCAGCCGACATTCCCATGTCGCGAAAGATTGTCGCGAAATTTGTGACGATCGTCGCCATGGCCAACAAGCCGAAGTCCGACGTCGGCAACAGTCGAGCCAGAACCGTGACGCTAATTAGCTGAATGCCGGCGCGTCCGATCTGGGACACCGCGCTCCATTGAACGTTGGAAAGTGCAGAACCTTGCTTTCTGGACATCACGCCTGACTATGGGAGAAATTGATTGCGAAGAGCGGGTCTCAGTACCACGCCCCTTCATCGACGCGAATACCCCGGACGCGGGCATAACTGCCACGCCCGGGTTTAATCTTGGTGCGGATTACGCTCGGCGCCCGTGATGCGCTCTCTTATGCCGCGACATTCGCGATGCTGTGTCGGCGGTTTGGCCGCTGGCGCGAGCGGCCGCGATCCAGCCCCAACCGCCCAAGCCCACGATATTGCCGCTGTGCGTGTCACCAGTTAGAGAGCAGCGAGCTAGCTGCGCACCAGTTTCGGTAGTCGCTTCAATATCCATGACATGGATTGGCGGTCTCTGAGGCCCAACTTTAACGCGAGCGCAAGAGCTGACAGAGGTTCGCCCTTTACGTGCCGTCGAAAGGCCTCCCGAAAATAGAGGGCGGCCGCCGCATCCGAAGTCATCAAGTTACCCGCGATCCGAAGCCAAGTCAGCGTTGGCTCAACCGACTTCAGTCGTGTGACTCGCGTGGGATCTTCCGCGCTCCACCACGCAGCCAGCGGCTCGTGCCAATAAAGAAATTCAGCGCCCCCCCTTACGAGACGCAGTCCAAAATCCTGATCTTGGTGCTTCTTCAGTCTCTCATCGAACCGTACAGCCTTCGCAAGCTGAGTTGGCATCAGCAGTGTCGAAGACAGAAATCCGTAGCAGTGAACCAGAAAGTACCTGCTGATATCCTCTCCCTGAAGAGGCGGACGACCGTTTGTCGGTCTACCGTCCCAACCTCCTCCGTCAAACAATGCATTTGAGCAAACGAAGTAGTTCCCCGAAGCGCGGTCTCCAACCTGAGACAGCTGTATCGCCAGCTTGTTGGGAAACCATCGATCGTCGGCATCAAGAAAGGCGACCAGATCGCCGCGGGCTGCATCGATCCCCGTATTGCGGGCTACATTGCCTCCGCGATTGCGTTCGTGACGGATAACGCGAACGCAAGGATCGATGTCCGTGAGCCAGGTCGTGTCCGGCAAATCGCTAGAGCCATCATCTACGATGATAATCTCGAGAGGCCTCGGGTTCTGAGCAAGCGCACTTCGAATGGCGCCTTCCAGCCTGTCGGCGCGGTTATAGGTCGGTATCACGACCGAAACCGTCATTGAAACGTTCAAGTTCACAGAGCTACACCTCGCGGTGGAAAGTGAGTATCAGCGATCGGCGACCGGTACCAGGTCGCAAAATTGAAGCGCGCATCATGGCGTTCACATTTCGGCCCGAGCAGATCCACAGTCTGAACAGGCTCCAATCACGGTTTCAGCTTACGAGAAATCGATTGTAGTTTCACTACCAGTTTGAGATACAGTTTACAAACGAGGCGTCGAACATGCACCAGCGCTTGGTAAAATTTCTCTCCGCCGCAACGGTGATCTTGGCAATCTTGCCCGTGGCACCCGCGAAATCCGGTGGATGGGAGCTGGTTTTCTCGGACGAATTTAATGGCGATCAGCTCGATCGGAACAAATGGGCCACACGTTTCATCTACAACAATGAAACACTGGACCACTTCAATGACGAGATCCAGCGCTACCGCGATAGCCAAATCACACTCTCCGATGGCGTTTTGGATCTGACCGCCGAAAAGAAGCCGGGAGCAACCTTGTTCGACTCGGGGCTGATCCGCAGCCATCGAACTTTTTATTATGGTTATTATGAAGCCCGCGTGTTTCTGCCGTCCGGCAAGGGCGTCTGGCCAGCATTCTGGCTCGAAGCCGACTACGATCAGGACGGAAGAACGTGGCACCCACCGGAAATCGACATTTTCGAGTACGTCATAAACGGCGTGGAAGATAAGCCGAATATGCTGCACTCCAATGTTGCAGGGCGTGGTGACTATGTGTTCACGGACCCTTCGTTTCAGACCAAATTTGCTGAAATGATGGGCAAGGAGAACCTCAACGAAGGCTGGCATGTCGTTGGCATGGTCTGGGCGCCGGATCGGGTCACCTTGTTCTGGGATGGACGTCGGATCTACACGAAAATGTACCAGTGGCTTCGGAGAGACGGCCAACTCGGCCCTCCGGCACATATCGATTTCAATTTCGCGGTCGGCGGCGGATGGGCCGGTCGTCACGGAGTCGATGAGAGCGCATTTCCTCAGAAGCTCAGAGTGGACTACGTTCGCGTGTGTCAATTCACGTCGTCCGAAAAGGGCAAGCGCCAGTGCGGGCCGGGCGAAATGACGCCGGATCCGCAAGAATTCGGCTATACAGAAGCCCCAAATGACATGCCCAAGCCGGAATTCTTGAAAATGGATCGTGTCGGCGACGTTCGCGCGGCCTCAGGTGCCGTGGCGTTGCCGATGACCGGCAATCGCCTGGATCTGAGCGTGCCGGTAAGGTTTCCGGAGCAATATCCATCGGAACGAACACTGCGCGTGTCCGTGATTGATGAAGCAACTGGAGCGACGGTGACCTCTGCAAGCCAGAAACTTGATCTTGCATCGATAGCCAAACGCCCTGACGGCACGGCCACCGTCGACGTATCACTGCCCGCCCTGCAACGGCCCGGCCGCTTCCGGCTGGACGCCTCCCTCATCGCCGAGTCAGTTGACGCGAAGGGAGGCAAGCAAACGCTGCCAGCGCCGGCCTCCTGTTCGACCGACCTGCGGCAACCCGTCAAAGCTCGGAGCTGCCAGCTCTTGCGTCTGGACGTCCAGCGTTGAAATTTCAATCTCGCGATAGCTGCGCCCCGGTCAGCCGGCTGCAAGAAGCGAGCACGGCTTGTTCGACTGAGGCGGGAGCTTGAACTCTTGAAGAGGATATTGTGGATCGCCGGCCGCCTGCCAACTCCACTTTTCAGCGGCGACGCGCTCTATTCTGCGGGGCTCATCAAATCGCTTGCTCTGACGAATGAGGCCGAAGTTACTGTTGTTGGATCAAGGAGAAGCGAGCAGGCCGTCGAAAAGCCCTTTCTTGGCCTGCCGCAGATCACATGCGTAGACGCGCCTCCGTCACAGGTTTCCGCAGCATTCAGCCTGGCCTCGTCGCTGCCCAAGGACGCGTACTTTCTGGCATCTCCCGATCTCAGATCGAAATTGCTCGAGCTGCTCGACCAGTCCTGGGACTGGATTGTGATCGACCATGCCTACTCTTCAGGCTTCCTGGACGTTATCCTGAGCCGTCGGCAGTCCGCGTCAATCTGCTATGTCGCGCACAACGCCGAAGGCCTCATTCGACGCGAAATCGCCCGAAATTTTGACAGTCCGGCGCGTCGCCTGCTCATGGGGTACGACGCAAAAAAATACCGAAACCAGGAGGACAAGATTCTGCGATTTGCCGACGCGGTGATTTGCATCACCGACGAGGACGCATCCTACTTCGGCCGCTCGGTCAAAAGAACATACGTGCTTCCGCCGGTCTTCCTCGGCCAGGCTACTCCCCCGCGCCACCTGACATCGGATACGCCGCGAGCCCTGCTCCTTCTTGGATCCTTCGATTGGGTCGCCAAGCAGAGAAACCTGGATATCCTGATCGACAGCCTTCTGTCGCAATTCAAGCTCAACGGAATATCGCTCAATGTGGTCGGCAGCGTCCCTAAACCGCTTCGCGACCGGTATGAGTCCCTGAAGCCGCACCTGATATTTCATGGGCGCCTGCCGGATGCCTCCGAGGTCGCTAGCAAGTGCCGAGCCGGGCTCGTGCCGGAGCTCTTCGGCGGGGGCTTCAAATTGAAGATGCTGGACTATGCATTTGCAAGATTGCCAATCTTTGGCCTGAAAAACGCCATTGCCGGCACCACCGAGGAAGAGCAGTCCGCCATGTTTCTAGCAGACGGCGTGACCGGGCTCGGGGCAAAGATCGTCGAGAACATTGATAATCTGGATATGCTGAATCAGAGCCAGGCCAGACTTTTCGCAATGTTTTCCGACAGATTTGGCCTGGAAAGCTCAGCAGCGCGCATGCACCGGGCGCTCCTCTGAGTGCGCCGTCTTGACGGCGACATCCAAATCTGAGCTTGACGGATAGCCGATGCCATTGCGCGCATGGCACGTACGTCGTTAACCGGCATTCCCTTCACAGGAAACCAGGATATGAGCACCTTTGGATCCTTTTGGCTCGGCCCGCTTTCTCCGTACGAAAAGGCCTCGCTCCTTTCATTTGCCGAGTTTGGCCACAGCGTCGTGCTCTATTCGTACAAGCCGTTCGACGGCCTGCCCCCGGGCGTAATCCAAGGCGATGCCAACGAGATCGTGGATGAGTCGTACATCGATCGCTTCATCACCGATGGCCGGCGCAACATCGCACAATTCTCCGACTATTTCCGATACAAGATGTTCCTGAAAAAACATCTCTGCTGGATCGACTCGGACGTCATGATGCTGAAATCATTTGAGGTCGAAAGCAGCGAAAACTTCCTCATCGCGGAGAACGGAACGAACATCTGCAACGCAATCCTCAACCTCAATCCCTCGTCAAAGGAATTGGGGCGAATAGTCGCTGCGAGCGAAAGCGTTCTGGACCAGGACGTCCCGTTCGGCACCCTGCAGGCCTTCAATTCCCGGACGTTCAAAAAGCAAAGCTCGTCGTTCAAGCCGGCAAGCCTGTTCATGCCGCTTCACTACGATGAGTTCTACAAGTTCCTCCTGCCAGAATATCGAGATGAATGCCAAAAGCTTTGCCGGGACGCATTCTCGATCCATCTCTACAACAACATCTGGGACAAGATGGGCTACTACAAGGAATTGCTGCCGCCGGAAGGCTCCTATTTGCACGATTTGCTGAGCTCAAAGCCGATTGCGAAACAATTCAAGGGAATCTATCCGGAGTCAGTCGTGCGCGCACTGGTTCACGGATGGAACCAGCGGTTCTCAGGCGAGGCCCTGAGCATCGGCTCGATCCTGAAGCAGGTGGTTCCAAGCACACGTCGGACGCTGAAGCGTCTCCACTCGCAATACATGCCGCTTCTCCGAGAGATGAGCGGCCATGGTTAAATCTACGCGGTAATATTCCCGAAGCGAGCTGGCATTGCATAAAAGGAGGCCGTGCCAGTGATTGAACGTCGGTGCCGCCGGCTATACTTTGCCCATCGATTGGACCTCGCATGAATCCCGCAATATCCCCAGCTGTTGGATCAGAGACTTCGCCCAACGTTGGTTTTCGCGCGGATGTTGAGCTTACCCCCCTCGGAAAGTTCGCCGTTTGGTCGTCAATTGCGTCAGTTCTATTTTTCAGCCAGGTAGCTTACAATATAGGCGAGTTCCCCGTTGCGTCTGACTTGTTTTGCTATGCGTTCTTTACGTTCTACCTTTTGGTTTCCCGAAACGGAACCGTCAGCGTCCCCACCCTGTACTTGCTGACGTGCACCATAGCCCTCGCGATTTTGCGAAGGCCTTTTTCGGCCTCTGAGACCTCATTGAGTTCTTTGCTGCTGTTGATTGTTGCTTACGCGCCGTTCGTGTTCCGTCTGCGACGGACAGCAGATCTCAGACCAATTCAAGACTACATTCTTAAGGCGTACGTAACGGCGGCAACCATTATTGCAGCTATCGGGGTTGTTCAGCTTGTCGTCGTCAACATGGCTAAGCTGGACATTCTCACGAACATCTATTTCGTTCTTCCCAAAGAAATTCGTGGCGCAGGAACTTACACATTTCTCCGCGAGGAAGGCGGGATCGTAAAAGCGAACGGCTTCTTCCTACACGAGTCGGGCGAGCTATCCACCGTCACGGCGTTGGCCCTCCTAATTGAGTACCGTCAACTCAAGAGGTTGCCTGTTCTTGCTTTGCTTTCCATGGGACTTCTCGCCTCTTTGTCCGGCTCTGGGCTAATAGTGCTGGCTGTTGGCTTGCTGTTGCCAAGATCTGTCGGGAGGATTCCCGTTTTTGTGATCTCTGCCTTGAGCGCATTCCTGCTTCTCTACGCTCTCGCCAATCTCCAGCTTCCCGGCCTGGATCGTTGGTTCGGTCGTCTCTCTGAACTTACGACTCCGAATACGAGCGGCTACGCCAGATTTGTCGCCCCTTGGGAGATGATCCGAGCTAGCTTTGATCGGGATGCATGGACAATTTGGCTCGGTAACGGAGCAGGAAGCTACATTAGAGACGTTACCGTCGGCAGATTTGCTTACGAGGTGAGCGACCCAACTTGGGCGAAGCTTACCTACGAGTATGGTTTGGCAGGGTTGATCTTCGTCTCCGCGATCGTGGTGACGAGACTTTACTCGAGCGCATTGCGGGTCGACATAAGTCACTTTTACTTTTTTAGCTGGGTTATCTTCCCGCTGGTTCTCAAGCCAAGCTCAGCTCTGATGATTTGGCTTTTGACTCTCGTACCATCTTCACCGCGAGGCTTTGGCGAGGACAACCGCAGTTCCAGACCAAGCCCCGCGGCCGCTGCGAACTCCGCGGATAAGCCTGTTTAACCATCCTGAATGGCCGACCCCTGCGACTTCCGTGGTCGCCAGAGCGTCGCCAAAAAACCTCTGATGGGCGGCTCAAGCACCAGGGCAGTCAGCAACGCCGCCGCGATGCAAATCACTACAGTGAAGGCGAGCGCAAGAAAGCGATACCCCGTGAAGTTGTCCAAGAGCCACGACATCAACACAGTGCCTGCATTGTCGTGAAGGAGGTATAGGGGGTAGGTTGCAAGTCCCAGCTGTCGCAAGCAGGTCGCAAGCTTTCGTTCGGGCCGCCATGCTAAAGTTGAAGCAGCGAGCGAAACAAAGATGAGGAAAATGACAACTGGGACCCAGTTCCATTGAGCCGAATGAAATACACGATTTGCGTGTTCGGCTTTAAAGAGGATCTCGATCGCTGCTCCGATAACCAACAATCCGCAAAAAATCTTGTCGCGTGACGTCAATCCCTTCGTCGCATGAATAAAGAGCATCATTCCCAATGCGAAGTAGCATCCGTACGGAACGAGCGACAATTCAAGAGGACGAGACCAAAGGTGGCTGGCGAGGAATTGCGGCATGAAGAGGTAGCCGCCAATCCAATACACCGCACTTACCGTTCCGAGAATATAGGCGATCGCCGTTTTGAACTCCCAAAAACCGAGCGCAAGAACAAGGAAGATCAGTGCATAAAAGCTGATCTCAATTCCAAGGGTCCAGTACACACTGTCGATCCAAGGATATTTGGGCGACAACATAAGGGAGTGGAAGTAGGGCTTAAGATACGTTTCTGGAGGCGCGATGTTGGCGTATATCAACGCGACGAGTGAAATGGTCGAGCATATCCAAGCTGCGGGATACAGTCGAAAAAAACGACTTCGGGCAAAAGAAAATGCCTCTGAGCGTTCGGCAGAAAAGCTGATTACGAAGCCCGATATAACGAAGAATATCTCCACTCCAACAAAGCCGCTCCAAAAATAGGGCAGCAATTCGGGGAACGAAGCTCGCCCGTCCAGTATGGTGGCTGTTTGAACGCCAGATGCCGCCCAGCATGAGACTGCCAAGTGATAAAACATCACAAGGCAAGCCGCAGAAAAGCGCAGGATATCGATATTTGGGAATTGCCTTGTTGACATGCGCAGCCGACATTCAGGGAAAGGTGCTACGTATCTTATCTACGCAGACACAATCTTGTAAGTGGTCGCTATCAATTAATCACCTTGCGACCTACGCCGTCGTTGTGAGCACTCACCACCCCGCCTGCTGAGAGTACAGTTCGCGAGAGATTGGGCCAAGAACCGCGCCCGAACGTTGCCGCAGGAAAGCTAGCGAACAACCCTCAGCATGTTCAGGATGGCCTTCATCCACCTGGGGCGGCTGATCGGCGCGTAGCGCCAGCTAGCCAGCGCTCGCGCCAGCCGGCTCGGACCGACCAGCATGCATGCGGTCCACAGGAACAATGAGCTTCGCTGTGAAAAGGAGAATCCCTGCGGGAAGGAAAGAGACCGAACAGAATCGGAAAAGATGGCTCCCCCTCGATCGTTCGGGATGGGGTGAATGTCGGGTCGCAACGCGTATGATGCCGTGCGCAGGCACAGGAACAGCATGTTTCTGCTCAACGCGTCAGGCGCGACCGGCAAGCCCGCGCTGCGAGCAATCTCGCGGAAGAAATTGAATCGCCGTATCGTGACATCCACCTCCCGCGCGAAACGGCTGTCTTCCAGCTCAAGAAATGCCCCGTGATTCTCGCCATGCACACGGTAGTCGACCAGCGGCTTGGGAATCGTCACGATATCGCCATAAACGGGCGCCGCCGTCACCAGATAGCTGTCGGGCGCCCTGTCGACGAAATCGGATTTGAAACCGAATATTTTCTCGACGACCCACCGCGGATAGGCGTTGCCGGAACCGGGCGGCGTGGGGTAGACACCCGCCGAGGTGACCCACTCGCGAATTTGCTGCGGCGTAGGCGTGATGAAATACTGGGGCTGGATGCTGCCTGTCGGCATGCCTTCCGCGTTGATCGCCCTCATCTGAAACTGGAATTTGCTGGCCTTTTCCGTCCAGACCGCCGCTATTTCGTTCATCACGTCGGGATGCAGCGCATCGTCCGAGTCGAGGAAGATGACGAGCTCGCCGCTGGACCGGTGGAAGCCGTTCACGGAAGATTGCATCTGACCGGCGTTCGGCTGCCTGACGATGGTGATCTTGTCGGCATATTTCTCGATCACCTCGAGTGAATTGTCGGTCGATCCGTCATCAACAACGACAACCTCGACTCGCGGCCAACGGATTTCCAGCGCGCTCTTGATCGCCGCTCCCACAAACTTCGCATAGTTGTAGTTGGGAATGACGACGGACAGGGTTAACTCAGGCGACAACTGATCCTCACGACCGTAACGTTAATCCGAACCTGTTGTCCGAAAACGATTCTTCGACCACATATCCGGTATAAGTCCATCCTGCCACCCGCAGATGACAACGCCAAGCCATGAAACTGTCGAATTATTTTCGAACATCGTGCATAGATTATCGGCTGGATTTTCGACGTCGGGTACGGCAAATTCGTTGAATTCGCTGCCAAAAACAAGCTGGAATAGAGTGTGTCCGTAGAACAGTACAGAGAACTGTCTTGGCTTCCAAGACCGCCTGAAGATTTCGCGCCCCGCTGCAAGGGGCTGACGACGACCGGCGTCGACCTTGGAAAGCAGATCCGGTTTCTCGCGACCCATGCCCTTAACGAGCAGCAGCTTTCACGCTTGGGACGGACCATCGTTTCCGCTCGCAAACAGGGACATTCCCTGCAGCCATTGGCTCCATTCCGGCTTGGCTTGATCGGGAACGGGACCCTTGACCTCATTGTCCCGGTCCTGATCGCAACCGCCGCACGCCACGGCTTTTCGCTCGAATGCATTACGGGCGCCTACGATCAGTTCCTGCAAGATGCGTTGCAACCGGACTCCGCGCTCAACAGGGCGCGACCGGACGCAGTCCTCGTGGCCCTCGATCATCGAGCTCTCGCACTTCAGGCCACTCCCGGCAGCGAAAAGGCGGCAGCTGAGACCGTTGACGCCGCAATCGGCCTCGTGGATTCCATCCGTTCCGCCATCACCCAGAACAGCGGCGCGGTATGCATCGTGCAGACCGTAGCCGCTCCTCCGGAAGGACTATTCGGCTCCTTCGATCGCGCGCTGACGGGAACCACGAGAGACCTGGTTGACCGGTTCAACCGGCGGATCTGCCAGTCCGTACAGCAATCGAGCGACCTTCTTCTCGACGTCGCCGGAATCGCCGAGACTGTCGGTCTTGCCGACTGGCATTCGCCGGCGCAATGGAACTTCGCGAAGCTGCCTTTCGCCGACACGTTCGTGCCGCTATACGCCGAAAACGTCTGCCGGATCATCGGTGCCATGCGGGGCAAGAGCCGCCGCTGTCTCATCCTCGACCTTGACAACACGGTCTGGGGCGGAGTGATCGGCGACGACGGGCTCGACGGAATTCAGATCGCTCAGGGCGACGCTACGGGCGAAGCTTTCCTGTCGGTTCAGCAATTGGCCCTCGCTCTCCGGGCTCGCGGCATCGTCCTCGCGGTGAGCTCGAAAAACAACGATGAGGTCGCAAGACGGCCCTTCAGGGAGCATCCCGACATGCTCCTGAAGGAGGATCACATTGCGGTCTTCCAAGCTAATTGGGACGATAAGGCGTCAAATATCCGCGCGATCGCGAAGGAGCTCGCGCTCGGCCTCGAATCGATGGTTTTTCTCGATGACAACCCCGTCGAGCGAGGTCTTGTCCGGCGAGAAATTCCCGAGGTCTCCGTCCCTGAACTCGACAGTGATCCTGCCGGCTACGCGCGTACGCTTGCTGCAGCCGGCTACTTCGAGACAATCAGTTTCTCGGAGGAGGATCGCTCCCGCGCCGACATGTATCAGGCCAACGCGCGGCGCCTCAGCCTGCAAGGCCAGACCACCGACCTCCAGTCCTATCTGCGGTCGCTGGAAATGCGGATCGTCTTTGGGGGCTTCGATCGTACAACAAGATCGCGCGTCACCCAGTTGATCAACAAGAGCAACCAGTTCAACCTGACCACCTATCGCTATACCGAATCCCAAGTCGAGCAGGCCGAGCTCGATCCTGGCGTGATGACGTTGCACGCGCGGCTCTTGGACAAGTTTGGCGACAACGGACTCATTTGCGTGGTTGTTTGCCGACCCTCCCGGCCGGGATGGTGGACCATCGACACGTGGCTCATGAGCTGCCGCGTGCTGGGACGGGGCGTAGAAAGAGCGGTGCTTGCCGAAATCCTGTTCCTGGCGCGCGCCGCCGGGATATCGAATCTGGAAGGTGTCTATATTCCGACCGAACGAAACGAGATGGTGCGCGAGCACTACAAGAAGCTCGGTTTCACGCTGGCCGGCGAGGAGGCTGACGGACGCACGCGATGGGAATTGCGGACCGATGTTGAACTCGGCGAAACGCCGATGACGGTCGAGCGCGACTACCCACATCTGGAGCCAGCCTGATCCGGCGCGCACCGGCAGGCAGCGTAGTTCGGACCGTAGCCAATGAGTCTCACATCTCCTCTGTTCTTTGCGTTTCTCGCCGCTGTTGTGGTTGCCTACCACATCAGCGCGTCCGTGCCGTATCGCCGAGCGGTGCTCGGATTGGCCAACGCTTTCTTCATCGGCAGCTATCTTACCGACGCGATCCAGGTGTTGCCCCTGCTCTCGTTCCTTCTCCTGGGCTATCTCTGCGTCAAGGTACTCGAGGTCTGGAAATCAGCGCTCGCTTTGAGCCTGGGCATCCTTGGCGTGCTCGGCGGTTACATCTTCCTGAAGCGCTTCTCCTTCTTCGATGACCTGGGTCACCTTCCGTTTCCCTACCTCACGATCGGCCTGTCCTACATTCTGTTCCGGATATTGCACATCATGGTGGACGTGCAGTCTGGCGATCTCAGCGAAAGAACCGATCCGCTCGCCTTCTTCCGATACACCTGCAACTTTCTCTGCTTCGTCTCGGGCCCGATCCAGCGCTATCAGGACTTTCGGACCACGGATGGCGTGGCCGCATGCGAGCTCGATTCAACCAGGGTCTACGACGCTTTCGCGCGGGTCATCACTGGCTACGTGAAGTTTGTCATCGTCGCAGCTACTGCCGAATACGGCTTTTCGTTCCTGAAGCCTCAGCTTCTCCAGGCCGCCGATCTGCCCGCGCTGAAACTTTACGGCCTCTATGCCGCAGCCGCCGCCCTCTATACCGTTTATCTCTACTACAACTTCTCCGGCTACATGGACATCGTCATCGGCAGCGGGACTCTGCTGGGACAGGAGCTACCGGAAAACTTCGACCGGCCCTTCTCTGCCCGCACCTTCCTGGAGTTCTGGCAACGCTGGCACATGACATTGTCGCAGTGGTTCAAGTTCTATCTCTTCAATCCGCTGGTCATGCTCCTGATGTCGTGGATTCCGTCGCCCGCATTGACGGCCTATTTGGGCGTGCTCGCGTTCTTCGTGACGTTCCTTGTCATGGGCGTCTGGCACGGCACGACGGTGGTATTCGTGATCTACGGCCTCCTGATGGGCGCGGGCGCGAGCGTCAACAAGCTTTGGCAGGTTGCTTGCGCCGAGCGCCTCGGCAAGAAGCGCTACCGGGCGCTGACCGAGCGGACCGCCTACATTTATCTTTCCCGCGGCATCACGATCGCCTATTTCGTGTTGGCACTGACCTGCCTATGGGTACCCGAACTGTCGGATTTCGATCGTTTGATCGGAAAGCTTGGAGTGGCTGGCGTGTCCGCGGCGTTCCTGGTCATCGGCGGCACGTTTGCACTGTTCTGGTTCGTCACCGACCGCATCGTTCCACACCTGACTGCCCCGACTTTCCTTTTGTCGGTTCGTGACAGCCTCATTGGCCGGAACCTTTCTCTCGCGAGCAAGATGATGGCAATCGTCGTGATCACGACACTGCTGCACAAATCTCCCGATTTCGTCTACAAGGCCTTCTGACTTGAAACACATTCTGCGACAGGCTGCGCTGACCTTTGCGTCATTTGCCTTTCTTTACGCTACGCTCGGCGCGCTTTCTTTCCTCATGTTTCCGGACTCGGAAAACGACGGGCAGCGCGATTTTCAGAACGCCGAGCAGACGCTCTACATGACCGTTCCCAAGTACGTGTTCCTGGGACGGAGCGTTCTCAATACCCCCGGTGAAAAGGCCATTCTGGTGGGCGCGTCAAACACCGGAGTTGGCTTCATACAAAAGACCATTCAGTCAGAAGTGGCCTGCGCGAAGGTCAGCAATCTCGCCGTTGGCGGCGCCAACATCTCCGAGGCGAAACAGATCGTAGACCTTGTGCACGAGGTTCAAAAGCCGGCCGATCGGCCCTCGAACACCTTCGTAATCGGCGTTTGGTTCGGAATGTTCGTCGACTCGGATCTGAAGTATGCCGACCCTGATCGCAATCGCGGGGAGACCGATGTCGATCTTGAGAAGTATCGCTACGGATTTTATCGGCGGACCCCCGAAGGCCCTGTCGCGCTCCTTCCTGCAAGCTGGCTGGATGCTGGCGTTTTGGCAATTCGTCCCATCCTGGTCATCGAGAAGATCACTCGCGAAGCCAGAGCAGGCGTCAATCTGCTGCTGACCGGCCGCAAGTCCGCTCAGCGCAACGAGGCTGAACGCGAGTCCGCCCGAATGTCCGAGCAGGACAAGAAGAAAGCTCTCGACTATTGGAACGAGACGATGGGAAAAAAGGACAAGATTTCCCCGGATCAAGTCGCACAGTTGAAGGACCTCATCGAAACGCTGCTTGGTTCGGGAGAACGGGTAGTGCTGGTTGATCTTCCCATTCCGGCCTGGCATCGGGACGCCAGCCCATTTCAGCACAGTTACGAGGAAGCGTTCGCGGATATCTTGCGTCAATTCGACGGGCGACGGAATTTCGTCTCGATGTCGATGAGCGACCTGAGCAACGAGCAGGACTATTCCGATGAAGTACATGCCAAGCGGCATCTGGCCGACATCTGGTCGAATCGACTGGCAAACGTCCTAAATTCGTCTATGTGTCGGGAACACACCGAAAAGGCCCATGTTTCCCTGCGCGGCCCCGATCAATCCAAGGCAGAAACGCATCAGTGAGTAGCGGGACGCTATTCGGAGAGCGAAAACGAGGTACGATGATGGATCAAGCTCAAATCTACTCCAAGCTTACAACGGTATTTCGTGAGGTCTTCGACGAGGATGACCTTGGGCTCGAGCCTGAAACGACGGCCGATGACGTCGACGGCTGGGACAGCCTCTCTCACATTCGTCTCGTTCTCGCGGTCTCAAAGGCTTTCGGAATAAAGTTCTCAGCATCTGAAATCGGCAGCATGAAAAACGTCGGGGAATTCGTCGAACTCATCGGCAAGAAGACGACGTGAGATATTGACGTGTCCAGCTCTGCACGCACCCCCGCACTCGATTTGGGCAACTTTGCTTTTCACCATCTGGGTCTTGCGGTCGCGTCCCCTGAAGAAGCATTTCGCTACCTGGAACTGCTTGGGTACACAGCTGGCAATCAGGTCTTTGATCCGCTCCAGCGGGTCAATCTCGCGATGCGCCACCATCCAACGATGCCGGATGTCGAGGTGATCTGGCCCGGTGACGGGCCCTCCCCGATCGATAAGCTTATAAGCAAAACCGGCTCGATGATTTACCACTTATGCTATACATGCCCCAATGCGGAAGAGGCACTTGGTGAGCTAGAGGCCGCAGGCATCGATATCATATTGGTCAGCCCACCCACTCCGGCAGTGCTATTCGACGGCCAGAAAGTTTCCTTTCATCATGTCTCGGGCTTTGGATTGATCGAGATATTGCAGACCGCGGAGCTCCCTGATCGGTCTTGACCAGCACCTGGGTATTGCAATGATACATCGCCTCCTCGCGCTGAAGAACGTTCGAATCGGCCGTCTCATCGGCTGGCTGATGGTGGTTGCTTCCATTTGGATTCTACCCGCTCATGCTCAAGTCTCCGGGTATGGGCAATCGTCCGCCCCCATGTACGGCGGCAGCGGCGGATCCGGTCGGCCCGCCAATCCGTTCCTACCAATGAACGGTAAGTTTGCGGGAAATCACAAGACCCCCGACGGCAGGCTCTGCATCTCTGTACACCCCTCAGCGCGTGCACAGATCATCAATCCGAAAATCATCGACCAGAACGTACTGGTCGAGAACATCTGCGGCCAATCCATCCGAGTCCAAGTTTGCTATGCTGGAAGCTCCGATTGCATCATCGTGCCTTTGGCGGGTTATCAGAGGCTCCAAAGGACGCTAGGGATCGCGTCGGGCTCGACCTATTTTCGTTACGAGTTTCGTGAACTATTCTAACCGGATCCGAGACGTCTTTGCTTCCTTTCCCCGCCCGAGCGTTCGCCAACATAATTTATTGATACCAAGAATAGATTATTAGTGCGCCGACATGACAAGAGCCCAGCGAAAAGCCCGCAAATCTCACCATGGATTACGCCTCCTCGGCGGATTATTCATTGTTTGCGCGGTAGCCTATGTCCTCTTCGGCCCGAAACCAACCAGAAGCCAGGCGCCAAAGCTTAAAGCCGGTTTTGCTGAGTACACCGTCAAGCTGAGCACGCCGTTGTCGGTTTCTGCCGCCGGCATGATCATCGCGGTCTCCGATGGCCTATTCGCGCAAGCAGGCCTGCGCGTTCACTTGGTGGCAGGCCTGGACGACGATGACGCAATCCGCGCGGTAGTGGCCGACGAGAACACGATAGGTATCGCCTCGACCGCAGGATTCTTGAAGGCACGCTCGGGAGGACTCCCGATTGTGGCTTTCGCCGGATTTTATGCAGTGACCCCGGCAGAGTTCTATGCGCTGCCCGAGACCAAGCTGCTGACGCCGCAAGACCTGGAGGGCAAACGAATTGGATACAAGCCGCATCCCGAATTCGCGACCATTCTCAACGATTTCATCGGCAGGAATTCTTTGGCCCAAAGCAAGCTTTTCTTGGTGGAAAGCAACACGCCTTTGCAGGATCTCGTGGATCGAAAGATAGATGTCCTCCTTGGTCGTCGTGATGTCGATGGTATGGAGCTGGAGCACCTGAATGTCGAATATAAGATACTTCGTCCGGAAGCCTTTGGAGTCCATGCACCAGGCCCCGTCTTCTTCGCTCAGGAGCGAGCCCTCGCACGATCGAACACACTCGAGAAATTTTTGACGGCGATCGCCGGCGGCTGGAGCGCAGCGTACGCGAACCTCAGCCGAACAACTCCCATTATAGCGAATTCTATGGTCACCCCGCTGCCGACTCCGTTGGTCTTTCGCCTCATGGATTCACAACGCAGCCTCTTGCGCCCCTTTGGAGCAAGATTTGGCGAAATGGATTCAATGCGAATTCGTACTCTGCATTCACAACTCTTGCAGAGGCGCACAATCGAGCACCCAGTCGATTTAACCCGCGCGATCAACTACGATATCCTGAAAGAGACCTATCGCAATGAGGCAAACAACCTGAGTCGAGTAGAGCCCTGATCGATGTCCAATCCTACCCAAGTCATTATCTTCGGCGGCGCAGGCTTCGTCGGAACGCACCTCGCAGCTGAACTCGTGGCCTCTCGAAAGTATGAGCGAGTGGTCTCGGTGGACATTGGTCCGCCGAGGGCAAATATCGCCAGTGTCGAATATCTATGCCACGATGTTCGCGAGTCGATTGATCCGAATATCGCTAACGGAAGCCCAGCCGACATCTTCAATCTGGCGGCGGTTCATGTAACGCCAGGACACCCCGATGGCGATTATTACTACACGAACGTCCTGGGCGCTGTGAATGTTTGCAGATTTGCAAACGAAACACGAAGCAAGAACTTGATCTTCACGAGCTCGATCTCGATCTATGGACCAAGCGAAGCTGCGCTCGACGAAGAGGCCAAGCCCGCCCCTGTGAGCGCCTATGGACGCTCCAAGCTTGCGGCCGAAAAGATACACCTGCTCTGGCAATCGGAGGCTCCAGACCGGAAGGTCACCATCGTTCGTCCAGCCGTGATTTATGGTCCTTACGAACGAGGAAACTTTACGCGCCTGTCGAGAATGATGGAACGGCGAGCCTTTATCTATCCTGGTCGAACAGATACGATCAAATCGTGCGGCTACGTGCGGGATCTCGTAACATCGATGATCTTCATGTCCGCGCGCAATGAAGGCACCTCCATCTACAATTTCAGCTTCGAGCACAGATATACGATCAGCGAGATCTGCTCGGCGTTCGCGCGCGTGGCAGGCTATCACCAGCCGCAGTTCGTCATTCCGATCTGGCTCATGAATATGGCGGCGCTTCCATTTGAGGCGCTGCAGACGGTCGGCATGAAGACCGGCATCAATCGAGATCGAGTACGAAAGTTGTGGTTTTCTACGAACATCCTGCCCAAGCGTCTGGTCGCCAGCGGATTTAGGTTCTCGTATGACCTGGAAAGCTCTCTGGCCGAATGGAAGCGGGAATCGAGGCTGAAGGACTTCGATTGATGGAGCGTCTTGATCCCGATCGAGACACCCTGCTCAACCCCAGAGTTGATGCTCGCCTTGCAAGCGGTGCATTGGGCACTCCTGGAAGAAGACAGCCGACGAACTCTACTCTCGTTGCCACGTCCGGTTTGTGCGTATTGATTGCGTTGGCGCCACTTCCCTTCGGATCCATGGATATGCGTATCGTGGCCGTTTGGGTATCTCTGCTTTCGGCGATTCTCTTCCTCACTGCGCTACAAGCGCTTGTCCCTCGGGACATCGCTTTTCTATTTGGCTTCACGGCGATCTCACTGGCTTGGATTGCGGTCATAAGTGAGCAACTGGGCTGGACGGCTCTGGTGTCGCGACATCTGACAGCTGCAATTTGGAATGAGGCTTCAACTATCCTGGCAGAAGAGCTGGACGGCTCCGTTGCCGCAGCTCGCAATCAAGCCCTTTTCTCCGCCGGACCGCAGATCGCGCTCTTTTTATCTATCCTTTGCGGCTATCTTATCGGCCGAGACCGGCTCGCTGCACAGACGCTTTTTATCAGCTTCCTAGGTTCGGGTTTGGCTTACGCGATCTATGGGCTTGTCGCGCTCGTGCTCTGGCCCAACTATTTTCTATGGCACCAGAAGTACAACTATCTGAGTTCGCTAACCGGGACATTCGTTAATCCGAACGTCGCGGCATCGTACTTTGGAGCAGTGACATTAGGGTGGGTACTTTTTGCAACACGATTCAGCGGACACCGCTCTGATGAGGCGCCCATTTTGTGGTTGGAACTGGTCAGATCTCGTCTGCAAGCAGCGTCGCCGCGGAAGATTTTCTATTTACTTGCCTGTTTTGTGATGCTCGCCACAACCATGCTCACGGGATCGCGCGCCGGCTCGGTGCTGGCATTATTCTGCTTGGCTGGAGCTTTCGGAACTCACTTCCGCAGAAAGCTACAAAGACGGCGGCTTCTCCGGATCTTTCCAGTAGCTGCAGTTGCATTCGTGCTGGTTGCAATTTCGATGTTCGCTCCGCGCGTCAATCAGCGATTTGGCCTCCAAGGTTTCTTCGACGTGGCACGCTGGGAAACCTACAACTCGACCGTTGAAATCATTAGGGACTATCCCTGGCTTGGCTCGGGTTTGGGCACGTTCCGGTGGGTTTTTCCATCCTACCGAAGCGGCGATGTTCCGTCGTATGGGGTCTGGGAGCAGGCGCACAACACCACCCTCGAGCTAGCCGCCGAAATGGGGCTTCCATTCACGCTCGTGGTGGGCATTGGGTGGGCCGCCATGCTGGCGATACTGGGCCGAGGAATGCTGAGCCGCAACCGTGATGCGATACTGCCAACCAGCGCCTTTTGGATTGGCGTCTTAGCCATTGTCCATTCGCAGGTCGATTTTCCGCTACAGATTCCCGGCTTCGCCCTCGCAATCGGCCCCATTTTGGGCATGGGAATGGCCCAATCGTTCTCCGCCAAAGGACGTTAACCTAAGCCGCCTGGCCCCACTTTGGCCGCTGTACATTGACCTAATTTTCTATTAAAAACACCGAATTAGACGGTTGGAAGAGGTTAGGATCTATGAGGACGCCCGGACGCCTGTTGTCGTCGAATCTGATGCTTTCAGTGGCGGCCTGTGCCTTCGCCATTACCCTATCCACGGCCAGCTTCGCCGCCTGTGTTAGCGATCCTGACACTGCACAGAAGGCGGCAGCTTTCACAACGGCCCCTTCCTCGTTGTTGGAGGGTCCGAATGGACCTCGCAGCCCCGAAGAAGTTGCCGCTGACGTACAAACCTTTGTTGCCTCCTACCCTCAGGCGCTCCCCGCAATCCTCACCATCTTGAAGGACCTGACCAGCAAGGGACCTTCCACCTCGGCGCTTCAAAAAGCGATTGGCACCGGCTTGGGAAAAGCCGCCAATGTATGCAAAACGACCGATCTAACGTTTTCCTTGGAGATTCAGGGCGATCTAGGCGCGACGGGCTCAACTGATGCTAACGCGCAATATGCAGCCGTTACTGGCAATGATCCCACCCGAAGCGTAGCTCTCTCAGGCGCCGCTAGCGGGTCTTCCGGAGGCGTTGGCGGTCAGACCAGCTCGACGACCGGTTCCTTCTTTGGAGCCTCCTCGTTCCAGACCTTCTCCGCGAATAGCGTATCGAACAACCCCACGAGCTATTTCAGTTCAAGCGTGGGTAGTGCGAGCTCAGCAGGCGGAACAACCACGACAACGACCATCGTCTGCAGCGTCTCCGGCTCGTGCTGATGCTTTAGGGCATTTGCTGAGGCGTTGTTGATTTGGACATCCGGTTTGTCGGCGTGCGGATGATCGCCGTTTTTTGAATAGCCGCCGCGCAACCAGTTCAGTTAGACGGGCCGGATGCTTCAGACAAGAATTCCAACTTCTTCCTCACCGCAGATCCAGGGCGCTGAACAGGCGTCTCTGGAGCAGACTGTTGCCGGCGCCATTGGCCTGATCAGCAGGCAGTATCCGGTGATGATCGTCACGATGCTGGTTTGCCTGGCCCTGGCGGGTAGCTATCTGGTGTCCGCCACCAAGCGCTATACCGGCACCGCCGTTCTGATGATCGACAGTCGGAAGATGCAGGGGCTTCAGACTCAAGGGGCACCGGGGGCGGGTGACAACCCCATCGACTCCGCGATGGTCGACAGTCAGGTCGAAGTCCTGAAGTCCGAGACGATCGCCGCGGCGGTCATCAAGGACCTTCACCTTTTGGATTCTCCCGAATTCATGCGCGCTGACGACGGCTTGTTGAGCAGCGTGACTCAGCTCTTTTCGGATTTCTTTCCCGACGAGAAGCCTTCCGATCTTGAGTTGATGCGAGGCGCCATTGCGCGCGTTCAAGCTGGTCTCACGATCAAACGGGTCGGCTTGAGCTACGTCATCGAGATAGCTTACCAATCGACGTCTCGCGAATTGGCAGCTCGGATCGCAAACGCCATAGCCGAGAACTATATTACGGATTCTCTTGAATCGAAATATCAGGCCTCCCGCCGTGCCGCCGTCTGGTTGCAGGACCGATTAAAGGAGCTCCGCGCTCAAGCCTCGACGGCTGAGCGCTCGGTGGTCGACTACAAGGCAAAGAACAACATAGTGGATGCTGGCGGTCGCCTGCTGACCGAGCAACAACTCGCCGAGATCAACAGTGGCCTGACCGAGGCCCGAGCCAAGCGCGCGGAAGCCGAGGCCAAGCTGCAGCGCATCACCTCAATCCTCAATGCTGACGAGAGCGACTCTCAGGTCATTTTGACTGATCTGGCAACCGTCAACGATACTATGGCCAATCCGGTCATCACAAAGCTTCGCCAGACCTATCTTGACTACGCAGCTAAAGCATCGGACTGGTCCAATCGTTACGGCCCTACCCATCTCGCGGTGGTGAATCTCCGCAATCAGATGCGCGAGATCCGGCGCTCTATTCTGGACGAGCTTCGACGGACAGCCGAGGCCTACAAGAGCGACCTAGCGATCGCCAACGCTCGCGAGGTGGCGAGCCAGAAGAGCCTTAACGATACGATCGCCTTATCGAATGATACCAGCCAAGCACAAATCGTGCTCAAGGATCTGGAAAGCAACGCCCAGAGCGCGCGCGCACTATCGGACAATTTCTTGCAACTTTATATGGTCTCGGTGCAGCAGCAATCCTTCCCGATTACGGAGGCAAGGGTTATCACCCAGGCCGCGGAGCTGTCGTCGCCAAAGACCGCGCCGAAGACAGTTTTGGTTCTCTTGGCGGGCTTGGTCGGTGGCAGCATCCTTGCGGGTCTGGTCGCGATCTTCCTTGAGATGGTCGATCGCGCCTACAGGACCGTCCATCAGGTCGAAAGGCTCCTTCAGACCAACTGCCTCGCCTCTGTCCCAATCGTTGATTTCGGAGCAGACGAGACCCCAAAGGGCTGGCTGAACCGCCTCAAAGGAAGGTTGCCATTCCTCAGCGTTTGGAGGCCAAATGCGCGGCCGGACTCTCGTTCAACTATTGCCGCCGGCCAAATGGGCCGTGCTGTGGAGACGGGACTGGCTCAACTGCCCCGCTCAGGCGACCGGCAGCTTACGATCGACAACAGCGTTGGGCGCTTCGCGATCAATTCACCGTTTTCGCGGTTCGCCGAGGCGTTTCGTTCGATCAAGTTGGCGACCGACCTAAGTAACTACGGCTCCCCACACAAGGTCGTTGCGATCACTTCGGCTCTTCCCAACGAAGGGAAATCGACTGTGAGCGAGGCTTTGGCCCAAACCACGGCGCAGAGCGGACTGCGCACGCTTCTCATCGATGGCGACATTCGTAATCCAAGTCTAACCCACCGTCTTGGTCGGTCGGCAGATGTTGGACTCATCGACGTCGTGTTCGGGAAAGTCGACCTGAAGGATGCGCTCTGGGTCGATCCGCAGACCAATCTGCACTTCCTACCTTGCGTGGTAACCTCAAGGTTCTCGAACTCCAGCGACCTCCTGGCTTCCGCGCAAATGCAAAAGTTCTTTCAAGATCTGCGCGAGCAGTATGACCGCATCATCCTGGACCTCAGCCCGTTGGCGCCGGTTATCGACGTACGTGCGACAGGCCCGTTAGCCGACTCGTATATTTTGGTTATCGAATGGGCGAAGTCGAAGGTTGACATCGTCGAGCGCGTGATCAGAGAAACGCCAATGGTTCGTGAGCGCCTCATGGGCGCAGTTCTCAACAAGGTGAATCTCGCCGCCATGAGCCGTTACGATACGCATAGCGGAGGCTACTACCGCAACCGTTATTATTCACGATACGGGTATGTGGATTAGCCTGGAAGCCAATGGTCAATACCGTTGGTAAGTCAATCCTCGTATTGATCGCACTCATTTCAGCCGGCTGGGCTGCATTTTTTCTTCGTAACCCAACGCAGGAAGTGCAACTCGATAGCGTTGCCAACGCGATTCTCTCGGGCACAGCGTTCAAGCGCAATCCTGTCTCCGAAGCCGCATTGTCCACCGCCGAAAACCGGGCAATCTGTAGTCCTCGCGAGATTCGAGCCGCGACCATTATCCGCCTTCGTCTTTATGAGATGGCGGTAGATTCGCTTGACACGCGCCTCGCCGATGAACGCCTAAGCTCCCTCCGCTCGTCTGTAAGAAAAGCGCTGAACTGCATCCCGACCGACGGCCTTTTATGGTTCATTGAATACTGGAGCGCCATTAATCAGGGCGGGCAGATAAGCGACCATATCGGTGAATTGCGCATGTCTTACAAACTCGCTCCATATGAAGGTTGGATCGCCCTTCGCAGTCCCTACGTACTTGCAATCTATGACGTGCTGCCGTCTGACTTACAGGAGAGCGTCCGGAATGAGTTTGTTTCGATCGTGCGGACGGGCCTCATTCGAGACGCGGTGAGGATACTCAAATCTGCAGGCTGGAGAAATCGAGACGAATTGGTCGCAGGTCTTTCCACCGTACGACTAGATTTCCGCGTGCAGCTGGAACGCGCTTTGCGATCCGAAGGCCTGACCACCCAGATTCCTGGCGTGGAAACTCCGGAATTTCGACCTTGGCGTTGAGGCGGGATCAATCGACATTGCGAAGCTAGAAACTACGGGCGTCCTCGGAACCAGCCAGCAACATCAGATTGCCGTAGAAGGCTGCTCGATTCCTTTCAGGGTTCCATCTCGTCGGGAAGACGCCGGATGGTAAACGCCAATCGCAAGAGCTTGCTTGCGCAAAGCTATGCGCCTTGAGGTAACAAAATGCAGCGGGAGTTCCGATGGGTAAGCTATCTTTGATATCACTCATCGCGGCCGTCCTATTCAGCTTCATTTCTCCTGGTTACGGGCAAACGTCCTCCGTATCCGACACAACCGCAAATACGGGGCGGCGAGGCGCACTCGACGGCGTTTGGCTCTGGACGTTGCCTGACACGCCGAACGGACTGCGCCCCACTCAGAGCTGGCACGCGACCGGCTCGTCACCGAACGGCGACATTTACGTGGGCGGGATGGATCACCAGACGAACTCGGCCCTTTACCAGCTCGACTGGCAAACGGGATCGCTGCGGCTTGTGGGTGATGCCCATTCCGCATCGGAAGCGGCCAATAATTGGCAGCCCGGCGAGACGGCGCAAAAATTCCACACGCGCCCACTCTGGCACAACGGCAAAATTTATGTTGCCACCATGAACCGCTCAACTCTCGACGACGGGTACCTCAACGAACGAGGCTTTCATTGGTACGCATATGATCCGGCGCAGAAGAGATTTGACGATCTGAGCGCATCAGAACCTGCTGGCACAGCCGTCGACCACGGCAACGTTGTAACGCTTGCTTCTGATCCTCAGCGAAATCTGATTTATGCAGCAGGCGTGCCCACCGGCGAGATATTCCGCTACAACGTGTCCAGCGGCCGGACGACCCGTTTGGGCAGGCCGGCTACCTATGATCAGCATTTCGTCTATACCGGTCGCGTCATGTGGGTAGATAGCCGAGGCCGTCTTTATTTCACGGCAAGCGTTCCGGACAGCCCTTCAGTTTTCGCACACATCTTCTACTACGACCCCGAAACGGGTTTCGGCGAGCGCAAGGATTGGCCCCTTCAGATCGCGCAGGCTCTCGAGATGGGGCAATGCCTGGACGACAAAAAGCGATGCTTCTTCTCGGACGACAAAGGTCACATTTATAGGTTCGACGAAGATGGTCCGTCCTGGTCGTACCTTGGGCAACTCGACCTTCAAGAACGAGCCTATATTTGGTTGTTCAATGTCTCGCCTGATGGAAATACGGCTTACCTCGGCACAAGTTTTCAATCAGACGGCAAAGCAGGCGCTTTATTTGCGTTTGACCTGCATGCAGCAACCACCAAAATCCTGTGTAATTTTGCCGACCTGGACCCATCGCTTAAGAACCTGAATGCGCATACAGGATACGATGCATGGGATCCTGAAGGACGATTCTATTTCGCGAGCTTCGATGGAGCCTCGCGTGCGCATGTGGTCGTTACGCGCCTAGATATTCGCCGGCTGGAAGCGGCGGCCGGTACACCGAACAAGCATTGAGCAAAGTTGCGGTCCTGTACCTCGAAGCAACGTTACACCTCGGTACCCTGGGAATAGCTGGCTCCGCGCTGTCGCGCGGACCGGCCGCCCCTATTGCCGTAGATTGTGATCCGCAGCGCTGAATTCGCGGTTCTGTGGATCAGCTGGCGGCGCGAAAGGGTGATCCTGCATCCGGCCAAATCGCCACGTACACGGTACGTGGCGAGGAGTTTACTATTGCCGCAGGTTGATCTTGAGGATCTGCGCGTTGTTCGCGGTCACGATCGTATCGTTGGCGGTTGCGATCACGACACGAACGAACTGCAGGAATTTGGCAGTATCGACCGTGGCTGCATTGGCCGCGAACAAGACATCCTTGTCCCGCATGTCAAACTTGGTCGCGAGGAAGTAGGCGGCCGGATCTCTGAAATCCGCGTTGTAGACGATCGGCACCGTGGGCCCCACATACTTAGAGCAATCGACGCCCAGCCGCTCTGCGAGCTCCCGCGGCTCGCGTCGGTACACATAGACACCGCTAGGCTCAGCTTGGGCATCGAGCAGGCCGCCCGCCTTGGCCATAGCCTGCGCCATATTGATTTTCCACATATCGAATGGGAACTGACCCTGCGCGCCTGACGCACCAAAGGCCAGGAAGATCTGCGGTTCACGATAGACGTAGATCGTATCCCCCGGATGCACCCACACGTTATTGGCCGGCTGGTAGACGAGAGCACCGAACGGAACGGTCGCCCGCTTTCCTTTTCGCTCAAGTGTCACCCATGTCTCCCAGCCTTGGCCCTTCGGACCGCCGGCGCGGGAGATCACGTCCAGGATCCGCTCACCGGCCGCATTGGCGGTCAAACGGGTGGGTGAATTGACCTCGCCAAGGACGCTGATGAGCGAGGTATTCTGGGTGATCAGCGAAACCACGACCTGCGGTTCGATAGCGCGATTGCCGATCGCCTTGACGATGTCCTGCTGAATTTCGCTCGGCGTGCGCCCGTCAGCCTTGATCGCACCCGCGTAAGGGACCGTGATGAAGCCCGCCGAATCCACGTTTTGATTGGGCAACGAAACAAAGTTACCCGGTCGGACACCGGCCTCGGCCGGGATGAACAAACCGCCTGCGGCCGCCTCGAAGATCGAAACTGCGACCACGTCACCAATACCGAACTTGATTGATGGCGGCGGTCGATTATCCGGGAACGAGCCGGCGATGGCACCGGGACCGTATTCCCTTACGATATCGACGACTTGGGGCGTGAGCTTTACCAGCCCGTATTCCGGGCCATTCACCGTGTGCTCGCTCTTGATGACGTGATCCTCAGGACCCGACATCGGCATAATTGAGCATCCAGCCGAGCTTAGCGCCACAGCCAAGAGCACGCTTACGAACAGGAAACCCCGTCTCACCACCACCCACGTCCCCATTAAATTCCTCGTCAACCTCGGCGAATTCCCAAAATGAGTCAATGAACGGAGCGTAGAAAACGCCGCCGGAACCGTGATAACCTAGCGGTTGTTGCAATGCGGCTACAGGGCTGGTCGTGTGTTGTGCAAAGGCCGGTTAATAGGCGTTATTGCGCCGCACAAGTTCGAGGCAGGTGAGCAGGAGTATTTTCAGGTCGAGCCCAAGGCTCCAATTGTTGATGTACCAGAGATCGCGATCCACCCGCCCCTTCATCTGTTCGACGCGTGCGGTCTCGCCCCGGTATCCCTTGACTTGGGCCCAGCCTGTAATGCCGGGCTTGACGTGATGCCGGAATGCATAGTCCGATAACAGTTGGCCGAAGTGGCTGTCATGCGCGAGCGCATGTGGCCGCGGGCCAACCAAGGACATTTCTCCCCGCAACACGTTCACCAGCTGCGGCACCTCGTCAATACTCGTGCGACGAAGAATCCGTCCGACTTTGGTGACCCGCGGGTCGAAGCGCTGAGCCTGCACGACGGTCGCACCGTCTTCCATGACGGTCATTGTTCTGAACTTAAAGATCGAAAATTGCTTCACATTAAAGCCATTGCGTCGCTGCCGGAACAGCACGGGCCCTGGTGAATCGAGCTTGATCGCGAGTGCGCTCATCAACATCAGCGGCGCCAGCAAGAACAGACCGAGCGAGGCTCCGACAAGATCGAGTATCCGCTTCGACGCTTGCTCCGTACGCGTCAACGGCCCGCGCTGAATCTCCACCGACAGCGAGTTCTGCAGGCGATACGACGGATTCCCCGCCACCGAACGAATGCGACGGTCCGGCAACAATTGCACCGGAAGCGGCGAAATCCTCAGGCCGTCGCGCACGAGCTCGACCTTGCGGGTATCGCTCCACGGCAGCGCGAGCACGATCTCGTCGACACCCCAGTCACGAGCAACCGTAAGGGCTCGCTCAAGCGAGGACGATTCATCGGCCGTCATGGCGAAGCCGCCATTGCTCTGGCTTGAAAAAGTAACGCGTTCCACCTCGCTCAGGCCATACTGCTCCAATAGCTCCTCTGCCCCGAGCGAAGCCAACTCCTCGCGCGTGCCCAACAAGATCGCGCGCCGACCCTGGACTTGCCCTTCAGCGACCGCCGCAGACACCAGTCGCTTCGCCAAGCGACGGCACATCACAAGCAGCACAAGCGCCAGGCCGCCAAAACAGATCACCGAACCGCGGGAGAACGAGGCACCGCTCTTCATGAGGAACGCAAGCAGCGCCAGCAACAAACCGACCAAGGACCATTGCGCGAAGATGCGTCCGACATCCCTTCTCTTTTTCGCCAGCGCCTCGCGCAGGTCGTAGAATCCGGTCGAGTGCCCGAGGAGAACGTAGAGCAAGGCCGCCACTGGACCGGCGCCGAGGACCGGCTCGACGTGATTGAGATCGCCGTAGGCAACGATCTGGTACAGCCCTCCGCCGAACACACTGGCAAGCATGATCACCACCGCGTCGACAGACGCCAGCACGTGCTGGAGGGCAAAATATGGAATCCTAATGCGAGGCCCGGACCGCTTTGCGACGATCCGCAGGTCCGACTCCAACTGACCTCCTGCCGCATGTTCAGCGGGGACGGCCGGAATTGGATTTTGAGGGATCAAAATCACCTCCACAATGCGTCGACGGTAAATCGAAGCCTAACTCAGAGAACCATCAAAAATGCTGCATTGCAATAAATATGTGTACTGCAATGAATAAATTTATTATGATCGTATTCACTACTGCCAAACCATTGAGCAATTCGTCAAGGCTTGTCTGGCATTCCATTTGGGCCCAACTGCGACCCATGAAAAGCTTGAGTCTCTTTCCACTGCTCATGCTGTCACTGGCAGGCACTGTCCAGTCCGAGCCGGCAAATCCCCCGCTCGCAAATCCCCCGCTCCAAGGGTGCACCTCGGGCGCGAGCGCGGCTCAGCAACGACAATGCGACCGACAGACCTCCGAGCAGCTCACCAGCGCCAGCCGTATTACCGCGCTCGAGGGGGGATGGCAGCTGGTTCGCACCAAAAACCCATCCGGAGGACCCGACGCTGTCTCGGTCATGCATGTGGCAGATTCCTCGAAGTCAGACTTGAGCCTTGCCGGTCTGAACCTTCAATGTGGCCAAAAAGGCATCGAAGTCATTCTGGTGACTCTGGAACGCAGGTCGCGTGGTGACCGTCCCAAGGTGGTGCTGAGTACGAATAGCAGTCGAAGCGAATTTGAAGTAACCGCCGTTCAGGCCGGCGAAGCCTTGTTGCTGCCACAATCTGCATCGGAACTCGCGGCCCATGATTGGCAGAATTCGCCCCAACTTTCCGTTGAGATCGAAGCCAAACCCGGCGCGATACGCGGCGTAATACCCATTCTGGGGCTTGCCGCAGCGATGAAAGCGCTAACCACGAACTGTGCCGTTCGTTAACCCTTCAAGGCAGCACAGGGCGCGCTTGACGGTTCCTTAGGAATTTGGGTGAAAGGGTGGACGCCGGAGACACATTTATGATCCCGGCGGCCATATTCTTGTTTCTTGTTGGTGCGGTCCTGGCTTGGGCCTTTCGCGTCTGGATTCTGGTGCCGTTCTGCCTGCTCTCAGCGATTGTTACCGTCGCGATCGAGCTCAGTTTCGGCGCGAGCATCGCGGCCGCCCTCGGCTATGGCCTTTTGGTCGGGTTCGCACCGCAGTTTGGTTACGCGTTTGGTCTTGTGGCGCAGGGCACGCTGCTTGCGCGATTTGCGCGGCCTGGATCTCCGCGCAAGGCTTCCGTAGCGCTCCTCTACAAGAGGGCATCCCTCGATCAACGGCGATAGCTCGCCTGACTGGCGCCCTTGGCAATCTAATATCCTGACTCAACGGAGTGGGCGCCTTCCAGCGGTCCAATAGCGTTTGGCGTCGCGCAATTCACATGCGATACTTGCCCCCAGATCACGCTTCTGGTCGGCAACCCCGCGCATCAAATAGTCCCCCGTGTCCATCGCCTCTTACTTGCTGGTCGCACTGTTGGCCACGGCTCCGGCAGCCGTCATTGCCAATGACGGTTACGTGCAGTTTGCGATTCTCCCCCTGATCGTTCTCACATTGGCATTTGCTGCCATGCTTGCGTCCTCGCCCGAGGTCGCTTTGGCCAGGCAGACCCTGAAACGGTTCGCCTTGGCGATTCTTATTCCGATCATCTGGATGATCGTGCAGATCATCCCCTCACCCGCCTCGTCGCTAGCAAACCCCATCTGGTCCAGCGCGGCAATCGCGTTGAATGCGCCCTCGCTGTCCGGGCACATCAGCGTCAATCCCGGTGCCACGTTGCACAGCCTGGTTTGGTATCTGGCCGTCCTGACGGTGATCGTGTCCACCGTGCTTGTGACCAAAGACCGGCGCCGGGCCGAGCTAATCCTGCTGGTCTTGACGGCGGCCGCGACGCTCGTTGCACTCGCCTTTTTGGTGGAACGAGCCACCCCGGTCGCAGGCATCGGCCCGTATGATGGTTCAAGCAGCAGCATGATCGCGTTGACCGCGTTGCTCGCGACTTTGGCCAACGGAGCCATCATCGTCATGGCGGTCGAACGACATCTCAATCATTCCGAAGCGATCTTCCCTGTTCCCGCTCCGCGTCTGTTGCAGATACTGCTTGGCGTTTGTGGCATTGCGGTTTCGGTTGCAGCGATTGTAGCACTTGGCCGGAGGCAGCTTCTCGGCCTGGCCGGGCTCGGACTTGCGCAGATGCTATTTGTCACAGCGGTGCGCCGTCTGGGACTTCGTCCCTGGCCGGCGACGATTCTCGCGGTCATCCTGATCGCCGCAACCGGAGCGGGGCTCGCCCGGCCTGCCGCCTCGACGGACCTGTTGAGGCTCTCCGAATCCCCAACGGATGAATCGTTCGCAATTGCCGAGCGCGCCTTGTCGGGCTCCCCATGGGCCGGAAACGGCGTCGGCAGCTTTGCGGAGATTTCGCGCGTCTACCGGGATTTCGGGAGCAGCGGATCCGTCATGCCGCCGTCAACCGCCGTTGCGATTGCGATTGAATGGGGACGGCCAGCACTACTAGCGCTCACCGCACTTGCCCTTCAGCTTTTCTTCTTCAATTTGCGAGGCGCCGTCGGCCGGGGACGCGATTCCTTCTTCGCTTCCCTGGCTGCTGCCGGCGTGCTTTGCACCCTATGTGCAAGCTTCGTCGACCCCGGTCTTCTGACGAGCGCCGTCCAGATCATTCTCGCCGTCATGGTCGGCCTCGGCATCTCGCAATGCGCGGGACGAACCAGCAGCGTCTAGACCAATCAAGATTAGACCCGGCTGGTCGCAATGGTTGCCCAAAGTTTGGAATTCGGCATCTGCATCCGAACCCAGCGATAAGGAACGCGCGACCACGGCTTGATGACCTGCGTCATGTTGTCGAGCACCACATCTCCGCTCCTGGTGCGAACCAGCAGGATGAGGTGATGTTCACCTGAATTGACAACCACCTCGCTCAATAGCAGGGCCCGCGCCGGCCATCCACGCGCCAGCAATTCGTGTCGCTTGCTCACTGCATAGTCGTTGCAATCGCCACTGCCCGGGTTGATCAGCCACTGCTCGCCAGCGAGGCCAAGGTCATTGCGCTCCGGGCTGATCTCCCGGTTCACCATCAGATTGACTTCCTTTAGTTCAGCCGATCGTTCCTCGGTCAACCGAACTGGTCCGCCCCGAAACAGCGGCCGCGCACGGCACTCGCCCCGGTAGCGGAGGCAGAACTGCGTATAAGCCATCGGCGGCAACGTCGGCGTCTCAAGCTTGATATGCTGAATTGCCGATTGCAGCCCCATTGGCATTCCCAACAGGCCAGCATGCGCCGGCTGAAACCAACTGACGACCGCAGCGATTACCCCCGCGGCCATGATCGAGACGTTACGCATCGGTTGCTCCCCACGACTTTATCGGCTAGGAGGCTACCGGTAACAGCTTGAAATTCTGTGCTATTTCGACGCATCAAATAGAATCAAAAGTCGTACGGGCGTTTGTCGTTCCGTTTACCATGAGCCATCAATGATTCAGGCCTACGATTCGAAAGTGCCATGGAAGCCCTTCGGTAAATGCTAAGATCGTCGCGATCAAAATCCAAGCTACGCAAGCCGAAGCTGCCGGACGGACTTCGCATCTATGCGATCAGCGACGTCCATGGATGCGCCGATCTTCTTCAACAGATGTTTACCGTGATCGACCGTGACCTCACGACGATCGGCTCGCGGCGGGCGATTCATGTCTTTCTCGGCGACTATATTGACCGCGGTCCGGACTCCAATCGGACCATCGAGCTCCTGATCGAACGTGGCCTCAAGCACGAGTCTGTGTTCTTGAGGGGCAATCACGAGGCGTTTTTGCTCGATGTCCTGGAGGACCCCGCCCGGCTGAACGAGTGGCGGCAATTTGGCGGGCTCCAGACGCTGACATCTTATGGACTGAGACCCTCGCTCAATCCCGACCCGGCCGAGCAGGCGGAACTGATTCAACAACTGGTACAGGCCATTCCGCCGCATCAAATGAAGTTCTTTCAAGGACTTCGGCCACGCTTCGTGTGCGGCGACTTCTTTTTCGTTCACGCTGGTGTGCGACCGGGTGTGCCGCTGGCAAAGCAGGAAGAACAGGACCTGCTTTGGATTCGCGAGGAGTTTCTTCTGAGTGATGAGAATTTCGGCAAATATATCGTCCATGGGCACACGCCTGTCCAACAGCCAGATATCCGCTCCAACCGAGCCAACATCGACACCGGCGCCTATGCGACGGGCAATTTGACGCTGTTGACCATTCAGCACGATCACCTGCTGGCGCTTTGACACGAGCGGAGTGGTCAGACTTGCTCGCCAGAGAAATTAAATGAAATCGTCGAACGCCATTCGTGCCTTTCTGATTGGCCTCGCCCTGTTCATCGGCGCCTACGGACTCGCATTGCCCCTCGCCGGGATGATTGCCTCCGGACGCCCCAAATTTCCCCGCGACCCGCAACAAGCGTTGACGCCCTCTCCGGCGGCGCCGATTTGGGTAAGCCTCCTCGCCCCCTTTGATTCCGGCGTCCTGAGCAGTCAGGCGCTCAACCTGGCTTTTCAGGCGATCCGGCATGGCCAATCGGCAATCGGCCCGGGCGGTGAAAACGATCTCGCCCGATCACAGCTCACGAACGCCCTTTCAAGGGTCCCTTACGACGCAGAACTGTGGCTTGCCCTGGCGTTGCTCGAGGCGCAACGAGATCCGAGTGGCCCGGTAACGGTCGAAGCACTCCGAATGGCCTATTTCACAGCTCCAAACGAGGCCGCGCTGATGCCGATGCGGCTGGACACGGCGACGCGGTTCGACGCGCTCGCAGACCCCGATCTAAGGGAATTGGTGCAAGGGGACGTGCGTCTGATGCTGACCCGTCAACCCGACCAGAAGGCCGCAATCGTATCGGCCTATCGCCGCGCGTCCAACCGAGGCAAAAAGTTCTTGGAAGAGGCGATTCAGGCTATCGCCCCCACATTCTTGGCGGCGTTAAATCGCTAGCCGGCAATTCACCCGGCTCAGCACGCTAGGACGTATTGCTCGTCCCGATTGGACCGTCTAAGATTGAAACACTTTGGGGAGCACACCATGCGATCATCTCTCACCTTTCTTGCGCTAGCGTCGAGCCTGACCGCGGCGTCCGCGGCACCATCATTTGCCGCCGACTACGCGGTGCCTCCGATCACACGGCATGCCGCTACCGTTCCTTACATTGATCGCGGTCCCAATCCCTATTGCGGCCCGCGCTGTGGTTGTCCGATCGTAGCGCGCGTCCGACACCATTCGCTCGAGCAGGCTTACTCATACGGGTTTGACCCGCGCACGAGAGACGAGCCGCACTACTACTACGGTCCGGTCCGCACCTATGTGCGCTACGCCAACCCGGCCTATCCGGAGCAAGTCCTGACGTATTAGGAGAATCCAGGAATCGTTAGGAGAATCCAGGAATCGGCACAGGCCTTCGATGCCGCAGACCCTCGTGGGCTCGGTTGAGCCAGCCTTTGCTGCGATGACCTGTCCTCAACAGGACAGAGACCAAAAGGCCGTAGTCCCAATTCAATCTCTTTCCCGCGCATTCGCCGTGGGTATGGCATCACTTTCGCCGGCCACATCCTATTGGGTCATTTTGCGCGTGCGCGACTGAGCGCGAGCGGAACTTCGTGCACCGCATGGGTTTAGTCTGTTGCACGAAATCTGCCGAAGGCGGCGCCAATGGCCCGCAACAAGAGTACGCGTTGGACCGAAGACCAAAAAGCGGAATTGCTCAAGCTCGATGCTGCGGGAGATCCGCCGCGGTTGATCGCTGCTAAATTGCAGCGCTCTGAACGGTCGGTGTCCCTACGCTTGGCGCAGCTCAAAAAATCTCAACAAACGGGACGCCGTCATCGGTTCATCTCCTGAGGTCAGGTGAAGATCGCCCGATACCCGCTGGACGAGCGCGCGATAGTAAGCTTCGACCGAACGCAAGGAAGGCATCCACACAACTGACGCATCATAGGCGTGTACCGCCGCAGCTCGCCTACCGATGCCTAGTTGCTGCTGATCGACTGCCTGTACTCGGGAAACCGGCTCAACATCGCCGCCTTCAAGAACTTGAAATGCGCAATCGACGAAGAGAGCTCTCTTAGCCTGCGTTGGCCGTTTTGGATCTCCCTGTCGAATAAATCTTGATGATGAGTGTCCAGGGCCTCACGCTCCAGATATTCATCATCGCCGTTTCCAAAGGTCACCGCGGCGCGCGCCAGCACATCCTCAACGCGTCGGTTCAGACCCTCCTGCTCGCGTTCGGCCGCCTGCACGGCGTTCTCGATGGCATCCATGATGGCTTCGATACGCGTCCGGTCGGTCTCGGCGTCCCGCTCCGGTGAACGCGCGCGGAACACCTGCTCGCCGGTGAGGCGATCTCTCAGGAAATTGTGGGTACGAGCCCGCAAGAACAGCTGGAACATGCGCGCGTTTTCCGGTTTGAAGCGCCAGACCAGAAGATGGGTCCGGCATGGTTAAAAAAGGCTAAAGCTTTCGCCCCGATCCGCTCGTCTTTGCGCCATCCAGGCTTTCCAGGCACCTTCGTGCTTGGCATAGAGTTCCAGCCAGCGCTCGTCGCCGTCAGCCATCCACTGGCCATTTCCATCATACGAGACCTGCCTGCCCTCCCGATGCTGAGCCGCCTGCCCGTCCAGCCGCTCGAATTCAAACGTCTCCTCATGCGTCAAGCCGATCAAGACGCGGCGCCCCACCTCATCAACGAAATATCGGCGTGGGGCATTGTCTCTCACTCTAATCATCGCGCGTCCCCTCCTTTGCGATCCAGGGACCGGTCAACGCATCAAGACGTCGACCATAGACCCTAAGGAAAAGGGGAGCCCCCACTAGCGGCACGGTTAGCGCAATCAGCCAGATCATCAAATAAGACCCCAATCAAATGCAACACGAATGGCAATGAAATACCTGCAAAATTCGTGCGCAACCTAGCCATCGAGCGCCGACCGAACAACGGTGGATACGGCTTAACCTAACCAGACATGGTTACTCCCGATGTTCATCGCACTCACGCCTCCTTTGGCTTAGGTTGTAATCATTCAAAATGCACGTCGAGTGCTGGCCAAGGGCGTAGCCGGCCGAGGGCGGGAAGGTCCATAGGGAGCGTAAAGCCGCTGGCGCTCATGGCGTTTGTGAGACCGCCACGCGCGCGTTGCGTAGCCGAGGCCAAAACCAGCGAAGAAGATCGAGAGCAGAATCAGGACGGGCGCCATCGCAGTCTTTCCATTTGCGGAACGTTTCGATCTCCCCGGATGCCCTGTTCATTCGCGTCATTCTCATCGTCCACATGTGACGACATCATGATGGACAGCGCTGAAATTCTTGCCATGCCCGAGAATTTTTGGGCAGCATTCTGCTCGCGAAGTGAACTTCGATTCTCATCAACCGAGGAACCAGAAGAACAATTTCACCAGCAACAGTGTGATGAAATAGATCCAGCCTGCCATCGCAACCAGCGTCACGCTGAAAAATGCGCCTTCGAATGCCCGCTCTCTGATCTTTGCAAGCGGCAATGTCATTAGAGCTCTCTGCAGCATGTCGATCTTCGCGTTGTTGTTTGCGCAAGAAATAGCAGAACGAATTCGACGATCTCGTGACGCAAGTTGTCTCGCATGGCGAATGCAACGTGATTTTCGGAGATGACAGCAATCCGCGGCGCGAACACAATTAAATTTGATGTTCAATCTGACTTGTCACGGGAACCAATTCGATGCGCACGATTGCCGCGATCTCACTGCAGACAAGTCGATAAGAGAGGTTGTGTGCGTGTCTAGCGCGGCGCAATCGGGACGAATTCAGGCGTCTCGCCGTCCCCACCAGACCTGCCGCGAAAGACGAAGAGCCCTCTATGTGTTGACACGACATCCCCCGGCCGAAGCGTATCGTCGTTCAGCACGCGCTGTGTCGCGATTTTTTCAGGCGGATCAGGCGGGATCGCCGCCCGCGACGGCGCCTGCAGCTTCCAGTCCAATCGCGCCCGATCTGTCCGCTTGCGCGCCTCAAAGATGCGGCGCTTCCAATCCTCACGAGACATCAGGCTGTCAGGCGACGGAGCACTCTGGGCGTCGGCCGTATCCGCCGACGTGGATGCGCCAGGCGTTGATGCTTCCGCCGATGCGGGCTTATCGCCCGCGAAACACTCTCCACCGACGGCGAACGTCGCCAGAACCAGCACGATCATGCCACGATGAGTTCGTCCTTGCGTCATCGGTCGCAGTCCATGCCCCGGTACATGCAATCAATCTAGCCGGTTATCCATTCGACGTCATTAGACTGGAACGATGCTCATGCGCCATCAAATCCGCGAAGATTAGGGCCAATGGACAGGACCGATTTGACCACCCCGGTCCGCGCACTCTATCAATAGCCTGATTCAAATAGTTCTTCCCCTGCCAGCCGCGGAGACGAAATGACCAACCGACCGACTGTCCTCGTCACAGGAGGCGCCGGCTACATCGGCTCGCACGCCTGCCGCGCGCTCGTTGCTGCCGGTTATCAGCCCGTCGTCTACGACAACCTCTCCACCGGCCATCGCCGTTTCGTGTCGGGACCGCTTGTGACTGGCGATCTGCTCGACGAGGCGACGCTCACGCGCGTCTTCACCCAACACGAAGTTTGCGCGGTGATGCATTTTGCGGCGGCAAGTCTGGTCGGCGAGTCCGTCGCCGATCCGCAGAAGTACTACATCAACAACGTTCAGGGCACCCTGTCGCTGCTCAGGGCCATGCGCAATGCCGGCTGCCATCGTATCGTTTTCTCTTCTACCGGAGCAGTCTACGGCAATGCCGATAGCAAGGCGCTGCCGGAGAATTTCGCCTGCGCACCGATCAATCCGTACGGCGCCTCGAAATGGATGATCGAGCGCATGCTCGCCGACTATCGTTTGGCCTATGGCTTCGGCGCGTTCTGCCTGCGCTACTTCAATGCCAGCGGAGCTGATCCTGCGGGCGGCATTGGCGAGCTGCGCGACAACGAGACACATCTCATCCCGCGCGCCATGATGGCGCTCCAGGGACATGTCGGCGACTTCGCCGTCTTTGGCGACGACTACGACACGCCCGACGGCACCGCGATTCGCGACTATATCCACGTCACTGATCTTGCGGCCGCGCATGTCGCTGCACTGAAGCTGCTGCTCGAAGGACATGTCGGCGGCAGCTTCAATCTCGGCACTGGCGCAGGCTTCTCGGTGCGCGAGATCCTGTCCGCGATCAGGCAGGAGACCGGACGGGAGGTCCCCCACATCGTCAAGCCACGGCGGCCAGGCGATCCGACTTATCTTGTCGCCGATCCCTCTGCGGCTCGCGAAGTTCTGGGCTTCGAGCCACGCCATTCCGACCTGCCCACGATCATTCGAACGGCCTGGGCTTGGCACCAGACCGCACATCCACGACAGCGAGCCTGAACGCAGTGATGACGAACCGGGGTCGGTGCTGCAGAGACGCGAACCCTGATTCAAGAACCAGCTTGCGCGCGTCCAGCCATCCAGTATCAAAGGCGAAGCAGTTCGGCGTTTCGAGGGCTTGTGAAGGGCATCATCCTCGCAGGTGGAACCGGCTCGCGGCTGGTAGCGGCCCTCGTGTCGAATCAGCTCTTGCCCGTCTTCGACAAGCCGCCTGGCCCAGCATCGCCTGCCCAGAAGAAATCTCGCGTTGCGGAATAGCTATGCCTCTCTTGATGCTTTCGAGAAGCTGGCGCAGAAGAATGCTAGGAGCAGCTATGGCGAATATTTGCTGTCAGCTTACCGCTCATTCAGGCGCTAGGCGGGCAGCTCCGGAGCAGGGGACTGCATGCGCTTTAATGGTCTCACCATCTTCGTGACTGGCGGGGCGGGTTTCATCGGTTCGGCCGTGATCCGTCACCTGTTGGGAGAGACCGCCGCGCACGTCGTCAACATTGACAAGCTGACCTACGCCGCCAACCTCGATTCGCTTCCGGGAGCCGCGGGTCATCCGCGTTACGCATTCGAAGAACAGTGCATCTGCGAAGGCGACGGCCTGCGTGAGTTGTTTGACAAGTATCAACCCGACGCCGTGATGAATCTGGCCGCGGAAAGCCATGTCGACCGCTCGATCGAAAGGCCCGCCGAATTCATCCAGACCAACGTGGTGGGCACCTGCACGCTACTTCAAGAAACGCTGCGCTATTGGCGCACCCTCACGGCGCAGAATCGCTCGCAATTTCGTTTCCTGCATGTCTCGACCGACGAGGTGTTCGGCTCGCTCGGCCCTGAGGGCCTGTTCACCGAGACGACGGCTTACGCGCCGCACTCGCCCTACTCCGCGAGCAAGGCGTCGTCGGATCATCTCGTGAGGGCTTGGCGGGAAACCTACGAGCTTCCCACGCTGGTGACGAACTGCTCGAACAATTACGGTCCCTATCAATTTCCGGAGAAGCTGATTCCGCACATGATCATCGGTGGTCTCGCAGGCGAGCCCCTGCCGGTCTATGGCGACGGCCTGAATGTCCGCGACTGGCTTTTTGTTGAGGATCACGCCAAGGCGCTGACGCTGGCGCTGGCACGTGGCAAGGCCGGTGATACCTACAATATCGGCGGCCGTAGCGAACGAACGAACCTGGAGGTGGTCGAGCTCATCTGCGACATCCTCGATGAAATTGCGCCAGGATATGACGGCGCGCGGCGCAGTTTGATCAGTTTCGTCACCGATCGTCCCGGCCACGATCGACGCTATGCGATGGACGCGAGCAAGATCGAGCGCGAGCTCGGCTGGTACCCTGAAGAGAGCTTCGAGAGTGGGCTTGCCAGGACGGTTCGCTGGTTCTGCGATCACCGCAAATGGTGGCAGGACATTATCGACCGTGGATATCAGCGCACACGGATCGGCCTCTGCTAGCAAAATTCCCGTGTTTGTACGGTGCCACGCGCACTGAATTCGTCGCGGTAAGGTTGAGCAGTTAGCTTAATTCGCGGTCTTTGTTGCGTGTTTTCGTCAATAGCTTATCCCTCTTGGCACCGGGCTTCCCCAAGGCTCGGCCCCACCCAAGCAAAGCCGTCGAGCGAACATGGGTCGCTTGGCGGCTTTGTCGTTGTGTTAAGAGGATCGTTTTCGTCATGGCGCGCAAGCCCTGGTCGTTCAAGGAAGACCGCCGGTTAATGGAGCTAGCCAAGTCTTCGATTACGCTGGAAGAGGCCGCGAAGCAGCTCGGAAGATCGCCCGACGCCGTCAAGCGCATGGCGCTGCGACTTGGTCTGTCGCTCAAGGCCAAGGCCGCCAAGAAGAGCTGAGGCCGATCGCCGATCCGGCCGGTTGCGGATTTTCCGGCACAGCCGCTCGGTTCAGGCGCTCTCAAAGCGCTTGGCTGTTGGCCGGCTCCGGATGGCTTAAACCTTATCTTAGCGCCTCGGACGGTAGGATTCGGGTCATCCTCTCTTAACCCCTCGCGGACCGGATGAAACCAGCGCGGCCGCCCGCCTCCCTCGTTGTGCTCGTGCTCGCGGGCACGTTGTTCTTTGGTCTGGCGGGCCACCTTGTCGCGACGAGCTTCATCCGCCACCAACAGGCGCGCCAACTCGACGAATTGACCGAGGTGGTGCTGCGCCGTTCCGAGTTCGCGATCGACTTTGCCGCTGCGAGCCTCGCCGAGCTCGCGGGCCGCGGACTTGCCGATTGCAGCCCCGCTTCGCTCCAGGCGATCCGCCTCCACGTCTACCAGCGTTCAGCGGTCAAGGACGTCCGCCTCGTCAATGCCGATGGCTCGGTGATCTGCTCGGCCTATTCGGAGACGCTGGAATTCGACAAGGGTTGGGTCGATCGTGCGGACATGCTGGGATCGCGCGATGCGGGACTGCTGCTGTTCCGCGTCGAGCAATTCGGCGGTGACGCGCTCGGCGTGCTCCGGGACGTCGATCGCAGGAAGGGATTGGTCGCGATCCTCGGTGTCAATTCGAGCCTGTTCGACATCATGCCGGCCGAGCTGCGCGCGCATAGCGAGGTGCTGCTCGCGCTGAGCAATGGCGAGAAGTTGGGGAAGTTCACGCTCGACGCCGACAAGGCGCTGGGCCAGGCCACCGATTTCGACAAGAGCTCGGCGCGCTATCCGCTTCGAACTACCATTCGCGTCGAGCGCGCGGTGCTGTCGACGTGGAATTCGGAAGTCTATTGGCCGGCGATGACGCTCGCTCTCGCGCTCGGCGCTCTCTTCGGCACCCTGCTGTCCAGGGCCCGGCGCACGGAGGGTCCGGTCGCGGATCTCGACCGGGCGCTCCTGCGCGGCGAGTTCAAGCCGTACTTCCAGCCCATCTTCGAGCTGCGCACGGGCCGGATCATCGGCTGCGAGATCCTCGCGCGCTGGCTGCGCGAGGATGGCTCGGTGGTGCCGCCGATGAATTTCATCCCGCTTGCCGAATCCAGCGGGCGCATCCAGGCCATGACCTGGCAGATCCTGGGCAGCGCGCTTGCCGACTTGCAGCCGCACCTGAAGGAAGACAAGGAGTTCAAGCTGTCGCTGAACGTCGTGCCAAAGCACCTCTTGAGTTCCGGCTTTGTCGACGCGTTGCGTAGCGCAGTGCTGACCGCAAAGGTCTCGGCGCGGCAGATCGTGGTCGAGGTGACCGAACGCGACGAGCTCGACGATCTCGCGCGCGCGGCGTCCGTGGTGCGAGAGCTGCGCGACTACGGCTTCCGCGTCGCCATCGACGACGTCGGCGTCGGCCACAGCGGCCTGTCGCGGCTGAAGGGATTGGGCGCCAACACCATCAAGATCGACAAGTTCTTCGTCGACACCATCACGGTGGATGCGTCGACCACGACGATCGTCGAGATGCTGGTCGAGCTCGCGCGCGACCTGCAGATGACGGTCGTCGCCGAAGGCATCGAGACCGACGAGCAGGTCCGCGCGCTGATCTCCTGCGGCGTCGAGGAAGGCCAGGGTTACCTCGTCGCCGCGCCCTTGCCGTTCGTCAGGTTCATGGCGCTTCTGGACGCACGGCGCCGCGAAACCAAGTCGGACACAAGCATTGAGGCGCCTCTCGTCGCCTAGACCCGCACGGCTGCACAAGCGACGATCAACCATGTCTGCGAAAGCGCAGCCATCTTCCCGCCTTCCGGGGGCCACGACATCTTAACGATACCGGCAGCTTTTCCGGAGCTGTGTCTCACGTTGCTCTATGGTAGGGGATGACCCGGAACAAGCTCATTGTCGCAACGGGCATTTGCCTCGCCTTGATCGTCTATGCCACCCTCGCCGCGCTGACGGGGCGACCGGTGCTGGTCGGCCACGCCGAAGCCTATTGGGTCGTCGTGATCGAACGCTTCAGCGCCTATGGTCTCCTGGGCTTCCTGCTGGCGTTCCTGTTGCCCGGGCGTTTCGCCCAGGCTTGTCTGCTCGTGGTCGGCGTCGCCATTTCGCTCGAACTCCTGCAAGCGCTGCGGCCCGACCGGGATGCGGCGTTCTTCGACGTCATCCAGAAGGCGGCCGGCGGCATCGTCGGGGTCAGCATTGCGCAGACCGTTTTAGCGTTCTTGCCCCGCCCCCGCTCCTGATCCGGCACTCCGCGCCTGGCCAGGGCGCACCAGACATGTCGGTGACAGGCTTGCCGGATGACCCCTTGCCCGCTTATTGTCCCGCGGACTTTGAGGAGAGACGTCGCCCATGATGAGAATTGTAATTGCGCTTTTGGGCGCTTCGCTGATTGCCGGTGGAAGCGCATGGGCTCAAACCACTTCTTCGAACGGAATTCGCAGCGGATATGGCGCTCCGGCGGGGTTGCCCACATCGACGGCGCCTGCCACGTCATCTTCGACCACCTCGACAGCCACGCGCAATGTGGGAACCGGCCAGGGCCGAACCGAGGGCGCCATGGGTCTCACCCCGCAGCTCCAGAGAGAGCTCGGGATTGGTCGCCAGCAATAGCAGGAACCGTAACGGCCCTGCGTCTGGAGCCTTTCTTCGCCGAGTGCGAGCGGTTACTTCGCCATCTGCCCGCGAAGCTCGCCGCCCGGATTCGCCGCGGTGTGGATGTTCGCGTACCACCTTCCTGCCAGGAGATCCGCGGCCTGCGCATCGGAGAGCGTGGCCGTGCCCTGAATCGGGCTCTGCGCCGACTTGAAGGGCAGCGCGATGCCGGCATTCTTGCCGGGCTCGCTCGGGCCATGGAAATGCGCGCCAACCGCGGGCCCGGTCAGACCTGAATAGGTGACCGCATACGTCAGGACTTTACTGTCGGTATCGAAGCTCGCCTCGGCTTTGCCGGAGCCGGGACTGTTATTCGGCGGCACCTCGTTGCTGCCCTTGAGCTCGGCCGTAAGCTTGATCACCTCGGCCCTTGCCGTCGAGCCCAACACTATCGCCACCAGGAATATTGCGCCCGCCAGACACACGGCCTTCTTCATGACATCCTCCCAACCTCCAGGTCGTATTGCGCGTCGACCGGTTCAGGTTGAACACCCGCGGCAAACGGAAATTCCGGCAGCAGAATTCATGCCCGATTAGGCATCATGCCCGCTTAACGCGGCGTCGACCATATCGTCCTTTTGGAATGGGTTTCGACCGGAGGATATCTCAAGCCACGCCGCGCTTGCCACCCTCTTCGGGCGTCAGAAGCTCGGCCATCTGACGATGGGTGTTCCGCAAGGCCTCGATCGCACCATCGAGATCGAAATCCGACTCGCGAATGCTGGCGAAGAATCTGGCAGTTAGCGCCAGATTAAGCTTCACGCGCGTCGCACCGTCGCTGCTCTTGCGACGGGGAAGCGACAAATGTCGCACCATGAGCCTGGCTTCCGCCGCGCTGCAATCGCAGAGCGTCGCGAGTTCGTCGTACGTCATCCAGACCTGGGGCATGTTCCTGACCGCCGGTTGCGAGACCCGCAACGTAGGGCGCATTCGTAAAAGCGAGGTTGCCGGCGCGTCGACGCGATCGCCCACCGCGTACACGTAAGGCCACCGGATGACCCGAAAGAGTTATGTGATCTACTCCCCAATGGAACTGCCGCGCGGATGACCGGCACGGTAAAATGCCTGTTAACCTCGTGAAGCAGGCGGCCATCGTGGACTTCTTTCGTGGCCTTATGATCGCCATGCCCATCAGCCTCGTATTGTGGCTGCTGATCGTCGTCTTGGCCTATCTCGCGTTCCTATCGTTGGCACCGGCCGGTGACGTGCCGGCTGCAGCGTGACGCATTCGAGATGCGACGACAACCGACGGCCTTGAGACAGCGCTGTCGTCACGCACCTCAGTGCACGGCTGCATAGAGGATCTTGTCCTGCGTCGCCTCCGCCGCGTCGAACTCGGCCACGATGCGCCCGGTGCGGGCAACCAGGATGCGATCGGAGACCGCAAGCACCTCCGGCAAGTAGGAGGAGATCACGACCACCGCCTTGCCCTCGTCCGCGAGCCGTCTGATCTCGGCATGGATATGCGGAATGGTGCCGACATCGACGCCGCGCGTCGGCTCATCGAAGATGATGATCGAAGGATCCTGCACCAGCGTCTTGGCCAGCACCACCTTCTGCTGGTTGCCGCCCGACAGCTCGATGATCTTTGCCTTGCGCTGGAGCGCACTGATCTTGAGACGCTCGACCCAGTAGTTGGCAAGCTTGCCACGCCTTGCGCGCGACAAGAGGAAGCTGAAACCCTTCCTGGTGCCGAGCTTGCCGAGATAGACGTTGTCGTCGACCACCATGGTCTCGAAGAAGCCGTTGGCCTTGCGATCCTCGGTGATGTAGGCGATGCCGTCGTTGACCGCCTGTCGCGGCACCCGGTAGCGGATGGGCTTTCCGCGCAGGCGAATGGTGCCGCCATTGATCAGGTTTCGCTTGAGCGCGCCGTAAATTACTTTTGCGATTTCGGTGCGGCCCGAGCCGATCAGGCCGGCGATACCGACCACTTCGCCGGCATAAACGGAGAAGGACATGTTCTTGACCGCCATGCCCATGGTGACGTTCTCGACCGTCAGCACTTTTTCGCGGCGCTGGTGGGTTTTCTCCTTGCGGCCATAGACGGCCTGCGCCACCTCGCGGCCGACCATGTGCTGCACCAGGCTGTCGCGCGTGAGCTGTTTTGCCGGCGCGGTGATCACCAGCCTGCCGTCGCGAAGCACGGTGATGCGGTCCGCGATCTGGAGCGATTCCTCCAGCGCGTGCGAGATGTAGATGATCGACACGCCGCGCGCGCGCAGGTCGCGCACCAGGTGGAAGAAATGCACGATCTCTTCGGGCGTGAGGGATGCGGTCGGCTCGTCGAAGATGATGATGCGGGCCTTGTTGTAGATCGCGCGCGCGATCTCGACCATCTGCTTCTTGGCGGTACCGAGCATCGCCACCGGGGTCGCCGGATCGACGTGGAAGTTGAGCGATTGCAGGAGCTGCTGGGCCTGGATGTTCAGCGTGCGGAAGCGCGTCAGGAGCTTCTCGTTGCCAAGCTCGATGTTCTGCGCCGCCGTCATGGTCGGCACCAGGCTCGTCTCCTGATAGACCATGCAGATGCCGGCGTTCAGAGCATCGCGCGGCTGCTCGAAATTGGCGGGCTTGCCGTCGAGCCGGAACTCGCCGGAGGTGAGCCCGATCGCACCCGCAATCGCCTTGCACAGCGTCGATTTGCCGGCGCCGTTCTCGCCGACCAGCGCGTGCACCTCGCCGGGATAGAGGTTGAAGTTGACGCCTTCGATGGCGTGCACGCCGCCATAGATCTTGCTGCCGCCGATGATCTCGAGGACGGGCTCGGCCGCTCCATTGACGAGGTTTGCACCGTCGCTCATCTGAGCTCTCCCGAATGGAGCAGAAGACAGCCGGTGCCGCGCGCGGCGATCACCACGCCCTGCCGTGTCCTGCACGCGGCCGTGATGCCGTGGAAACGGCCGCCGGCGCGGCTGTGCAGGCTGTCGGTCGCCTCGCCCTCGGCCTCGAGATGCACGAGCAATCCGTAGGAGCGCGGCGGCGCCCACGGTTTCTGAATGCCGAGCGCCTTGACACCGCCGATCTGCATCGGCTCCAGACAGTCGGCGCCGCCGGCGAGCGCCGGCGCGATCCAGTAGTTCTCCGGCATCGTGCGCATCATCTCCTCGCGGAAATCGTCTTCCTTCAGCACGAACTCGATGAGATGCGTGCGCCGCGCGAACAGGCCGAGGAAGAAACCGCGATTGCCGTCAGGATGCAGCCTTGCAGGATAGCCCGGCAGATTGCCGGCGATCACCTCGCCCTGCCCCAGGCCATTGGCGGTCAGCGGGAAGCGGCTGAGACGATGGGCCCAGCTTTCGGTCAGCCACAGGCTGCCACCATCCGCCGAGACCGTGACGCCATAGGGATACGGCAGATCGCGCAACAGCACGGACGCATTCGCAAGGTCCGGTGCACAGGCGACCAGCCGGCCATTGCTCCGCTTCTCCATCAGATCGCGCCGCCACTGCTCCGGCGTGCGGCCGGTCGACCCCTCGACCGCGAAGATGCGCCCGTCCGGAGCCACTGCGACCGACAGCAGACCTTGGAGACCAATGCCGTCAACACTCTCCAGCCAGCGCGGGTTGGGATTGGCCGGATCAATCGCAGCGAGGCCACGTCCGGCAACACAAACCAGCAGTCGTCCGTCCGGGTGAAGCGCGAGCCCACCCGCCTCGCCCTCGAACTCGGCAACCGGCGTCCGTGTCGATAGATCGTCGCCCGAGAGCTTCAGGACCCGTTTGCCAACAGACACGTAGATCGCGCCGTCCGCGGCCGCGACGACGTCGTCGACGCCGGGCAAGGGCTCGCCGATCACCGTGCAGCCATCGAGCCGGTCGTTTGGGCTGAGCGCGCCGTCGAGCGGCGGGATCGCGTTCTGGCCGCCATCGCGATCGATGACGCTGCGGATGTCGCGCAAGAGGTGATCGAACAATCCCATCGCTACCTCGACACCCTGCTCTTGTCGCCCCAATAGGCGTCATAACCGGTCCAGCTCTCGTCGACTCCGTCGAGCTTGATGCGGCCGATGCGGTTGTTCTCGAGGCCGCCGAGATAGAGATAGCCTTTGTGCTCGCGCATCGAGGTCAACGTCGAATGCGAGATACCGGTCGGATCCCACCAGGATTCCAGCGCCTCACCCTGCTCGTTGAACTTCAGCACGCAGCCATGATTCAGCGCCGGCGCAAGCCATTCGTCGGCAGGCACCTGTTTGACCATGCGCAGCCGGAAGCCGGGCTTGCGTACGGAGAGATCGAAGGTCGGCGTTCGAATACCGACCAGCGCCAGCCAGTAGGTGCCATCGGAGGCGCGATTGATGTTGTCGGGATTGCCCGGCAACTCGTCGATCAGGACTTCGGTCTTGCCCTTCTTCGGCCCTTCGATCCAGTAGCGGAAGACCTTGCACAGCGAGGTGCTCGCGATCAGCACCGACTTGCCGTCATGGGAGACGCAAACGCCGTTCGGGAAATAGAAATGGTTGATGATCGTGCGCGTCGTCTTGGTCGCGGGATCGTAGCAGACCACGCGGCCGTTGGGCCGCGCCTCGAGGATGTCGAGCGTGTTTGTCGTCATCTCGTAGCGCGTAGTGCAGTCGCTGAAATAGATCTTCCCGTCGGGCGCGATGTCGAGGTCGTCGGCCATGCGCAGGCGGGAGTCGTCGTTGAGCTTGTACCAGGTGCGGTTGGTCTCGTCGGTGACCTTGAACACACGCTGGTCCGGCGCGATGCCATAGACACCCATGCCGGCCACCGCGACGATCAGATTCTCTTCGCGGTCGAACTGCATGCCGAGCGGCCGGCCGCCGATATGGGCGAACACCTCGCGCGTCTCGAAATTCGGCCCGGAGAAGCGGATCACGTTGCCGTCGCGGGTCGAGCCGTAAACGCGGCCCTGGCGGTCGACGATGACGTCTTCCGGCCCCTCGACCTGGTCGAGCCCGATCGCCTGCGCGCGGATCAGCCGGTCGTTCTGGGCATAGGGTGAGGCCGTCCCCGCTTGCACCGAGGGCGCCGGCGCCAGCGCCACATAGGCGGGGTTCACGTAAATCTTCTGAATCGCCTTGCCGCGGTTCTTCGACCATTTGACGTCGATGCCGACGGCGGCGAGCAGGATCATGCCCGTCACCGCCGAGGTGACGTAGCCGGGGATGCCCATCCGCACGAGGCCGTTGATGAGAAGGAAGATGATCAACGCTCCGATCATCGCCCGCCATACCGTGCCCTTGCCGCCGGCGAGCGAGATGCCGCCGAGCACGACCGCAGTCAGCGCCTGGAATTCCCAGCCAACGCCCGTCGTGGAATCCGTGCTCGCCTGCCGCGCAGCGTAGAAGATGCCGCTCGCCGCGCACAGCGTGCCCGACAGCACGTAGGTCAGGAACAACATCAACCGGACACGAATGCCGGCATGCCGCGCCGCCTTGCGGCTCGCGCCGATCGCGGTCAGATGCCAGCCATAGCGCGAGCGCGACAGAAAGATGTGGCAGACGAGCAGCACGACGAACAGCGTCGCCGCATTGACGGGAATGCCGAGCACGCTGCCTGTACCAATGAAATCCCAGGCGTCGCTGTCTACTGAATTGGTCGCGAACACCTGGGCGTAGCCGGTGTTGAGCAAATTGACCGAGGCCCGCAGGATGATCAGCGTTACCAGCGTGGTCAGGAACGGTCGGGTCTTCAGGAAGCCGATCAGGAAGCCGTTGATGCTGCCGAGCGCGGCGCCGACCAGAAGCGTCGCCACGACGACGAGGCCGACCGGCCACTCCATCACCAGCAGGAAGAACAGCGCGGCGAAATTGCACAGCGCAAAGATCGCGCCGACCGACAGATCGATGCCGCCGCTGATCAGGCAGAATCCCATCGCGAGCGCCACGAAGCCGAACTCCGCAAATAGCCGGAGCAGCGACAACGTGTTCTGCACCGAGGCATAGTCGGGAATCGTGAACGCAAAGTAGAGCCACAGGCCGATCATCACCGTGAACGGCACGACCGGCTCGAACCATTGCTTCAACAAGAGCTCGGACAGCAACAGGCGGGGCGAGAACCGCCGCGCCGACATTGTAAGGGACTCGGCAAAGGCTTCGATCGTCGACATGATCCTGGCACTCCCAAGCAGCCGGCGTGCGACCATGCACGCCGGCCAACGTTCAGATCAGCTCTTCTTGGGAAGTGCGAAGCAGTTGGCGCCCGAGGCGTTGGTCTTATCGAGCCAGACCGGCCGCGTGTAGAACTCGAGGTTGCGCGTGCCGGGCTTGTCGCCGAGCATCAGCAGCGTCTCGGCTGCGAACATCAGGTCGTGGCCCTGCTCGGTCGCCTTGTAGCTGAGGAATTTGTAGAAGTTTCCGGAGTTGACCTGATCGCAGTCGAGCGAGGAGCCTTCGCCGGAGGCGAACACTTTGACGTCGTCGATCTTGCCGGCATTGCGGATCGCCTGCGCCGCGCCGGATTCCATGATGCCCCAGAAGCCGATCGAGGCGCAGAGATCCGGATGCTGCTGGATCACCGTGGCGGTAATATTCAGTGCGGTGTTGGCGTCCCAGTTCGCGGCCTGGTTCGAGACCACCTTGATGTTGGTGTCCTTGTTCAGGACCTCCATGATGCCGCCGACCTGATCGACGCTGGCCGCCGCCGTCAGCTCGCCCTGCACGATCTGCACCTTGCCGGACTTGCCTGAGCCTGTGCCGCAGGCCTTGACCACTTCGCTCGCAAGCATCTTGCCGATCTCGCGCCAGTCGGCGCCGACGAAGGCGCCGGACTTGTAGTTCGAGGACATGTTGATCTGGATAACATGCGTGCCCTGGCTCTCGGCGCGCTTCAGATCCTTCATCAGCAGCGTGACGCTCGGGTTCTGCACGATCAGCACATCGGGCTTCTGGTCGACCAGTGCGGTCAGGGCCTGCTGCATGGCCGAGGGGTTGTTGTTGGGATCGCGGACGATGAACTTCATGCCGCGCCACTCGGCCTCTTCCTGCACCACCCTGCCCCACTCATCGGACAGGGGAACGCCGAGCGCGATCGGCAGGTAGGCGATGGTCTTTCCCTGCAGCGACTTGTCATAGGACGCGCGTAGCTCGCGCGCGGTCTTGGTGCCGCCTTCCTCCTGCGCTGCCGCCAACATCGGCACCGCAACAAGCGCCACGCCTGCCGCCGCGATCGTCCAGAACTTTCTATTCATGGGATCCTCCTCATCTTGTTTGTTGATTATCGAAACGGGATGCCGTTGACCGGCATTCCTCGTCAGTCACCTTGGCGTGCCGTCTCCTCGTCCCGCGGATGCAGGAAGTTGTCGAGCACGATGGCAGCGAGCAGCACCACGCCCTTAATGATGTTCTGCACCTCGCTGTTGACATCCATGATGGTGAAGGCGTTGAGCAAGGTGCCGATCAGGATGCAGCCGACCACCACGGAGAATACGCTGCCGCGCCCGCCGATCAGGCTGATGCCTCCGATCACAACGACCAGCACGACGTCGAAGATCATGGTGCCCTGCGTGATCGCCATCTGCATGCTGCCTGTCGTGCCGACCCATACGAGGCCGGCGAGCCACGCGAGGAAGGCGACCAGCGCATATTCGAGGACGATCAGCGGCCGCAACGGAATGCCGCTCAGCCGCGCCGCTTCCGGATTATCGCCCTGCGCATAGATGAAACGGCCGATCGAGGTGCGCGAGAGGAAAAGGTGCATCGCGAGCGCCGAGACCGCGAACACCAAAATCGGCACGGGAATGCCGAACAGCCGCCCGGCGCCTGCGAACATCAGCCCCGGTGCATCCTTCGGCGCATAGACCACCCAGGCCGGCGCGAGCCAGAAGGCAAGGCCATAGATGACGAAGCCCGCGGCCAGCGTCACGAACAGCGGCGGCGCCTCAACGAACGCGACCATGACACCGTTGATCACACCGATCAGAAGCGCGATGGCAAGCGCCAGCAGAACGGCGGCTCCGACCGGCATGCCGCGCTGCATTTCGATCAGGGCGATCGCCCAGCAGCCCGCCAGAGTCGCGACTTCGCTGAGATCGATGCCGCGGCTGATCACGATCAGCCCCATGCCGAGCCCGAGCACGCCGAGGATGGAGATGCTTCGCAACAGGTTGAGCAGATTGGAAATGGTCGCAAAGCCGTTCAGCGTGAAGCCGAACACGATGAGCAGCACGATCGTGATCAGGAGAACGATCTGCTCCTGGTTGGGCTTGGCGATATTGAAGGGGATGCGAGGAGTAGTGGCCGGAACAGCGACACTGCGCGATGCCAGAGGCCACCGCATTTGTTTCCTCCCACTCTTATTTTGCCTGTGAGTGTAGGAGCGGCAACCAGTATTCGTCAAATATAATTCTCAAATGCGAGCAGATCACGCTCCCGCGATCATGGCATCGTCGATGGTCAGCGTTTGATACTTAGTTTCATTTGAGGCGATGAGAACTTCCGATCGCCGCGCACAAACTCCGAGTTGGATGTAGTCCTGACCGCAGGGTGAGGATTTCCATGAAGCGGCATATTCGCAGGACGTGACAATCTCGTTGCCGCGAAAAGCGGCATCACGCCGGCGGACTCTTCGACGGTCCGGGTCCGCGAGACGGACGCGGACGCGAACGGCTGTCCATCACCTTCGGCAGCGTGTCCGGCTTGAGCTTGACGACTGCGCATTTGGCGTCCGTCGCCGGCACCTCATCCTGGCTGTAGATCAGCGTCGCCTCGAACAGCACATCAGGCGCCTCCTTGGCCCGTCCGGAGCAACTCGCCAGCGCGCCGGTGCAGACGCCGGACAAATTGACCTCGACCTCATCGGGACCGAACACAGTCGGCATGCCATCGGCATGACGGCGGGTAGTCAGCACGGCGGTGAAGCGATCCTGATCGACGTGATAGGAGCCGCCATAGGTGAAGAAGCTGTCGCTGCCCGATATCCGGCCCTGCACGAGGTGCACAATTCCTGTCCCCTGGCCATGCGAAGTCCTGAACCAGGCAGCGTATTTGCCGTCTTTCAGCATGGAAGACACCTGCAATAGAAGTCGCGCGTATTTGCTACCAAGTCTGGGGCGCGACAATGGCCGATCGCACGGCTGCTCCGCTACGGTTAATGCATCAGAAACACAATCCGACAAATTGCGGCCATCCTGATCGGAACGCGTGAAATCGCGCGAGGCTATTGGCTATCCAAGCTTCAGCCCGACGACGCCCTGCCCAAGGACGAACCGCTCGTCCCGGCGAGCCGGCGGACGTGGAATTGGGCGACCCCATCGCCAGGATACTGGCGGAGAAACGCGGCGATGTCGGCCACGGCCGTCGGCCGGCCCTCCTCCAGAAGACGATCGATGTCATCCCAGCGCCGGCAGAACGCCAATTCCGCGGCGACGTCACCGACGCGCTCGCATCGGAGCTCGAAGATGGTCACGGCCTGTGCAAATCCTTTCGGTTTGATCCGGTCCACCTTGCGAAACACGAAATCGGCTTCGACGCGGTCCCTGACGGCCTCGCTGACCAGCACCTGCGTGCCGTAGCTTTTGTTGAGCTGCTCAAGACGCGCGGAAAGATTGATGGTGGCGCCGAGCGCGGTGTAGTTCATGCGATCCGACGAGCCGATATTGCCGACCACCGCATCGCCGGTGTGCAGGCCGAACCTTGTCTCGTAAGGCGGCCATCCTTCTGCTGCGAAAGTCTCGTTCAACGCCGCGCTGCGGTCGACGCAGGCAAGAGCCGCCCGGCAGGCATGCCTCACGTGGTCCGGATCGTCGGCTGGTGCATTCCAGAATGCCATCACGGCGTCGCCGATGAACTTGTCGATGGTGCCGTGGTGATCCATGATGATCGATGACAACGCCGCGAAATAGCGCGAAGTATAGATCATCACGCGCGAGGGGTCGGCACGTTCGGTCTTCGCAGTGAAGTTCGCAACGTCCGTGAACATCACGCTGATCTCGCGCCGCACGCCACCAAGACTGAGCGATGATCCGGTCTGGATCAATTGCCGGACGATCTGCCGCGGGATGAAGCTCGCGAAGCTGCGGACGACGCTGCGCATCGTGAATACTGAACGGCCGAGATCCTCGATCTCGGCGATGACCGAGTGGACGCGCGGACGCTCGGCGATCTCGAAGCGCTGGATCTCGTCGGTCTCGCGCGCGAGCTTGCGCAGGGGCCGCGCCATCAATGACCCCAGCCAGAACGCAAACGGCAGCGTCGCAGCGACGAAGGCGAGCGCAAGCGCGAACAGCGCCCGCCGTTCGGCGATGATCCGCGAGAAGAACTCGTCGGGCGGCGCGATTACGGCGAGGCTGACGTCGGCAGCACCGGTGCTCCTGATCGGATGAAAGGCGACGGCGTAGCTCCGCCCCTCTGGCCCCTCGAAGAATTGCTGCGCCTGGCCGCCGCCGCGCCAAGCATGAGCGGCCCGTGCGACACCGGGAAGCCCGATCGCATCCAGCATCGGCAAATCATTGCCGGGTGCGGTCCTGCCCTCCATCAGCCGGCGCATGTCGGGATGGCCGACGATCCGGTCCGCGTCATTGAAGAGCAAAGTCAGTCCGGATTCCCCGAGCCGCTGCTGATCCAGCATCTCCTCGAAGCGGTTGAGCAGCACGTCTCCGGCAATGACGCCGGTCCTGCCCTGCCTGAGCGGCATGCGCAACGTATAGCCGGGCTCGCCGGTCGCGTAGAAGATGTAGGGCCCGGTGAGTAGCGTCTGGTTATTCCCCAAGGCCTCGACGTACCAGGGCCGCAGCCGCGGATCGTAGTCGGCCGGTCCCGCACGTTCGGCGACCGTGACCAGCGCATCGGAGAGGAAGGTCGTTCGCGAGGGCGCACCGAGCACGATCTGGACGAGCCGGAACGCCGCGCTGTCATCGACGGCGAGGCTTTTCCTGAAGGCTGGCCTTGCGCGGTCGATGACGTCCATCTCGAGGAACGATCCGTCATGATAGCCAACATAGAGATTGAAGAGCTGCGGATTGTTGCGCAGCATGGACGCCAGGACGGCATAGAGCCGCGGATTGTTCGCGATGCCCGCTGACTGGATCGAGGGCAGGCCGGCAAGGACCTCGAGATTGTCCCGCACCGTCTTGAATCTTTCGTCGATGTGGTCGGCGCTGAGCTGGGCCGCCTTCTCGATGAAACTGCTCGCCGCCGCGCGGGTGATCGCGGTGACGCGCGCAAAGCTCAGATAGACCAGCGTGAGCCCGACGATGAGCACCACCGCGACGAACACCGCGATGATCGAGGCCCGAAAGCCGATCCGGAGCGGGCGGGCGGACTGGTCCGCGAACAATTTCGTGGCCCCCTCCCTTAGTATTTGCGCACGATCGGCTTCGCTGCTGCCGGCTCCGGTGCCGCCGGCGACACTGAGAAGGTGACCCACGCCGTCCAGGTCTTGGGGCGATTCTCGACGTCGAGGTCCTTGTAGCCCCGAACATTGAGATAGCCCTGATAGCCTTCAGAGAGCGGAATGATGAATCCGATCTGCGGTCCGATGCCGATCGCACGGCCTTTGAAACCACCGAGCTTGGCCCCAGGACCGGTATCGTCGGTGAGCTGCTGGAAGAAGTAGCCTGCCACGCCGAGATGGATGTTCTTGCTGACGAACTGCGACGCCGCCCAGTCGACATGGAAATCAATGCCGTTCTGGTACTGAAGGAACGGGTTCATCCAATTGTATGTCAGCCCGCCGACAACCGAGAACTCGTGTCCGGTCTTCAGATCGAGATAGGTATAGCCGGCCCCGGCATCGACCGCGGGGAAGCCGAAGCTCAGATTCGCGAGACGGCTCGAATCGTAGGTGCCGCTCGGGATGTTGCCGGTGACATAGACCATCTCATTGTGGACGCCCTGATTCCATTTCAGCGTGCCCTGATAGAACACGTCGGTCAGCGTCGTGCGATTGTCCGATGCGCCGCCCGAGATGGTGTTTCCCCTGGGCCCGGTAAGAGAGGCGTCGATGCCCACACCGATGTTCCCGGGCGCCGTGAGCACGGTGAAAGCGGCCTGCCCACCGAGCACGGACATCGGCGACGTATAGGTGATGCCTTGAACGAGCACGTCGGCGTGCGCATTGATGCCGGCTGTCACCGAGCCCGGCACACCGCCGCTGGTGACGAAGTTCTGCCCACCTCCGGCATTGGCCTGTAGATGGATGTAAATCGTCGAGTAGGCCCAACCCGGCACAGTCGGAGCCGCAGCGAGGCTGCCGAAGATACCGGGAAGCCAGAAGCTGACGCCGCCGGAATCGGCAAGAGCGGGCTGAGCCGCGAAGCCACTCGCTGCGAGCGCTACGATCAACGCAGCCTGTCGGATTTGTACCGCCATATCGTGTTTCGCCATTTTTGTCATTGCATTCACCCAACCTCTCCAAAATGACCGTGCGCCCCCATTACTTCGTGGCACCTCCGATCGTGGTGACGACCCGCTCGACGTCGGGGAGTTTCCAGCTATGATCGAACAGCGGCTTCTCGGGCCCGTAGAGTCGGAACAACAACTCGAATTTTCGCGCGGGGTCGGTGGGCACCCAGTTGGCTTCCTTGCCCTCGGGCGCCTTTGGGCCGAAATAGACGTCGATGGAGCCGTCGACGTTCTTCTGGATGCCGGGGCTGATCGAGGCGCGGCTGGCGCTCGGCATGTTGCGCACCAGCGCGTGCGTCTCGCGATCGTAGACAGTTGCCGACCAGTACTGCTTGACCGGCGCGTTCGCCGGCACGGTCAGGCGATAGGTGATGGCGCCGTCGAAATCCTCTCCATCCCTGTCCTTCGCCACCATAAGGTAGAACTGGGCCGTGCCGATCCGCTTGATGCCGGTAAAGCCGAGCGTGTAGGTGACTCCGCGCGCATCGATCGGATAGTTGTCCGAATCGGCGTAGCCGCCTTGCGCCGCCTTGACCATCTCGGGCATCGCTGCCGGGAACCAGCGGATGCCGGGATTGATCACGGGAAAACCAGCGTCATAGCGCTGCGACAGCAGCGCGTGCGCTTCACACGCAGCATCATCCAGGATCGCGGCGGTCTTCTGATCGGGATTGAACGGCTTGCCCTTCTCGATGCCGATCGACCTCAGCTGATCGATCATCACACGGTCACGATCGAGCCAAGGCTCGTTCTGCACGACGCGATCGAGGCTGCGATAGAAGCGAGCATCGTAGGGGATCGTTGAGTCGAACAGGATATCGTAAGCGTCAGTGAAACTGGTCTGCGGCGGGTTCTGTGCCTGCGCGAGCGGATAGATCTTGATCTGCCTGCCATAGGCGACCGACTTTGCGATGTCCACATCGGCATGGCTCGCAAGATTGGAGCGCAGGAGCGCAAAACCGCTGAACGTGTCGGACTGAAGCGGGATATAACCCGCGGGCACCTCGCCCTTGTAGGCGGGCGGCAGGATCAGATACTTGCCGCCCTGCCCCTGGTCGGCACCTGCGGGACCAGCGTCTTCCAGCGGCATCTGCCAGGCAGTAACGATGTTGCCCGCGATCGAGCCACCCTGCGCCGGCGGAATCTCGATGACAACAGGGCCATCCTTCACATTCCAGAACGACATGAAGTAGATGGAATCCGGATTTGGCGTCAGCGTCTGGTTCTTCCAGTTCACCGGCCTCGACCAGTAGACGATCTCGTTGACCTTAGCCTTGGTGCTGCCGAGCATGGCTTGGAGCATCAGATCAGTGTTGACTGCAGGCATCGCCCAGATCATCGCTTCGACGGCACGGCGCTGGATGTTGCGTGCGGCAAGTTCGTCCGACGCCGGGACCTGTGCATGCGCGCTCATGGTCATAGTCGCGAGGGCGATGGCACCGATCGTTGCTCTTCTCATTGCAGCCTCCATCTGTTCACTATTCAGATCATTGGCTGCGGCACCGGGAATTTCCACGTTCCGTCCAGAATTTCCTTGCGCGGACGATAAAGCCGCACAGTGTAATTCCAGCCCTTCGCAATCGGCAGGCAGTTTGGAATCTTGCCGTCGCATCCGCCGAACTGAACGGCGACCGAGTCATCGGCGGATTTCTTCGCCGTGATGTTGTTGAGCGAGTAGGCGCCGAGATCGTTCTTCCGGAAGTAGCCCTCGCTGTTGTAGACGCTGATCGACCAGAACGCGTCGACGGGGACATCGGCGGGAACGAGGAGCTTGTAAACGGCGTTGCCGTCGTTCCTGGGAGGATCGTAGCTGAGATAGCTCGCATCCTTGTCGGGATTGCCGCCCCAGCCGGCGGCCGTTCCGATCAGATGCCTCACCGGATCGACCTCGCCTTTGGGCCCAAACGCGTTCTTGAAGCCACCGGTATGTGCCGCAAGCAGCAGCAACGCGTCACGCACCTGCTTCTGGCTTGTCTGGTCCCAGTTGGGGGGCTCGAACTTTCCGGGATTCGTCGGTTCGGCCCTGATCGCGTCCTGGAGCGCATGAACCTGATTGACGTCCCTTGGGTCGGAGGGATCGACCAGGATCCGAACTGCGACAGAGACATAGCGCGTACCGGTCGTTTCCACTGTCAGCGTATGTGGACCCGGACCGTAGAAGACGGCCGGCACGTAGTGGTCTTCGCTGATGATCTGCATCGACATGAAGCGATTGCCCGCATCCGGCATGGTGATGGTCACCGGCCCCACCGCCAGGTCGAACACCGCATTCGAATAGAGCGTGTCGCGATTCATGCGGATGACCATCTGGTTGTCGATATCGGCGGGAGTCCGAACGTGAAGGAACTTGCCGATGCCGGCGTCTCTCACGGTCTTGCTCATGTAGAGATCAGTCTCGGCGCAGGCGAAGTTGTCGACAGTGACGGGCGCCGGCACCTGGGCGAGGGCCGGCGAAGTTCCGAGCAGAGCGATCGACATGATCAGGATGGCTCGTTGCATGGCTTCCTCTCATTCAGAACGGATTGACGTAGTTCAGGATCGCGAGCTGGCGCAGAATCACGCGGCGGACGATGTGGGTCGGCTTGGCGCGATCGGTATAGATCGACGCCACGCCGGCGGCGCCGGCAGGCAGACGTCTGGCAAAATCGGCGTCGTCGAGCCTGACGCGCACGATAAAGGGCGTGGCTTCGATCGCCTTCGGCAGGACGGCTGTGCCCGAGGTTTGCGTCTGCCCCGGCGCGATCGCCTGAAGCACGCTCTCGACGCGGCCGGTGTAGATCTGCCCGGGCACGAACTTGAAGGTCGCTTCGACTTCCTGGCCGGGCGCGATGTAACGCGCGTCGATCTGGTTGATCTCGACGCCGATGATGGTGCTGGAGGTGTCGATGAAGGCCATCACGGGCGAGAGCGGCAGGTTTGCCACTCGTGCCCCCTTGCGCAGCGCGAGGTTGGTGACATAGCCGTCGGACGGCGCGCGCACGACGGTCTTGTCGAGATTCCACTGCGCGGCCTCGAGCTGCCCTGAGAGCTGATCGACCTCGGACTGACGCTGCTCGACGTCGAAGCCACGGCCGGCATCACGCTCATAGAGCTGCGTCATCTGGCCGAGGCGCGTGCTGGCGAGCTTGAACTGCGCGTCGATCGCCTTGACCTGCGCGGCATAGGGCGTCGGGTCGATCTTGAACAGGACGTCGCCGGACTTGAGCGGCGCGTTGGCAACGACCGGCACATCCGTCACCTCGCCCGCAACGTCGGGCACGATGGAGACGGCGTTGCGCACGACCAGCGCATTGCCCTGCGGCGCACCCCAGCCCATCGGGATCAGGAGCCCGAACAGCAACAGCACCATGACGATGAAGGGTGATGCCTTCCAGAACAGGTTGAAACGCACGATCTTGAAATGCACCAGCAGGAACAGCAGCACGAGGTAGCTGTTGAAGATCGCGACGCCCATCACGCATCTCCCGCCTTGCGCGCGGGGACGTCAAGATAGGCCCAAATGAACGCGATCGGCCACAGTGCCAACCCGAAGAACAGCGTGATCCAGCCGGCGACCGCAACGGCCTGCGCGTGAGGATGCCCGCGCGACTTCGCGATGTGGCCCGGCAGCCAGCCGGCGATGCAGACCACACCAATCGCGCTCGCCACCAAGATGGCGAGCACGATCCATGCGAAGACGTCGTAGCCGCTCATGGCGCCCGTTAGTTGCTCTGAACAGATTCGAAGCTCTGCTGCATCTTCTCGACGACCTGATCGATGCTGAAGCTCGACGGCCGCTGGCTGGGCGGATAGTCCTTGAACGTCGCCAGGAACTGGCTGACGATCGCCGGCCCGGCAACGATGACACCGGCAGCATCCGACATCAGCCAGTCATAATAGGTGTTCGACGTGACGTCGGCACGCTCGTATGGATCGGAGCGAAGGTTGAAGAATTTGGGAACGCGAAGCTTGGTGAAGGGCTCGGCCCAGATCCGCATCGTCCCGGGCGCGCGCTGCTCTTCGAAGACGATCTTCCAATTCTCGATCCGCGCCGCGACGAGATCGCCGTCGTCGTTGAAGTAGATGAACTCCTTGCGCGCGCTGTTCGGCTGCTGGCCCATGAGATAGGGAAGCTGGTTATAGCCGTCGAGATGTACCTTGAAGGTCTTGCCGCCGGCATTGTGGCCGGTCAGCAGCTTCTGCGTGACGTCGGGATCGCCGGCGGCCGCCAGCAACGTCGGCATCCAGTCGAGACCGCTGACGACCTCGTTGGAAACCGAGGCGGCGGCGATGCGGCCGGGCCATCGGATTAGGCACGGCACGCGGAACGCGCCTTCCCAGTTGGTATTCTTCTCGCTGCGAAACGGCGTGGTACCGGCATCCGGCCAGGAATTTTGGTGCGGACCGTTGTCGGTGGTGTAGAGCACGATCGTGTCGTTCTCGATGCCCAGATCGTCCAGCGTCTTCAGGATCGTCCCGATCGTCGCGTCGTGCTCGATCATGCCGTCTGCATATTCCGTCCTTGAGTTCAAGCCGGGCTTGTCACGATGATCGGCGCGAACGTGAGTGCGGAAATGCATGCGCGTGGAGTTGAACCAGCAGAAGAACGGCGTGTTCGCCTGCGCCTGCCGCTTGATGAAGTCGATGGCCGCGGCCGAGGTCTCATCATCAATCGTCTCCATCCGCTTCCTCGTCAGCGGACCGGTGTCCTCAATGGTCTGCTTGCCCACCTTTCCGAAGCGCGGATGCTCGGTCGGATCGTCGCGGTCGCTCGCCTTGCAGCGGAGCACGCCGCGCGGCCCGAATTTCTCGCGGAAGCCAGGATCACGCGGATAGAACCAGTTCTCGGGATCCTCCTCGGCGTTGAGGTGATAGAGATTTCCGTAGAATTCATCGAACCCATGCAGCGTCGGCAGGTATTCGTTGCGGTCGCCGAGATGATTCTTGCCGAATTGCCCGGTGGCGTAGCCGAGCGGCTTCAGGAGTTCCGCGATCGTCGCGTCGCGGGCCTGCAGGCCGACGGTCGCGCCGGGAATGCCGACTTTGGAAAGACCCGTGCGCAGCGTGCACTGCCCCGTAATGAAAGACGAGCGGCCCGCCGTGCAGCTCTGCTCGGCATAGTAGTCGGTGAACATCATGCCTTCCTTGGCGAGGCGGTCGATATTGGGCGTGCGATAGCCCATTACGCCGAAGGAATAGGCGGAGATATTGGTCTGGCCGATGTCGTCGCCGAAGATGACGAGGACGTTGGGCTTGCGGCCGGACGGGGCTGCGGCTGGAACGGGTGCAGCCTTTTGCGCCTGCGCCAGTGCCTCAAATGTGAGCGTCGCCGCGGCGACGATTGACGATGTTCCGAGAAGGAGATTTCTGCGATTGATCGTCTGGTCAGCCCGGGACTGGTTTTTCTTGTTCTCCAACTCACTGCTCATTCGATACTCCCTATGTTGCAGCACTTCCTTCTTGCTTGCGTCCAACGGCAAACGGCGACCTGACCACGCACCTGAACCCGACGTGACACGCCGATGTATCGACCGGCTCGGCATGGCGCGCGGCCGGGCGGTAGCGGCGGCAATAGTTCGGCGCGCAGAGATGCGAGCCGCCCTTCAGGACCTTGCGCGGAATCTTGATGTTGGGCTGGCAGGGGTCGTAGCTCGCCTCCTCCCCGCCACCGCGCGGATTGAGCGGGATGCAGCAGGGCTTCGCCGCGTCAGCCTGATGCCGCGGGGACCACCAGTCCGAGGTCCACTCCCAGACATTGCCGATCATATCGTAGAGGCCGTAGCCGTTCGCGGGAAAAGTCATGACCGGCGAGGTACGCTCAAATCCGTCCTCGCCGAGATTCTGGACAGGGAAGCTTCCCTGCCAGATGTTGGCCATGTGCCTGCCGCCCGGCGTCAGCGTATTTCCCCAGGCGAATTCCTCACCATCGAGCCCCCCGCGTGCGGCGAACTCCCATTCCGCTTCGGTCGGCAGATCCTTGCCCACCCAGCGCGCATAAGCGAGCGCGTCGCTGTAGGAGACGTGGACGACCGGATGATCGTCGAGCCCCCTGAGGTTGCTCTCCGGCCCGTAAGGATGCCGCCAGTTGGCGCCGCGCATGAAGGTCCACCACTGGCTCCAATCGCCGAGATCGGTGATGCGCGGAAGTGGCGAGAACACGAGCGAGCCGGCATAGAGCATGTCGCGCACCGCACCGGGATAGTCCCTCGGGTCCGGAGCGATCTGGGCCTCGGTGACATGGCCGGTCGCGTTGACGAACTCCTTGAACTGCCGGTTGGTCACCGGCGTGCGATCGATCCAGAAGCCGTCGACCGAGACGCGGTGGCTCGGCGCTTCCTCGGGATAATGATGGTCGGAGCCCATCAGGAAGGTATCGCCGGAGACGAACACCATCTCGCCGCTCCGCGTGTCGTCCGGCCGCCACACGCAGTGATCCATGTCCGCCCGCAACATGGTCAGGCTCCACATCGTTTCCGCTGCCTCAAGGTGGGGTGATCCGGGGATTTCGACGGCTGCGGCTTGTGCGTCTCAGGCGGCACATTGCTCGGGTTCCCATGTCTGCCGGAGGTTTTGAGAGCCGATGGCCCGCCCCTCCCTTTGCCTGCGCGCGCGTCATTGCGCACGCAGCCGGCCTTGCGGCGCGTGATCCGCTTTCGGCGGATGAATCGCGACGAATATCGTTTAGGTTGTAAAAGCTAACCCAACTTTCGCGCGCTGTGATGTGCAGATCGTGCCAGCACGCATCGCGTGCACACGCCGCGCGTTAGGGAAGCGACGCGAGATTTTCCAACCGCCCGCGGGCAAAGCCAGGTTCCTTCCTATGGAATTAAAGGAAGATTTTCCTCAACTTCGGAAGTCAATTCGTCGCGCCGCTGTGATGACACGGGACCGCAACTTGCCGCAGAATCAACATGCTTGGGCATCACGGTGACGAAATGGGGACGCATCTACTGGTTGATTCGCGAAGGCTCGACGGTTTCGAAGGGCTGCACAAGGCTGTGCACGGGACGCATGTCGACGTGATGCAGCTCGGGCGCGGCAGGTTGCGCGGCACGTTATCTCATGTCGGCATCGGCGATTTTTCGCTCAGCATCGGCTCCTTCAACGTCGGCATGCGAACGCAGCGGATTTCCAGCGACAACAAGCTGATCGTCGGCATGCTGCTGACGGCCGAAGACCGGGTCAATCACTGGTCGTTCGATATGCGGCCGACGGACGTGCTGGTGATGCCGCCGCTGGTCGAGCATGACGGCATCTTCCACGGCGCCTCCGCCTATGCGGCGATGCGGTTCGACCTCGACGAGGTCGCGTCGATCTTCGGCGGCGAGCCTCGGCTTGCCGATCCGGAAAGCTGGCGGCACAAAAACCACTTTCGCGCCGATCTCGACGTCGGTCATGTCGCAGCGTCCCGGCTGAGCCGGATCGTGCTCCAGCTCAGCACGCATGACGGCGCGCTGTCCGAATCATCTGCCGAGTTCTGGAAGCGGGCGATCGCCGAATGCATGGGAATGACCGTCCTGTCCTCATTGCCGCCGGACGGCAATGCGCGTCTGCCGTCGGCGCGACGGATCATCCGCAAGGTCGAGGATTACCTGGAGGAAGCCGGGATCCGTCCGGTGCACATCTCGGAGATCTGTGTCGCGCTCTCCGTGCCGCGGCGCTCGCTGCATCGTGCCTTCAACGAAGTGTTCGGCGTGGGACCGGTGACTTTCCTGCGCCAAAAACGCCTGTGCGCCATCCACTCGATCCTGCGCGATAGCGTTCCCGGCACCACGACGGTGGCGACCGTCGCGATGCAGCAGGGCTTCTATGAGCTCGGACGGTTCTCGCACTACTACCGCGCGATGTTCGGCGAGTATCCGTCGCAGACGCTGGGCGTGCCGGTCGGCGAACTCATCGACCAGCCACTTTGACGGCGGCCACCAGGCGGCTTCCCGGCCGATCGTGCGGCATCGCGCCCTGCGCCCTTCGCATTGAACCAATCCCGAATAAAGTGCACCAATAACAAGAGTGATTCTGGTCACATTTCCTGCGGCCACCCCCTGCTATGCGGGGACGCCAGGGACCTTTTGAATTGGATGAGAAAGCTCATGAGACGCCTGATCGGTGCCATGGCCGGCGTATTTTGCCTTGTGGCACCCGCGTGGGCCGAAACTCCGGCCGCGATCGTCGAGGACGTGCAGGGCAAGATCGAGGGCGTCGAGTTCATGGACTACGTGGCGCCCGGCAAGGTCATCAAGCTCGGCCCAAAGGGCACGCTGGTGCTCGGCTATCTCAAATCATGCTGGCGCGAGACCATCACCGGCGGGGTTGTCCTCGTCGGCTCCGAGCAGAGCTCGGTGCAGCTCGGTGACGTCCAGCGCGTCAAGGTCCCCTGCGACGCCAACGCCGCGCAGCTCTCGGAGCGCGAGGCCAATCAGGGCGCGGCAACCATCTTCCGCAGCATGCGCCCTGACACGAAGGGCGCGCCGGCAAAGCTGCCCACGATCTACGGCGTCTCGCCGCTGGTCCAGGCCAAGAGCGGCAGCACGCTGGTGATCGAGCGCACGGACGGCAAGGAGCCCACGATCAACGTGCCGCTCAAGAGCGACATTCTGGTCGCCGGCAAGTTCTACGACTTCGCAAAGGCCGGCAAGACGCTGACCCCCGGCGGTACCTATCTCGCGAGCCTAGGGGGGCGACGCTACACCTTCCAGGTCGACGCTCATGCGACCTTGTCCGCGACGCCGATCGTCGGCCGGCTGCTGCGGCTCGAATAGGCGGCGCGCGACGGGGCGATGCGAGGGATCGGCAGGCGGGACATCGTTGCGGCGATCGTGATCGCGCTGCTGGCAGGCACCGTCTTCACCTCGCCGCCTCTCAACACGCTGCAGGGGCTTTCGCTGGACGTCTTGACGGCCCTGCGTGCGAAGCTTTTTCCCGATCGTCGCGATTCCGCCGCCTCCCCCGTCGTCGTCATCGCGATCGATAACGAAACCCTTGACGCCCCCCCGTTCAGGGGATCGCCGACGCTGACCTGGACGCGGGAGATCGGCCGGGTGATTGGCGCCGTGGTCGATGGCGGGGCCAGGGTGATCGGCTTCGACGTCATCTTTCAGAACTCGATCGAGCAGTCGGAGATTCCCTTTGGCGATGCGCCGCTCGGCGACCGCATGAAGGGTTTTGACCGGGATTTCCTGATCGCGTTGCGTAAGGCATCCGATGCCGGAAAGCTGGTGCTCGGCGCGATCGTGAGCAACGAACGTCCGGACTTTCCCTACCGCGCGCAGCAATTGGCAGTGAAGGGCAATATCCGCGCACTCAACGTCAACACCGACCCCGATGACGTCATCCGGCGAATGCCACTGAGCTTTTCGATCGAAGGCAAACAGGTTCCCACGATGGCCGTCGAGCTCGCTTCACGCGCGCTCGGCACAACGCCAGAGCTTGCGCCGGACGGCAGCACGACGCTCGCCGGCTATGCGATCCCGAGCGCCGTGCCAAACACGCTGACGCTCAATTTCCGCGGCGTCGGCCGCGACATTCCGAAGTTTTCCTTTGCGGATCTGCGCGCCTGCGTCGAGAAGGGCGACGGCGAGTTCTTTCGCCGCGCCTTCGATGGCAAGGTCGTCGTTCTCGGCAGCGTGCTCAACGTCGAGGACCGCAAGCTGACCTCGCTGCGCCTCGGCGGCGGATATGACGGGACGCCCGCGCCGCGCTGCGCCCTGCCCGCCTCTGCACGGAAGGCACCCGCAGCACGCAGCGATATCGCAGGTGTCTTCGTCCACGCGACCGTCGTGCGCAACCTGATGGAGCGAGATGGGGTGAGCGAGCTCGGCTTTCCCATGCGGACAGTTCTCACGATCGCCATCGCAGGGATCATCGCATTCGCTTCCTGCCTGCTCGCGCCGGGCCGCGCGGCACTCGCTTATCTGGCACTCATGACCGTCTACACCGCTTGCGCGGTAGGCCTGTTCGTTCGCGCCCAGGCCGTGCCTTTGACCGAGCCGGCGCTCGCTGCGCTCGCCGCTGGCGCCATGATGATCGGCTATCGCTTCGTGATTGCCGAGCGCGATGAACGCTTCCTGCGCAAAAGTTTTGCGCTCTACCTCGCCCCGCAGGTGATCGATGGCATGGTCGCTTCCGGCAAGATGCCCGCGCTCGGCGGCGAGATGCGCAACGTCACCGTATTCTTCTCGGATCTTGCCGGTTTCTCGTCGATCGCCGAAAAGATGGCACCTGGCGAGCTTGTCGCGCTAATGAACGAGTATCTCTCCGCTATGACCGACGTCATCGAAAGCCACGGTGGCTATGTCGACAAATATATCGGCGATTCCATCGTGGCCGTGTTCGGCGCCCCGGTCGCCGATCCCGACCACGCCTGCAACGCCGTCCACGCGGCGCTTGCGTGCAACGCACGGCTCGACGAACTCAACCGCAGCCATGCCGCCTTCGAGAGCCTTGCGCAGCGCATCGGCCTCAACACCGGCGAGGCCGTGGTCGGCAATATCGGCTCGCGCCGCCGCTTCAACTACACTGTCATGAGCGATACCGTGAACGTCGCATCGCGACTCGAAGGCGCGAACAAATATTTTGCGACCTCGATCATGGCCTCCGAAATGACGGTCGCGCAAACCGCCGACAGGTTTGCCTGGCGCGAGATCGACGCCGTCCGTGTCAAGGGCCGAGACGAGACCATCAGGGTCTATGAGCCGCTGGGGCTACGAGGCGCGGAAACGGCGAAGCAGGCCAAGGCCGCGGCAGACTACGCCGAAGGGCTCGCGTATTGGCGGGAGCGCGAGTTTACGAAGGCGGCAGATTGCTTCGACCGCGCTGCAGCGACCGATGCACCATCAGCGTTGTTTGCAATGCGGGCAAAGGAACTCGCCGCCAACCCGCCGCCGGCAGATTGGACACCAGTGAATACGCTCGAAGGCAAATGAGCCAAGAGCACCGCCGCGCCGTCTCCCCTCGTACAAGAGGAGAAGGGACGGCAGTGTGCTCGCGTCAATTTCGGCGCGGAGACCCCACGCGTCAGAACGGCAGCCCCACATAATTCTCCGCAAGCAGGCGCTGCGCCGTCTCGGACGAGAACAAATATTCCAGCTCGGTCTGCTGCAGCCTGTCCTCGTACTCAAGACGATCCGGGAAACGATGCAGCATCATGGTCATCCACCAGGAGAAGCGCTGCGCCTTCCAGATCCGCGCCAGCGCCTTGGCCGAATAGCCCTCGAGCCCGGAATCATCGCCCTTCTGATAATGGGCGAGCATCGCATGATAAAGATAGTAGATATCTGAGCCGGCGCTGTTGAGCCCGCGCGCGCCGGTCGGGGGCACGATGTGGGCGGCATCGCCTGCGAGGAACAGCCGGCCATAGCTCATCGGCTCGGCGACGAAGCTGCGCAGGGGTGCGATGCTCTTCTCGATCGAGGGGCCCGTGACCAGCCGCGCGGCGACCTCATCAGGCAAGCGGCGCTTCAGCTCGCCCCAGAATGCCTCGTCGGGCCAGTCCTCCACCTTGTCGGTCAGAGGCACCTGAATGTAGTAGCGGCTGAGCACCTGCGAGCGCAGCGAGCAGAGCGCAAAGCCGCGCTCGTGCTTCACATAGACCAATTCCGGCGAGACCGGCTTGGTGCGCGAGAGGACACCAAGCCAGCCAAACGGATAGACCTTCTCGTATTCGCGCAACACGTTCTTCGGGATCGACTTGCGACTGACACCGTGGAAACCATCCGCGCCGACGATGTAATCGCAGTCGACGCGGATCGTCTCCCCGTTCGCGCGATAGGTCACGAAAGGCTTGTCCGACTTGAGATCGTGTGGGGTGACATCCTCGGCGTTATGCACGACCTTGCCGCCGAGACGGTCGCGCGCCTCGTAGAGATCGCGCGTCAACTCGGTCTGGCCGTAGACGAGCACCGAATTCCCACCGGAATGTTTGTGGAGGTCGATATGCGACAGCATGCCGTCGTGAGCGATCTCGAACCCCTTGTGGATCTCGCCTTCACGGTCCATCCGCTCGCCGCACTGGGCCTCACGCATCAGCTTCGCGAAGCCATGCTCCAGCACGCCGGCCCGGATGCGGGCGAGCACGTGTTCGCGGCTGTATTTCTCCAGCACGACGGTATCGATGCCCTTCAGGTGCAGGAGCTGAGACAACAGCAGTCCCGAGGGGCCGCCGCCGATGATGCAGACCTGAACTTTCATTTTCCCGTCCTCCCGTTTGGGAGTTTTTCGCAGATTTTGCCTGGCAAACGGATGGAGGGATTGGCCTTTGTCTTGTACAATTCGAACATGCCCCCTGCCCCTTCGAGATCGGCCATCAAGGTCTACAATTTGTTCGGCGAATCCGGCGATCTGCCTGACGTCGTGCATTGCGAGACCATTGCCTCCCGCTCGGTGCTGCATGACTGGACGCTGGCCGTGCACCGCCACGCGCGGCTGCACCAGGTGCTGCTGATCGAGCGCGGCGGCGGCGAGGCGACGCTCGACGGCCGCGTGGCGCCCCTGAAGCCGATGCAGATTGTCAACGTGCCGGTCGGCCACGTCCACGGCTTCCGCTTCATGCCTGATACTCAGGGCTGGGTGCTGACCATCGCGGCCGAAATTCTCGACGAGGCGCTGCTCGCCTCGGAAGGTCTGCGCGGCGCGCTGTCGCAATCGGCCGTGGTGCGCGGCACTCCGCAGATCCGTTCCGCCATGAAGCAGATCTTTGCCGAGCACGCGGCTCGCCACTTCGGCCGCGCGCATGTGCTGCGCGCGCTGTCGGCTGCCGTGATTGGCCTCGTGGCACGCGAGCTTGCCGGCAAGGGCGGCGGCACTGGCTCAGCGGATTCCGACCTGTTCCGGCGCTTCGAGGCGCTGCTCGAAGCGCACCATCTCGAACGCTGGAGCGTTGCCGACTATGCCGAGGCGCTGTCGGTGACGCCGACCCATCTCAACCGGATCACGCGCACCGCCACCGGCGATACCGCTTCGCATCTGATCCTCAACCGGCTGATCCGCGAGGCGCGGCGCAACCTAGTCTACACCAACCTGCCAGTCTCGACGATCGCCTATGCGCTCGGCTTCGAGGATCCCGCCTATTTCAGCAGGGTCTACGCCGCCGCGACCGGACTTTCGCCGCGCGCGTTTCGCGCGCAGCTACATGGCGATGACTGACGATCTCCATGCTGGAGAGCGACCCGACGACTTTATTGTCGCTATGTCGCGTGCGGATTGACGACGGTATAGCCTCGCAGCGATCGCGCGTGAATTCGCGTCGAGCGACCGCCTGAATTGGCATCGTAGGCCATCCACATGTCTCCCTGGAGATGCTGCTCCAAGACAAAGACGTGTCCGCGTCGGGCCGCAACCATTCCCGGCGCCGGCGATGTCCGCGGGAAACGCAGCCAATTGGCGGCAAGGTTCAATTCCGGGACGATCCGGCCGAAGACGTGCAGGGCCGCGCCGCAGCCGCAGAAATTCCGCGGACACCCCGAGGGGCGACCGCCGACGATTTGGGTGCCGGAAACATTCACCTGCGTCACGGAGGCTTGCGCATCAGCGACCGTTGCTCGCATCACAAGGTGCGTTCGTCGGGTGTCCGGCGAAACCTTCTCGCGACGAACTTGAGAATAAGACAAATCGCACGGCATCGTCACATTGCATTCCGGTGCCGTATTTGTGCGGAAAGGACGTGCTTCCGAGGTGATCGATCCGGTTACAACAAAAAGAGACGCAATAAGTATAGGTCTGAACATGCAGGACTCCTACGCAACACCAGTCCCGCCCCAGAGCCAGAAGCCAATACCATTTTGGCGAAATTAGGCCAAAAGTAAGATCGACGTCGCGGTCCGCCATTCCCTCGAAAAGCCGCCTTGTCGACCTCGATCGATCCGAAGCCGGATTCCCCCTTCCGATTCCACGTTCTCGGGCAGACATTGAACTGCGGCTGCTGTCTTCAAGTACGGCCGAACAGTCGCCCCCACTTACCTTCGTATAGCGCGCACTACCGTTTGGATAGCCGCCGCTTACCTCCGTACAATTGAATGGGAAATGCGCACCTCTTAACGTGCCGCAGTCGGTGCGCCAGCCCAGATGGCATCGAACCTCCCTTACTTGGCGCAGGACGGCCACACCCTGTCCGGTCGTCTGCGCCGTTTTTTCAGTGAGCCATCGGCGTCGAATATTTTCGTACCCGGCAGATCGCTCAGCGACGAAGCTGCCGGTTTGCTCCAGAACTGGAGATCATTGCATCATGACGTCATGCGAGAAGATCGCGCTCCTGATCGACGGTGCCAATCTCCATGCCACTTCCAAGGCGCTCGGCTTCGATATCGACTACAGGCGTCTGCTCGGTGAGTTTCAGCGCGGGGATGCGCTGCTGCGGGCGTTCTATTACACGACGGTCATCGAGGATCAGGAATTTTCGTCAGTCCGTCCGTTGATCGACTGGCTCGACTACAACGGATACACCGTCGTCACCAAGCCCACCAAGGAGTTCGTCGACGCGGCCACCGGGCGCCGCAAGGTGAAGGGCAGCATGGACGTCGAACTCGCCGTCACGGCAATGGAGCTCGCCGGGCATCTGGACCAGATCGTGTTGTTCTCCGGCGATGGCGATTTTCGTCCGCTGGTCGAAGCCGTGCAACGTCGTGGCGCCCGTGTGACGGTCGTCTCCACGCTTGCCAGCCGGCCGCCAATGGTGGCTGACGAGCTGCGCCGGCAGGCGGATGCCTTCGTTGATCTGGCGGAATTGAAACCGAGAGTGCAGCGCGCCGCGGCCGCGCGGCCTGGATTGAACGGCGCGCGCCAGCAACCGCCGCAATTCGCCTCGCGCGGAACGGTCGACAGCAGCGACGCGGCGGGATGAAAATCCGGCCCCATCGTCGAACGGGGGCCGGATTCTCCAGACGTTGAAAGGCGTCAGACGTCGAAGAACACGGTCTCCTCGGGCCCCTGTAGATTGATCGTGAAGGCGTACACGACCCTGCCGGCGCGCTCGCTACGCTTGGCGATCAGTGTCGACCGCCGCACCGGCTGCTCGATCAGATTGAGCACGGGATCGGCGGCGTTGGCGGCCTCTTCATCCGAGAAATAGAGCCGTGTGTTCAGCCCGATATTGATGCCGCGCGCGACGATCCAGACATTGACGTGCGGGGCACATTTGCGGCCCGCTTTGTCAGTGATCGCGCCCGGCTTGATCGTCTCGAAGGTGATCAGCCCGCTGTCGAAATCCGAGCCCGCGCGGCCCCAGCCGCGAAAGTCCTCCTCCAGTGCGCCCGCCGAGCGGTCAGCCGGATGGTTGTAGCGGCCGGCCGCATTGGCCTGCCAGATCTCCAAAAGCACGTCGCGCAGGGGGGTGCCCGAGCCGTCGAGCACGCGGCCCTCCAGCGTAATGCGCTCGCCCCCGGTGCTCTCCGTAACGAGCACGTTGGAGAAGTTTTTCTCGAAAATGTCGAAGCCGGCCATGCCCGGGATCAACCCGATATGAACGTAGGGCCCGGCGGTCTGGGAGGCGGTTTCCTTGAGGTAGTTGAGCGGCTGCGCCATGACTTCAGTTTCCTTCCCGGCGGTTTTCGAAATAGGTGGAGCGCGCCCCGCGCAGCACGATGTCGAAGCGGTAGGTGAGCGAGTCGAACGGCGTAGAGGCGTTGAGATCGAGCGGCGCGACGAGCCGGTCGAGCGCGTCCTTGTCCGGGATCGTCGTGAGGATCGGGCAGACCGGGATCAGGGGATCACCCTCGAAATACATCTGCGTGATCAGCCGCTGCGCAAATCCCGAGCCGAACACCGAGAAATGGATGTGGGCCGGGCGCCAGCTGTTGACATAGTTGCGCCAGGGATAGGGGCCGGGCTTGATGGTGCGGAAATAGTAGTAGCCGCTGTCGTCGGTCAGCGCGCGGCCGCAGCCGCCGAAATTCGGATCGACCGGCGCCAGATACGTGTCCTTCCTGTGCCGGTAGCGGCCGCCGGCATTGGCCTGCCAGAACTCGACCAGCGTGTTGGGCACGCCGCGGCCGGTCTCGTCCATCACCCGGCCGTGCACGATGATGCGCTCGCCGATGGGATCGCCGTCCTTGGCGTAATTGCGGATCAGGTCGTTGTCGAGCGGCCCGAGGTCGTTGTGACCGAACACCGGCCCCGTGATCTCCGAGATCGAGTTTTCCAGCGAAAGCAGCGACTGGCGCGGCGAACGCAGCACGGAGGATTTGTAGCCGGGCGCGTGCGCCGGCGGATGGATGGAACGGTCGCGCTGGAAGAAGCCGCCATCGCCAAGCGGCGGCGTGAACGGCTCGGGGCGATTGAGGCGGGCGGTGTCCTGTGCGGCTGCAATGCGAGCGGCCTGGGCGGTCATCTGGCGTTGTCTCCCTCTGGCGCCCGGTCGGGCGCGGCTTATGGGGGAGCATGGGCCGCTCTATTCTCAAAATAAATAGATGAATTATAATGTATTGCATGAAGGAAATCGATCATTTGGCCCTCGACGGCCACTCCTTGTCGCTGTTTCTCGCTGTCCTCGAGGAAGGTTCGGTCACGGCGGCCGCCACCCGCCTCGGCCTCACGCAATCCGCGGTCAGCCATGGCCTGAAGAAGCTGCGGCGCATCGCCGGCGATCCCCTGTTCGCCAAATCCGGCCGCGGCATCGTCGCCACCGCGCACGCCCAGGCGCTTGCTGCGAAGGCGCGCGCGCTCATCGACGAGATGCGGAGCTTTGCCGGTGGCGTCAGCTTCGAGCCGAAAGCGGCGCAACTGTCGCTGACGATCGCCGCCAATGATTTCCAGCGCGACCTTTTGCTGCCGCGCTTCTTCGGCCATGTCGCAGCAAAGGTGAAGAGCCTGAATCTGCGCGTGATCCCCTCGCAATCCCCCTCGCCCGCCATGCTGCGCGAGAACCGTTGCGACCTCCTGATCAGCCCGCTGCCGCCGTCCGGCATCGACATCGTGCAGAAGCGCCTGCTGAGAGATCACTACGTCTGCTATTACGACCGAACTGCGCGTTCGGCGCCGGCAACGCGCAATGCCTATCTCGCCGCACGCCATGTCACCGTGGTCTATACCGACAATGAGCGGCTCGACTTCGACCGTAGGCTTGCAGCAAACGGCTTCCATCGCGACATCGCGATATCGGTACCGAGCTTCTCCGGCGTGCCGTCTTTCTTGCGCGGCTCCGACATGCTCGCGAGCATGCCCAGCCTGCTTGCGGATGGCCTGATGCGCGACTTCGCACATGTCCACATTCCGCTCGCCTCGCGCGCCAGGACGCTCGCCGAGCTGCCGATGTTCATGGTCTGGCACCAGCGCTATCAGAAGGACCCGGCCCATCGCTGGATCCGCAGCCAGCTCGAGACCGTGGCGGCAACGGCAGCGGGGGCATGAACAGGCACGGTCTCGCCCCTGCCAAACCCACAGGTTGTTGCGCCGCATCTGCCACGCTAGAATTCGGCCATGACTGTGACCGATATTGCGAGCCGAACCTATAACCACAGCTGGCGGCTGGACCCCATCGTCCGCAGCCTGCTCGATACCGATTTCTACAAGTTGTTGATGTTACAGATGATTCGGGAATTCTACCCGGATCAGAGGGTGACGTTTTCGGTCATCAACCGCTCGCGCCATGTGCGCCTTGCCGAGACCATCGACGAGGGCGAACTGCGGGCCCAGCTCGACCACGCCCGCACCATCCGCTTTACCAAGAAAGAGCTGATCTGGCTTGCCGGTAACACCTTCTACGGCAAGACCCACATGTTCTCGGCCGATTTCATCCGCTGGCTCGCCGAATTCCGATTGCCCGAATACGAGCTGCGCAAGGTCGAGGGCCAATACGAGCTGCACTTCCACGGACCCTGGACCCACACCACGATGTGGGAGATTCCGGCGCTCGCGATCCTCAACGAATTGCGCTCGCGCGCGGCGATCAAGGGCCGCGGCCGCTTCGAGCTCGACGTGCTCTACGCGCGCGCCAAGGCCAAGCTGTGGACCAAGGTCGAGCGGCTGCGCCAACTCGAAAACCTGAGGCTCTCCGACTTCGGTACGCGCCGCCGCCACGGCTTCCTCTGGCAGCGCTGGTGCGTGGAGGCGGTGAAGGAAGGGCTCGGGCAATCCTTCATCGGCACCTCCAACGTCCTGCTCGCCATGGACAATGATCTCGAGGCGATCGGCACCAATGCACACGAGCTGCCGATGGTGGCGGCCGCGCTCGCCAAGGACGATGAGGAATTACGCTTCGCGCCCTACCGTATTCTCGACCAGTGGCGCCAGACCTATGGCGGCAACCTCCTGATCGCGCTGCCCGACGCTTTCGGCACCAAGGCCTTCCTGCGCGATGCGCCGGAGTGGGTCGCCGACTGGACCGGCTTCCGACCCGACAGTGCGCCGCCGATCCAGGCCGGCGAAGAGATCATCAAATGGTGGGAGAAGAAGGGCCGCAATCCCAAGGACAAGCTGCTCGTCTTTTCCGACGCGATGGATGTCGGCTCGATCGAGGAGACCTATCATCACTTCTCGAGCCGGGTGCGCCTCTCCTTCGGCTGGGGCACCAACCTCACGAATGATTTCGTCGGCTGCCCACCGGACGGCTCGGTCAATCTCGATCCGATTTCGCTCGTCTGCAAGGTCTCCTCGGTCGACGGACGTCCGGCCGTCAAACTCTCGGACAATCCGGAGAAGGCGACCGGCCTGCCGTCCGAGATCGAACGGTACCTGCGCGTGTTCGGCGACGCCGGTCGCGTGCGCACCGCCGTACTGGTGTAAGACGCCAACGGAACTTCACATCTTTCATTCGCGTAAAGCGCGTCCCGACAATCGGCGCCGTTTGCCGGCCGAATGGCCGGCAAGTTCCGGCTGCGCGGTAATTTCATCGATCTGAGCCGGCAAGCTTCACTGCCCATTTACTCTCAAAAGTCGTTCCCCGTGTTTTTCAAGTCGAGGTAAGGACCGCTGCCCCTACTCTGCGTTGTAAGCGGGCACTCCGCTGGGTGGATGTCGGATTGGGGAACGCCGGGTGTTTCGCAGAGCCGCCGCTTCGATGAAGGGACGCAGCTTCCTTCACGTGATCAAGCTGGTCTCGCCGTTCGTCGCGGTCGTACTGCTGCAGGCCGCGGTCGCCGGCGTGAGCCTTGAAGTCATGTCGTCGGTCCGCGCCTATGTCGCGGGTGAAGCGATGTGGTCACGCTCGCAGAAGAACGCGGTCTATTCCCTTAACCTCTATCTGCATTCGGGCGAGCCGGAGCTGTTCCAGGAGTACCGGGCGGCGCTCGCCGTTCCCATCGGCGACGAATTCGGACGATGGGCGCTCGAGCGCGACCCGGTCGATATCGAGACCGCCCGCATTGGCTTCCTCCAGGGTGGCAACCATCCGGACGACATTCCCGGAATGATCTGGCTGTTCCGCCATTTCAGTGACGTCAGCTTCTTCAACGCGGCGATCCGCGAATGGACCGCGACCGATCCCATGCTGCTCGAACTCAGCGTGTTCGGCGAGGCGATTCAGGCGGAGCTGAAGAACGGCGCTGTGCCCGACGAGGCGCGGCTGCACGCGCTGTCGTCGCGTCTTTCGGAGCTGAACCGGCAGTTCACCGAGCACGCCAACCGCTTCTCCACCGTTCTCGGCGAAGGCTCGCGCGCAATCAAGCTCGGCCTGACCTTGGTCAATCTCGCCACGGCGCTGATCCTGATCCTCTTGTTGATCTGGCACACGCGGCGCCTGGTGCTGCAACGGCAGTCCTTCGAGGACGCCTTGCGGGCAGAGAAGGAGCGGCTGGCGTGGCAAGCTTCGCACGACTGGCTGACCGGCCTTGCGAACCGGCGCGCCTTCGAGACCTGTTTGAAGCGCGAGCTGCGCCGGCTCGGTACGGCCAATGGGTCGCTCGCGCTGATCCTGCTCGATCTCGACCAGTTCAAGATCGTCAACGACACCTGCGGCCATCCTGCCGGCGACCGGTTGCTGCGCGACATCGCCGCTCTTCTGCTGCAGCATGGAAAACCTTCCGATCTCGTCGCGCGGCTCGGCGGCGACGAGTTCGGGCTGATCCTGCCCCGCCGCACCTCGATCGAAGCTACGGAGTCCGCCGAGCGGCTCCGGCATGCGATCGAGCAATTCGCCTTCACCTGGGGCGAGCGATCGTTTGCCGTCACGGCAAGCATCGGCCTCGCCTGCATCGCCGGCACACAGACCGCGGTGGCGGAGGCACTGCGGCAGGCCGATGTCGCCTGCTACGGCGCCAAGGAGAAAGGCCGCAACCGAGTCCAGCTCTATCATGCGCGTGACGTCGAGCTCTTGCAGCGCGTCGACGAAATGACCTGGGTGCACCGGATTCAGGAGGCGCTCGAGAGCGACCGGTTCTGCCTTTACGCACAGGAGATCGCGCCGCTGCAGGAGAGGAATCCCGCCGGCCGCCATGTTGAATTGCTCCTGCGCCTCAAAGACCCTTCGGGGCGGATCATCCCGCCGAGCGAGTTCATTCCCGCCGCGGAGCGCTATGGGCTGATGACGCTGATCGACCGCTGGGTGGTGCGCGATGCCTTCCGGCGTCTTGCGGAGAGCCTGCGCGGGCCGCAGCCGGCCGCGATTGCGACCTGCTCCATCAATCTCTGCGGCCAGACCTTTGCCGACGAGGGCTTTGTCGAATTCGTCCAGGAGCAGCTCCGCGCCAACCGCATCCCCGCCGATATCATCTGCTTCGAGATCACCGAGACCAAGGCGATCTCGAACCTCGACTGGGCAAGCCATTTCATCTCCGCACTCAGGCGGACAGGTTGCCGCTTCGCGCTGGACGATTTCGGCAGCGGCATGTCGTCCTTCGGCTATCTGAAGAAGTTGCCGATCGACTATCTCAAGATCGACGGCGGCTTCGTCCGCGACATCCTGACCGACCGCATCGACCGCGCGATGGTCGAGATGATCGACCGCGTCGGCAAGATCATGGGCATCCGCACCATCGCCGAGTTCGTCGAGACCGCCGCCATCCTGGAAGCCGTGCGCGGCACCGGCATCGACTATGCCCAGGGCTACGCGATTTCGCCTCCGCGGCCGTTCGATGCGGCGTTCTTCGAGATTACACCCGCCGAAACGCGGCGGCGCGAGGTGGCGTAAGCCGCAAGGCTAGCTTGCGCTGCGCCGTTCCTGTGCGTAGCGCACCAGCGCCACGAAACGATAGATGCCGTGCACGAACTTGCCGTAGGGCATCGTGATGAACAGCGCGAACACCGCGCCGAGATGCAGTGCGAGCAGCGGACCCATCGCGGCGGTCTCGCGCAAGGCGAGCAGCGCGAGGCCCGTGATGCCGGTCAGCCACAGCATGCCGATGAAGCCGACATCCATGCCGTAGCGGCTCTCGTCGAGCAATTCGGGATCGCGGTCTCCCCTGGCAATGAAGAGCCCGATCGTTCCGGCGACCAGGCCGATGCCGCCGAGCGTACCGAGCACGACCGGCAAATCCCACCACGGATAGGGCGCTTCACGTCCAAGCAGGTAGTGATACAGCGTGCCGACACACGTTGCAGCAAAGCACAGCAGGAAACCATAGAATGTGAGGTGATGATAGAGCTTGCGCCGGTCGGTCGGACGGTCGTCCTCATTGTAGCAGCCGACGCCGCCGCCGTGGAGATAGCGGAGCTCGCCGGCGTCGCGGATTGCCCGAAAGATCGAGCCGCCATCCGCACGGCCACCGATCGGCGCGCCGATGTCGCGCCAGAATGCACGAACGCTCATCGCCAGCGCCAGGATCGCGTAAAGGAACGCGGCACCGAACAGTGCCGCCATCGCGTTGTGCGGCATCAGCCTGTAGAAAGCGCCGGGGCCGGTGTGGACGCCGAGCAACACCTCACGGTCGTGCGCGGCGGCAAAGCCGATGATGAACACGGCCACGCTGAGCGCGGCCATGACGCTGATGAGAAGACCATTGCGCGCGAACACGCCGGATAGCGCCCGCGGCCAGGCATAGGCCGCATAGGATTCCGCGCGGGCGATGGCGAGCGTCTTCGGGACGTTGACGTTGAACTCGTGCGGCGGCGAAAACTGGCAATCGACGTAGCAGGCTCCGCACGCATGGCAGAGATTGGCAAGATAGTTGAGATCGCCATCGGAGAATGCACGGCGCATCTCCATGGCTGGAAACACCGCGCACAGGCCCTCGCAGTAGCGGCAGGAATTGCAGACTGTCATGAGACGGTCGGCTTCGTCGAGAATCCTAGTTCCGTGCATGCTTCGCCGCTTCCCGTCCTGCGATCCGCCCGAACACGCTGCCGATCGTCATGCCCATGCCGGCGGCATAGCCCTTGCCCAGCACATTGCCGGCCATGATCTCGCCGGCCGCGAACATGTTGGCCGATGGCTTGCCGTCCTTCATCAGCATACGCGCCTCCTTGGTGACGCGCGTGCCGAGATAGGTGAAGGTGATGCCGGGGCGCACCGGATAGGCGAGATAGGGTGGCGTCTCGATCCGTCGCGCCCAATGCGTCTTCGGCGGCGCGATGCCGTCGGTGCGGCAGTCGTCGAGGATGGTGTGGTCGAAAGTGCCCGGCCGTACCGCAGCGTTGAAATCGGCGACGGTCTTTTCGAGTGCGAGCGGATCGAGATCGAGCTTGCCGGCGAGCTCTGCAACGCTCGCGCCCGCAATCGGCGGAAACAGCGTCGGCATGAAGCTCGTGACGACAGTCGAGTCGAAGATGATGTAGGCGATCTGGTCCGGCTGCGCTGCGACCAACCGGCCCCAGATCGCGTAACGCTTCGGCCAGAGGTCCTCGCCCTCGTCGTAGAAGCGCTGCGCGTGCTTGTTGACGACGATGCCGAACACGACGGAGTCGTGCCGTGTGATGATGCCGCCATCGAACTTCGGCGCCCGCGCATCGATCGCGACCGCATGACACTGGGTGGGATCACCGACCTCCTGCACGCCCTTGGCGAGCAGCATCTTCAGGATCGAGCCGCGGTTATGGGGCGTGCCGCGGATCAGGAAATTGTCGGCGGCCTCGCCCCAATATTCCTTGAGCCATTCGATATTGGCCTCGAAGCCGCCGGCGGCGGCGACCATCGAGGTCGCACGGACCTCGTTTGTGCCGTCGATCGGCCGCTTCAGGCGCGCGGCCAGGAACATGCCGTCGTCGATTACGAGATCGGTGACCTCGGCATCGTAGTGGACCTCGACGCCGAGCTGCTCGGCGGTCAGATACAGCGCATTGAGCATTGCCCGGCCGCCACCGAGGAAGAAGGAGTTGGTGCGCCCGAGGCTGAGCGTGCCGCCAAGCGAAGGCTGCCAGCGCACGCCCTGCTCCACGATCCAGGTCAGGACGTCCTTGGACTCCCGGATCATGTGGCGCGCCAGCTCCTCATCGGTCTGACCGCCGGTGACGAACAGCAGATCCTTCCAGAACTCCTCCTCGGTATAGGGGCCGGTCAGTATCTCGGTCGCGGCATCATGGGCGCAGCGCATGTTGCGGGTGTGACGGGTATTGCCGCCACGATAGAACTTTGGGGCGCCTTCGAGCACGATGACCGAGGCACCGCCGCGCCGTGCGGCGATCGCCGCGCAGAGCGCGGCATTGCCGCCGCCGATCACCAGGACATCGTATTTTCTGCTCATGCCGCCTGCCGGGCCCCGAAGCATGGAGTCATTCCATGTTTTCCTGCCGTGTTTTCCAGACAGAAGCAATAGCGAGACGTTACGGGAGGATCGATCACGAAACCTTGTGGGAATGGGATCGCCGCCATCGTGATCTCAGGGAAGAACGGCGGGCTGTCGAAGCCGGCCGCAACATCTGCAAGGAGCACTCTCATGCCCGTCTGCACGATGCGCCCCGCTGTTTTGGCACTGACAGCGCTCGCGCTTGGCACAGTTGCGCTTGCCGGCGCTCCCGTTGCGGCAACCGCCCGCCCGATCGCCGGTGCGCGAGCGACGCGGCCGACCGCACATGCCTATCGAACCCGCGAGACGCCTGCGCCGTACATTCGGGCGCCACAACCTTCCGACCACCATCTTGATGGGACCTTCCCGTTCATATGGCTCGGATGACGACATCGATCAGGCCAGCACATCCGCGGCTGTGGCCTTCAAGACGTCACGCACATCGCGCGGGCTGAGCCGCACCTGCAAGCCGCGCTGCCCGCCATTGACGTAGACGAGATCGTGCGCGAGCGCGCCTTCGTCGATGATGGTCTTCACCGCGCGCCGCTGCCCGAACGGGCTGATGCCACCGACCTTGAAACCGGTGAGGCGCTCGGCCTCGGGCGGCTTCATCATCTGCGCCGATTTCCCGCCGGCGGCAGCCGCGAGTTTCTTCATCGAAACTTCGCGGTCGGAAGGAACGACGACGCAAACCGGCTTGCCGTCGACGAGCGCCATCAGCGTCTTCAGCACCCGCGAGGGATCTTCGCCCAGCGCGGCAGCAGCCTGAAGGCCGATGCTCTCGGCGTCGGGATCGTAATCATAGGCGTGGACGGTGAAGGATATGGAGGCGGCAGCGAGCACGCGTGTGGCGGGAGTGACTTTGGACATGCGCCTCGTGTAGCACCGTCATTGCTGTGCAAGTTCACTAATTCGCTGATCGAATGGTCTGGGTCTGGACCTCGGCAAATTCCTTTGGTGTCTTGCCGCCGAGGGCCTGATGAGGCCTGAAGTTATTGTAGTAGATTACATACTCGAACAGCTCGTTGGCGAAGTGCTCGAGGTTGTCGAAGGTTGCGCCTTCGATGACGTCGTCGTCGAGCGTTCGCCAGAAGCGTTCAACCTTGCCGTTGGTTTGAGGCCGGTAGGGCCTGGTGTAGCGATGCTTGATGCCGAGCTCGATCAGCATGGCCTCGAAGGGGTGCTCTTCAGGGGAGTTGCGGGAGGCGAACTCCGCCCCATTGTCGGACAGGATCTCGGCGAACTGGACCCCATAGGTGATGTTGAGGGTGTTGATCATTTTCAGCGTCTTGAACATGACCGGCAGCGCCTTCTTCGAGGTCAGCACCTCGGCCCAGGCCAGGCGCGAGCAGCTATCGACCAGGCTGACAATGAAGGCAGGGCTTGATGGTGGCGCCAGGAACATGTCGCGGGACAGCTGGTGCAGGTCGACATGGCCGAGTTCGCCGATCTTGTCCTTGATAATGCGACGTTTCTCCTCGCGCATCGCCGGGGTGCGGCGGTTCAGCTGATTGCGTTTGAAGACCCGGTAGATGGTCGAGGGCGACGGTACCGTATCTCGCCGTTCACGCAAGGCGGCGTGGACCTCATATCGATTCATGCCGCGCTTCCGGCAGGCGACGATCTCTGCCTCAATGCCTTCCGGCTCGCGCCGCTCTCGCCATTTCGGCCCGCGGCGCTGCGGCAACAGGTCTGCCTCCGCGCCGCTCCGCAGATAGCGATTGTAGTACTTCCGGAAGGTCTGCGAGCAGGTGCCGTGGTGCTTATAGAAGTCCCCCACCCGGCGGAACGTCGCCGACCGGCCCGCTTTCACCGCCTCATACTCAGCAATCAGGAACCGCCATTTCTGAAGGTAATTCCGTTCAATCGTCCGATCGAAGCTATTGTCGCGCATCGAACCCTCCCTGCTGGGCTGGATTCGATCACCGAATTAATGAACTTGCACAATTGCGAGCGCAGCGAAGCAATCCAGACTGCATACGCGGGAAGATTCTGGATTGCTTCGCTGCGCTCGCAATGACGGAGTTTGTGGCCACAGGCCGCCCCGTCATAAAAATCCGGAAAACAACCCCAAGCAAAGTAGCCGTGGGGCGTCGAAACGCGCATTTCGTATTTCCGAAATCAAATTGACGCATCGGGCAAATCACTGGCAATAAGTGATCGTGGCGCAATTCGCGAAAAAGCAGTCTGTAGCCCTACCCGGAAGCGCCGTTCAATTGGGCGTACGCTCGCAAAAGGGGATGCTTGGTGCCAGCGCGCCTGATGTCAGCTTGTTCACCAATAGAGGCGTGATAGCGGATATCACCGGAATTCGCAGAAGGGCCAGGAGCAGACATCTCAACTTTGAAGCCTGCGATCGGAAGAAAACATTACAACCGTCACCAATCCTTGAATTTCGGCTCGACACACCCCCCGCAGACCCAAGGAAAGGTCCAATCGGCCGTACGCTTGGCACTATCAGGGATGTACCTGCTCCACGCATCCGCCCTGACCGGATTGATCGACTGCCAAATGACATCAAAGGTCCCGGAAGAGTTTATTTTGCCGATCATGACCGGCTTGGAAAGGTGATGATTGGTGTTCATCACAACCTCGAAGCCGCTCGGCGCCTTGATTCTTTGACCGTACATCGCCTGCCGAACTGCATTTACGTCGGTCGTGCCTGCCTGGACAACGGCTTGCGTCCAGATCCTGAAGCCAATGAAGGTGGCTTCCATCGGGTCATTTGTCATTTTGTCGCGTTGCTCGGTAAAGTCCGCCCACATCTTCACGAACGCTTCGTTTTCTGCTGACTTGATCGAATGGAAGTAGTTCCAGGCTGCAAGGTGCCCGACAGGAAAAATATCCGCACCGAGCAATTCGCGCTCGCCGATCGAAAAAGCCATGACCGGAATTGTGTTGGCATTTACCTCTTGGGCCGCGAGCTCCCTGTAGAAGTACGTATTCGCATCTCCGTTTATGGTTGATATCACCGCCGTCTTTTTTCCCTCCGAGCCGAAGGCTTTGATTTTCCCGACGATCTCTCTCCATTCGGAATAGCCAAATGGCCTATAGATCGTCATGATGTCGTCAGGTGACACTCCCTGCGCGGAAAGATACGCGCTCAAGATTCGGTTCGTCGTGCGCGGATAAACGTAATCCGTACCGAGCAGAACCCATCTGCGAACTTCCCCTCCTTCCTTGCTCATCAGATAACGAACGGCGGGAATTGCTTGCTGGTTCGGCGCTGCCCCAGTGTAGAAAATATTGCGCGAACTTTCTTCGCCCTCGTATTGCACGGGGTAGAAGAGCAGGCCGTTTAGCTCTTCGAAGATCGGCAGAACGGACTTGCGGGAGGCGGAAGTCCAGCAGCCGAACACGACCGCAACCTTTTCTGGGCCAAGTAGCTCCCGGGCTCTTTCAGCAAAGACGTCCCAATTGGACGCCGGGTCAACGACGACCGGTTCCAGTTTCCGTCCGAGCAGCCCGCCTTTCCTATTTTGATCTTCTATCAGCATGAGAACTGTATCCTTGAGCACAGCCTCGCTGATTGCCATGCTGCCGGACAGAGAATGCAGAATTCCAACCTTGATCGTATCCTCACCCGCGCCAGCCGAGGGAATGACGGCGAGCACGAGTTGCAAGACGAGCAGTTCCAGCACAATACGGCGTGAAATCGAATTCCACTTCATGTCAGGGCCCGACGAGCTCGAAAACGCCTGTTTCCCTTGTCATCCCCTTGGCAATGACCGACTCGACGGCTCTGAACTGGAAGCCGTACTGAGCACGCAAATAGACGGCCTCGCTCGCAAGGATGGCTGTGCCAAACTGCTTGTTCAGGCCTTCGAGGCGGGCTGCCAGATTCACTGTGTTGCCAAGGGCCGTGTAGTTCATCCGCTCGGTTGACCCGAGGTTGCCGACCACGGCTTCCCCAACATGAATCCCGAACCGTGTAAAGAACGGCTTCAGACCCTCAGTTTCAAACTCGGTGTTGAGCTTCTCGCCTGCTGACCTGGCCGCAAGGGCTGCCCGGCAGGCTCGCTCCACGTGGTCTGGCTGTGGATTAGGCGCGTTCCAGAACACCATCACGGCGTCGCCGATGAACTTGTCGATTGTTCCGCCTTCGGCAAGGAAAGCCTCGGTGAGCTCGGAGAAATAGCGCGACGTCTGGTGCATGAGAACGTCGGGGTCGGCGGACTCGGCGATAGCCGTGAAATCCCGAACGTCTGTGAAAAGGACGGTAATCTCCTCTCGGACTCCGCCAAGCTCTGTGGAGATAGAATTATCCACGACCCGCTGCACCAGCTCTTTGGGGACGAAGCGGGCGAACGACCAGATGGCGCGCTGAGCGAGCTTCATCGCGCTGGCAAGTTCGTGAATTTCGATGATGCGCGACGCGACCGGCGAGGAGCCGGGCTCGGCCAGCGTCTGGAGTTTGACAGCCTCGGCCGTTATCCTTTTCAAGGACCGAGACATTCGGTTACCAAATATCCAAACGACCGGAATAAACGCAAGGCTGGCAACAGTTGCGAGCATAAGTCCGGTGAAGTGGAGTCTCCTTACATCTTTGGCAAAGTCCTCTTCGGCCGCCAGCAACATGATGTTGGCACTGTACCCTTCGCCCAAAGTGAACCTCGCCACCCTGAACAGATAGTCCCGTCCCTGATCGTCACGAATTTCTCCGTCATATTGGTCACGCCCCTGCGACCTCCGCAATACCGCCGGCACCATCCCGGAGTGGATGTCCTCGATCGTCGGCAATTGCGTTCGGGACGGATGTGTCATCGCGTCGACGACCAGCTCTGCAAAATTGGGATGGGCTATGAGCGAGCCGGTCGAGTCGAACATCACGACGATCCCGTGCTCTCCGGGGCGCTGCGCCTGGACGAATTCGCTGAAGGTGTCGAGCTTGAGATCGGCGGCAAGGACGCCGGGTACTTTGCCCCGCAAGGGTGCGCTGACCGTGATCACCGGCGCGCCAATGCTAAAAGCCAGATAGGGCGTTGAGACCCGCCGTCGATCAGCTTTCATCGTCTCGCGATACCAGGGCCGCTTGCGCGGGTCGTACCCGTATTTCCATAAATCAGTCTGTCCGACTTCGTTGCCCTGCGGATCTTCAAAAATGCGCCGCATGGGCAGTTCGCCATCAGGGGTGGGACGAACCAGGCTAATCGCGGCGCTGGCGCCAGGCGTCGCACGTAACCTCTCGCGCTGTTCATCGTTGAGTCCGCTGATGCGCCGAACCTGCAACCAAGCGCCATTTTCGAAACCGGCATAAATACTGTCCAATTGCGGCAATTCCTGCAGCACTGCTTTGAGCAGCGGGATTGCGGGGCCTGTCTCGGTCCTCTCGTTTGAATCGGCCAAACTAGAACTGGTCGCCAGCACATGAGCCAACGAAGCTAAAGCGGTTAGCTCCGTTTGAAGGCGCCCGATGGCCTTCGCACTGGTCGCGTCCATATAGGCAGACGCAGCGCCCCGCGTGGCCCAGTCAAGAGCGCGGTCCTGAATAGCAATCAGCAGCATGGCTAGAGCGACGATAAACGCCATCACCGCTAAGGTGATCGAAGTTCGAAATGTCAACATCTCGCCTGCGCTCTCCAATCGCAAAAGTAGTCCGCAACGGGTCGAAACGCGAAGAACTCAGCACAAGCAAAATGAAATCTGGCCCGCCATGCCCCGTTGAACGGGCCTCAATGAAGCGTGCCGCCACTTCGGTGACGGGCCAACAGGAGATCCACGGTAACCCTGGCTGCCTCTCGGAAGGGACGAAGACGAAACTGCTAATTGCCAAGGCTGAGGGTACGCGGGCCGCAGGTTTGGGCTTGATCTATATCAAACGGCTCATAGCACGGCTACCTAGCCTCCAAATGACCAACTGAGCGATAGAACAACCACGATCTTCTGCGGCAATCGGTCGTTGAGAACGGAGTAGGAAGATGCTGAAGCGCCTTCTGATTGCGCTGACCTTGTTGGCATCTCCACCGGCTCTTTATTCCCGGGCCGTTGCGGAAGATGTGGCTGCAGCGCCAACGATCCAAGAGGAAATCTGGGCGCTCCCCTTCCCACTTCCGATGCTGGCTTTCGTGGTAAGGCCGATCGGCGATGGCCCATTTCCTCTTGTGATCATGAATCACGGAATTGCGCTCGGCCTTCAGGAACGGACGATGTTCCCAACCATCGAGTACCGCGCGGCAGCACGGTGGTTCGCGAGCCGCGGCTATTTTGTCATATCACCGGTGAGATATGGAGCCAGTAGCCTGGATGACAAAGATCAGGGGCTCTACGGAGCGGTCTTTGCGCACATCGGTACCTGCAACAATCCGAACTTCAAAGGCCCGGGACTTGCCATCGCCACCATGAATGAGTGGGTCATCGATTACATGAGCAAGAAGAAGGCGATTCAGCCCGGCAAGGTCGTCGTGGTTGGTCAGTCCGGCGGTGGATGGGGATCGATTGCTCTCGCGAGTCTGAACCCATCGTCAGTTCAAGCGGTCGTTACCTTTGCGGCAGGACGCGGAGGGAGAGTAGATGGCAAACCGAACAACAACTGTGCTCCCGATAAACTCGTCGCAGCTACAAGCGAGTTTGGTCGTTCGGCACGAGTACCGATGCTATGGTTATACGCAGAGAACGACACCTATTTCGGGCCAGAGCTGACGAAGCGGATGCATGACGCCTTCGTGGCGGCGGGAGGAAACGCCGAATATCGCGTGCTGCCAGCATTCGGAGGCGACGGCCATTTCATGATCGATTCCCCCGACGCAGTACCCATCTGGTCTCCGCTGGTAAGCCAATTTCTTGAGAAGCATTCAGCAACGAGCAGCGCGCAGCAACAAATGGGCAGCACCCGTTCTGGTGCGGAGTTACAGGCAAAAGCTCCGAGAGTGCGCCTACCTCAAACGATTCAATACTCGGCTTGGAGAAAGCTCTGTTTCAATTCCAGTGATGGGACTGCGATCTGCCGTACGACATCGACCGGTACCGACGAGCTTGGTCAGGTCGTGACCAGAGTCGATCTGATCCGGCGCGCGGACGGCGCCGCTCGCATGCAACTTTTCGTTCCACAAGGGGCGAACCTGCAAAACGGCGTCAAAGTCAGCGTGGATCAGGGACCCCCGACCCAGTTTCCTTTCAATTGGTGTCTGACCAACATCTGCATTGCGGCTGCCCCTGCGAACTCTGACCTGATCGCAAAGCTAGACTCCGGAAAGCAGTTGAATCTCGAACTTGCGGACCTGAACTCTTCATCCGTCACGTTGACGCTATCGCTCGATCAATTTGGCGCCGTTCGGAAGGGAGCACCCGCAGAGACGTTTGACTTCGGCATGGATCAGGAATGAGCCGTTTTCGGGTGTCTGAAAGAGTGGGCTAACGACCGTAGATCTGTCCTCGCTCGGGTCAAAACACGAAGAACTCAACGTAAGCAAATCTGGTCTGCTATGCCCCGCTGAGCGGATCTCAATGAAGTCTGTCCGCTACTCCGCCGATAGCCACAAGCGGTGTTCGCGAATGACGGTCGCGCCCTAGTTACCGCCCCGAAACCCCGTCGCCAGCACGTAACGCTCCGACGAATCCTGCCTACTCGCCGCCGGCTTCACGTGGCGCACCGTTGCAAAATCGCGCTTGAGCTGGGCGAGCAGGTCGGCGTCGGCGCCGCTCTGAAACGTCTTTGCCAGAAACGTCCCGCCGGGCTTCAGCACGTCGCAGGCAAAGGCCGCCGCGGTCTCGACGAGGCCGACGATGCGGAGCTGGTCGGTCTTGCGGTGGCCCGTGGTGTTGGCGGCCATGTCGGACATCACGATGTCGGCGCCTCCGCCCAGCATGGCGGTCAGCTTGTCCGGCGCCGCGTTGTCCATGAAGTCGAGCTGCGCAAAGTCGACGCCCGGGATTTCCGGCATTTCCAACAGATCGATCGCGACGACCTTGCCCTTGCCGTCGACGGAGCCGACGCGCTTGGCTGCGATCTGGCTCCAGCCGCCGGGCGCGGCGCCGAGATCGACCACGGCCATGCCGGGCTTGAGAAGGCGGAATTTGTCGTCGATCTCGAGCAGCTTGAACGCGGCGCGCGAACGATAGCCCGCCGCCTTGGCCTTTGCGACATAGGGATCGTTGAGCTGGCGCTCGAGCCACAGCTTCGACGACAGCTTGCGCTTGCCGCCGGTCTTGACCTGGACGTGCAAGCGGCCGGTGGTGTCTTTCGCCATCTCACCAGCTCCTGAGCGCGCCGTCTTCGCGCATCATCTCGACCAGCATGCCCTCACGCAGGCCCCGATCGGCGACGCGCAAGCGCTGCAGCGGGAACGCCCGGCGGATGGCATCGAGGATGGCGCAGCCGGCGAGCACGAGATCGGCGCGCTCGACGCTGATGCAATTGTTGTTCGCGCGCTCCTCATAGCTCATGCCGAGCAACCTGTTGATGGTTGCCGTGATGTCGGCATCGTTCATCCAGATGCTGTCGATGCGGCGTCGGTCGTAGCGCGCAAGGTTGAGGTGAATGCCGGCAAGCGTCGTCACCGTGCCCGATGTGCCCAGCAGATGCATATCGGCAAGATCGCGGCCATGCTCCTCGGCAAAGGGCGCGACATGCCGCGCGACCTCTTGTTCCATCGCCGCGTAGATCTCGCGCGTTACGTCGCGGCCGCCGAATTGCTCGGCAAGCGTGACGACACCGAGCGGGATCGACATCCAGGCCTTTATGCGCGGCTGGGGATTCCCGTCGGCCGGGTCGCGCTCGATCCGCACCAGCTCGGTCGAGCCGCCGCCGATGTCGAACAGGATCGCGCCGCGTCCCCTGGGGTCGACCAGCGGCGAGCAGCCGAGCACGGCGAGCGCGGCCTCGGTCTCACGGTCGATCACCTCGAGTTCGATGCCGGTCTCGGCGGCAACCCGGCTGCGGAAACCCTCGGCGTTCGACGCGGCGCGGCAGGCCTCGGTGGCGATCAACCGCAGCCGCCGCGCTTTACGCAGCTCGATCTTGTCGCGGCAGATGCTGAGCGCCGCGATGGCGCGCTCGATCGCGGCCTCGCTGATGCAGCCGGTGGCCGAGACGCCCTCGCCGAGCCGAATGATGCGCGAGAAGGAATCGACGACGCGAAACCCGTCGCTGGTCGGACAGGCGATCAGCAATCGGCAGTTATTGGTGCCGAGGTCCAGCGCCGCATAGACGCCGGTTCCCGACATTTGCGCAGGGACGGCCGGTGCGACGGCGAGCGCCGCCGTGGCCATCGCCCCCACTTCTCCGTGCGGCGCAAGGCCGTCGCGGAGCCGCGTGTGGTCATTCATACAAACGGTCTTTCCACGGCCCGAAAGGGCCGATCCGGAATTGCTTTTTCGCGGGAAACTTTAGCAGCGCTAGGGCCTCGCGCAACAACCCATCACAATGGGACCATGCCTATTCGTGCGTTGTCGTGAACGGGCCCGTGCGTTATCTGAACGGGGTCCGGGCCTTCCGTCGCCCGCGAAACCCGCGCAAAAGCCGGCTTTTCAGGTCATTTCCATGCAAGAACACACCAAATCGTCCTCGCTCGAAAACGCTATTGCACTGCAAAAATACGGCGTCGGACAGCCGGTCCGGCGCAAGGAGGACGACACGCTGGTGCGCGGCATGGGCCGCTATACCGACGATTTCAACCTGCCCGGCCAGGCCTATGCCGTGATCGTTCGCTCGACCCACGCTCATGGCGTGATCCGCGGCATCGGCACCGAGGCCGCCAGGGCGATGCCGGGCGTGCTGGGCGTGTGGACCGGGACCGACCTTAACGCCGCCGGCCACGGCCCCTTCACCTGCGGCTTGCCGCTGAAGAACCGCGACGGCTCGCCACTGCTCCAGACCAACCGCCAGCCGCTTGCGACCGACAAGGTCCGCTTCGTCGGCGATCCTATCGCCTTCGTGGTGGCGGAGACGCTGGCGCAGGCCCGCGACGCCGCTGAGGCCGTGGAGGCCGACATCGAGCCCCTGCCCGCGGTCACTGATCCCGAGGAGGCCGCGCAGGCCGGCGCGCCGCAGCTTTACGACCACATCCCGAGCAACGTCGCGCTAGACTATCACTTTGGCGACGCCGAGAAGGTCGAGGCGGCTTTCGCCAGCGCCGCGCATGTGACGAGGCTCGACATCGAGAACACCCGCGTCGCCGTGGTCTCGATGGAGCCCCGCGTCGGGCTCGCCTCCTACGACAAGAAGACCGAACGCTACACCCTGCAGGTGCCGACGCAGGGCGTTTCGGGCAATCGCGCCAATCTCGCCAAGAACCTGAAAGTGCCGAACGAGAAGGTGCGCATCCTCACCGCCAATGTCGGCGGCTCCTTCGGCATGAAGAACATCAACTACCCCGAATACATGTGCATCCTGTTTGCGGCGAAGACGCTGGGCCGTCCCGTGAAGTGGACCGACGAGCGCTCGACGAGCTTTCTTTCCGACAGCCACGGCCGCGCCCAGAAGATCCACGCCGAGCTGGCACTCGATGCCGAGGGGCATTTCCTCGCGGCCAAACTGTCCGGCTACGGCAATCTCGGCGCCTACATCACCGGCGTCGCGCCGAGCCCGCTCTCGCTCAACACCGGCAAGAATTTCGCCAGTGTCTACCGCACGCCGCTGATGGCGATCGACATCAAGACGGTGTTGACCAACACCACGCTGATGGGCGCCTATCGCGGCGCCGGCCGCCCCGAAGCGAACTACTACATGGAGCGGCTGATCGACCGCGCCGCCGACGAGATGGGCATCAGCCGGCTGACCCTGCGCAAGCGCAACTTCATCAAGCCGAACCAGATGCCGTTCCCTGCCTCCTCCGGCGTGACCTATGACAGCGGCGACTTCCAGGCCGTGTTCAACAAGGCGCTGGAGCTGTCGGACTATGAGAGCTTCTCCAAGCGCAAGAAGGAGAGCAAGAAGAGCGGCAAGCTGCGCGGCATCGCCATCGGCTCCTATCTCGAGGTCACCGCCCCTCCCGGCGTCGAGCTCGGCAAGATCGTGTTCGATCCCGATGGTACGGTGCGGCTCATCACCGGCACGCTCGACTACGGCCAGGGCCACGCGACGCCGTTCACGCAGGTGCTGTGCGCGGAGCTCGGTGTGCCCTTCGAGAGCGTGAAGCTCGTGCAGGGCGACAGCGATATCGTCCACACCGGCAACGGCACCGGCGGCTCGCGCTCGATCACCGCCAGCGGCATGGCGATCGTGGAATCCTCCCGCCTCGTCATCGAGAAGGGCAGGCGCGCCGCGGCGCATCTCATGGAGGCGTCCGAGGCCGACATCGAGTTTTCCGACGGCCGCTTCACCATCGCCGGCACCGACCGCAGCATCAACATCATGGACCTGGCCAAGCGCCTGCATGATGGCAAGGTGCCCGAGGGCGTGCCCTCCTCGCTCGACGTCGATCACACCACAGAGCCGGTACCCTCCGCCTTCCCGAACGGCTGCCATGTCGCCGAGGTCGAGATCGATCCGGATACCGGCGTGGTGCAGATCGTTCGCTACAGCGCCGTGAACGATTTCGGTACGGTGATCAATCCGATGCTGGTCGAGGGCCAGCTCCACGGCGGCGTCGTCCAGGGCATCGGTCAGGCGCTGATGGAGCATGTCCGCTACGACGACAGCGGTCAGCCGATCACGGGATCGCTGATGGACTACGCGCTGCCGCGCGCGGAAGACGTGCCGTTCATGAGCGTCGGCGATCACCCGGTGCCGGCCAAGAGCAATCCGCTCGGCACCAAGGGCTGCGGCGAGGCAGGCTGCGCCGGCAGCCTGTCGACGGTGGTCAATGCGGTGGTGGATGCTCTGTCCGACTACGGCATCAAGCACATCGACATGCCGCTGACGCCGGAGCGCGTGTGGCGGGCGATCCAGGATGCGAAGGGCGCGGCGTAAGGGGCGCAACGCCGCCTCCTTACCCTCCGCTGTCATCACCCGCGAAAGCGGGTGATCCAGTATTCCAGAGACAGCGACGAATACGGAGAAGCCGCGGCGTACTGTTATGCCCCGCTGGAGCCTGTCATCGGGCTCGCCGAAGGCGAGACCCGGTGGCGCGGCATGACAGCGAGTGCAGGAACCCCGGTCAATCCCCTCGCCTTTGGACGGCGAATGCGGTACCACGCGGCGAATGACGAGCCTCCCAGCCACACCCCGCATCTATGTCGACGCCGACGCCTGTCCGGTCAAGGACGAGATCTATCGCGTCGCTGTCAGGCATGGCGTGCCCGTGAGCGTGGTCGCGGGCAATTTCATCCGCGTGCCGCAGGACCCACTGATCGAGCGCATCGCCGCGGGCGCGGGGATGGACGCGGCCGACAACTGGATCGCGGAGCGGGCCGGTGACGGCGATATCGTGATCACCGCCGACATCCCGCTTGCGAGCCGCTGCGTGAAGGCGGGGGCCGACGTCATCGCGCCGAACGGCAAGCCGTTCACCGAGGAGTCGATCGGCATGACGCTTGCCGTGCGCAACCTGATGACGGATCTGCGCTCGGCTGGAGAAGTCACCGGCGGCCCGAGATCGTTCGCGCCGCGCGATCGTTCCGCATTCCTGTCCGCGCTCGACCAGACCATCCGCCGCATCCAGCGCCGCCGCGCCGAGCAGGCCGCAACGGTCAAAGGCTGATCATGGCGCCGCCGCTGATCCAGCTGAAAGACATCCGCCTCACCTTCGGCGGCACGCCGCTGCTCACGAGCGTCGAGCTCAACGTCGCGCCAAGCGAGCGCGTCTGCCTGATCGGCCGTAACGGCTCCGGCAAATCGACGCTGCTCAAGATCGCGGCCGGCCTCGTCGAGCCGGACGGTGGCACGCGTTTTGTCCAACCTGGTGCGACGATCCGCTATCTGCCTCAGGAGCCGGATTTCGACACTCACGCGACGACGCTCGCCTATGTCGAGGCCGGGCTCGCGCCCGGCGACGACCAGCATCAGGCACACTATCTGCTGGAACAGCTCGGGCTTACCGGCGAGGAGAATCCGGCGAATCTCTCGGGCGGCGAGGCCCGCCGCGCGGCGCTGGCGCGGGTGCTGGCGCCCTCGCCCGATATCCTGTTGCTGGACGAGCCGACCAACCATCTCGACCTCACCACCATCGAATGGCTGGAGCAGGAGCTCGACAGCCGGCGCAGCGCGCTGGTGCTCATCAGCCACGACCGCCGCTTCCTCTCCAATCTCTCGCGCTCGACCGCCTGGCTCGATCGCGGCAGGATCAAGCAGATCGATCGCGGTTTTGCCTCGTTCGAGGGCTGGCGCGACGAGGTGCTGGCGGAAGAAGAGCGCGACCAGCACAAGCTCGACCGCAAGATCGTCGACGAGGAGCACTGGCTGCGCCACGGGGTCTCTGGCCGGCGCAAGCGCAACGTCAAGCGGCTCGCCAATCTGCATGCGCTGCGTGCACAGCGACGCAACTATCGCGGCACCGCCGGCAGCGCCAACCTCGCCGCCGCGGAAGCGGAAGCCTCGGGCAAACTGGTGATCGAGGCGAAGGGCATCACCAAGGCCTATGGTGAGCGCAGGATCGTCGAGAATTTCTCCACCCGCATCCAGCGCGGCGACCGGCTCGGCATCATCGGGCCGAACGGCGCCGGCAAGACCACGCTGGTCAATCTTTTGACCGGCGGGACAGAGCCGGATTCCGGCACTTTGAGGCTGGGCGCCAATCTGGAGATGGCGACGCTCGACCAGCACCGCGAAAGCCTCGATCCCAAATCGACGCTCGCCGAGGCCCTCACCGGCGGCCGTGGCGATCACGTCATGGTCGGCGGCAAGCCGAAGCATGTCGTCGGCTACATGAAGGACTTTCTGTTCGCGCAGGAGCAGCGCGGCACGCCGCTGGAAGTTCTGTCGGGCGGCGAGCGCGGCCGGCTGATGCTGGCGCGCGCGCTGGCAAAGCCATCGAACCTTCTGGTGCTGGACGAGCCGACCAACGATCTCGACCTCGAGACGCTCGATGTGCTCGAGGAGATGCTCGGCGATTACGAGGGCACGGTGATCCTGATCAGCCACGACCGCGACTTCCTCGACCGCGTCGTGACATCGGTGATCGCGCCCGAGGGCAACGGCAAATGGATCGAATATGCCGGCGGCTACAGTGACATGCTGGCGCAGCGCGGCGCCGACCTGAAGCGCGAGACGGTGAAGGCGCAGGTTCCCGCGGAGAAGAAAGAAGAGCGCCCCGCCGCCCCTACATCCGCGCCAAAACGGCGCTTAAGCTTCAACGAGAAGCATGCACTGGAAACGCTGCCGAAGAAGATCGAGAGCCTGCACGCTGACATCGCGAAATTGCAGCAGGTGCTCGACGATCCCGGTCTCTACGCCAAGGACCGCAAGAAATTCGACAATACATCTGCCGCGATCGCCAAGGCGCATGACGAACTTTCCGCCGCCGAAGAACGCTGGCTTGAACTTGAAATGCTCCGCGAAGAGATTGAACAGGCATAGCGCGTATTCCGCAAAAGTGGGCACCGGCTTTGCGATCAGAATGCGCGCCAACTAAGGGACTCCCATGACCACGCCCCTCGCCGCCAAGATCGCCCGTGAATATGGCACGCCCTGTGCCGTCATCGACATGGACAAGGTCGAGCGCAATATCGCGCGCATCCAGAAGGCTTGCGATGACGCCGGCGTTGCCCACCGGCCGCATATCAAGACGCACAAGAACCCGACTCTGGCGAAGATGCAGGTCGCCGCCGGCGCAAAAGGCATCACCTGCCAGAAGCTCGGCGAGGCCGAGATCATGGCCAATGCCGGCATCGACAACATCCTGATCAGCTACAACCTGCTCGGCGAAGAGAAGATGGCGCGCCTGGGAGCGCTGCAGGCCAAGGCCAAGATGACGGTCGCGGCCGACAACTCCACCGTGGTTGCCGGCCTGCCGAAGGCTGCGGCGGCGTCAGGCCGGCCCCTGTCGGTGGTGGTCGAATGCGACACAGGACGCAAGCGCGCCGGCGTCGAGACGCCGGCCGAGGCGATTGCGTTGGCGCGCGAAATCGCGGCCTCCAAGGGACTGCAATTCGCCGGCTTCATGATGTATCCGACCGAGACCGGCTGGGACGATGCGCAGAAGTTCTACGACGAGGCGCTGGCCGGCGTGCGCGTGCATGGGTTGGAGGCCACGATCGTCTCGACCGGCGGCACGCCGAACCTCGTCAATATCGGCAAGCTCAAGGGCGGCACCGAGCACCGCTTCGGCACCTACATCTACAACGATCGCATGCAGGTCGCAGCCGGCGTCGCCACTTGGGACGACTGCGCGCTGCATATCTATTCGACGGTCGTCAGCCGCGCCGCGCCCGAACGTGGCATCCTCGATGCCGGCTCGAAGACGCTGACCTCGGACACCGGCGGGCTCGACGGCCACGGCCTGATCCTCGAACACCCCGAAGCCAAGATCGCGCGCTTCGCCGAGGAGCATGGCTTCCTTGACCTCTCCCGCAGCAACACCCGGCCCAATGTCGGCGACATCGTGCGCATCGTGCCGAACCACGTCTGCGTCGTCGTCAACATGATGGATGAGGTCGTGATGGTGCGCGGCGATGAAATCATCGGCACGCTGCCGGTGGCTGCACGGGGGAAGCTGCGGTAGCGCGCATAGGGATTCTACCGTGGGTGGGCAAAGGCGCACAGCGCCGTGCCCACCATCTTTCAAGGATTGCGACAGAAGAGGTGGGCACGCTCCGCTTTGCCGACCCTACGATTTTGCGTCAGTGCGAGAAACGAAGCGACGAGGCAATCCGGACTGACACCGCGGAGGAATTCTGGATTGCCTCGCTGCGGTCGCAATGACGATGGTTAGGCAGCGAGCCACTTCAACACGCCCCGCCCCGCAGCAACGCCGGTCGCAAACGACGCCTGCAACAGATAGCCCCCAGTCGGCGCTTCCCAATCCAGCATCTCGCCAGCCGCGAAGACGCCAGGCAGCTTTCGGAGCATGAAATCGGCATCGAGCTCATCCAAGGAGATGCCGCCGGCACTTGAAATGGCGCGCGCGATTGGAGCTACGCCGGTGAGCTTGATCGGCACGGCGTTGATCAGCTCGGCGAGCTGAGCCGGCGCGAGCGCGGACAGGGTTAGCCCCGCACCGATCGCGGCCTCCTGCACGAGCCCGACCGCGACTGGCGATAGCTGCACCGATTTGCGCAGGAAGTTGGACAGCGATTGCTTTCCGCGCGGCGCTGACAAGCGCCTGACCAGATCGGTCTTGTCGAGATCAGGCCGAAGCGCGATTTGCAACTTCGCCTCGCCGCTCGCCGCAACCGCCTCGCGCAATTCGGCCGACAGCGCATAGATAGCACCACCTTCGATGCCGGCATGCGTAATGATTGCCTCGCCGCGCACCGTGTGTCCGCCGAAGACGAGGGCGATACCTTTCAGCGGCTGGCCTTCGAAGCGCGTGCGGAACACATCGGACCAGGCGACGGTGAAGCCGCAATTCGCGGGCCGCAGCGGCGAGATCGCCACGCCCCTCCCGGCGAGCAATTTGGTCCACCCGCCGTCGGAACCCAGCCGCGGCCAGCTTGCGCCGCCGAGCGCGAGCACGGTCGCCGTAGCGTCGATGGCTGAAGGGCCGTTGGCCGTCAGAAACATCAGCCGCCCCTCGTCGTCCCATCCGGTCCAGCGGTGGCGGAATGCAAACGTGACACCGGCCGCATCGAGCCGGCGCAGCCAGGCCCGCAGCAAGGGTGAGGCCTTGAACGCCTTGGGAAACACACGCCCGCTGCTGCCGACGAAAGTCGGCTCGCCCAGCGCCTCGCACCATTCACGCAAGCCGGCCGGCGGAAACGCATCGATTGCGGCTTGAAGTTTCGGCGCCGCCTCGTGGTAGCGCGCCATGAACTGCAGCAGCGGCTCGCTATGCGTGAGGTTGAGCCCACCACGGCCGGCCATCAGGAATTTGCGCCCCGCGGACGGCATGGCGTCGTATACGGTGACGGCAGCGCCGCCCGCTGCCAACACCTCCGCCGCCATCAGCCCGGCGGGACCGGCGCCGATGACAGCGACGTTGGTCAGAGTTTTACCCCGGCACGTGCCGCCGCTTGCGCGACATATTTCTGCGTCTGCTCGAAGGCGCCCTGCAATGCCCTGGCCTTCGACATATCGCTGATCTCCGCGAAATGCGCGGCGATCGCATCGGGCGTCCAGTCCGACTGCGGCAGATTGATGCCCTCGCTCTCGATGATCCTGATTACCGCAAACGAGCCGGCGCCGGCGCCCATGATGGTACGTGTCGGGGCGTCCTCGCTGAGCATGTATTCGACCGCCGGCGTGATTGCCTCCGGCCTCATCAGTTGCAGCGCCTGCGGCGGCAGCAGCTCTTCGGTCATGCGGGTGGCGGCCGTCGGCGAGATGATGTTGACGCGGATGTCTGTCTTGCGGCCCTCTTCCGCGAGCACGTTCATCAGGCCGACCATGCCGGATTTCGCCGCGCCGTAATTGGCCTGTCCGAAATTGCCATAGAGTCCGGAGGACGACGTCGTCAGCACGATGCGGCCGTAGTTGCGATCGCGCATGCCGGCCCACACCGCCTTGCAGCAGTAGAAGGTGCCGACGAGATGCACGTCGAGCACTTTCTGGAAGTCGGCCGCTTCCATCTTGCCGAACGACTTGTCGCGCAGGATGCCGGCGTTGGCGCAGAGCAGATCGACGCTGCCCCACTCCTTGGTGGCGCGCTCGACCATCGCAGTGACCTGCTCGAAACTGGAGACATCGGCGCCGTCGGCCATCGCGGTGCCGCCCGCCTTGCGGATCTCCTCGACGACGGCCTCTGCCGGCGACAGCGAAGCTCCCGTTCCGTCGCGCGCGCCGCCGAAATCGTTGACCACGACCTTGGCCCCGCGGCTCGCGAGCCCTAGCGCATGCGCCCGCCCCAGACCATTGCCCGCACCGGTGACGATGGCGACGCGTCCGTCAAACCTGATTGCCATGAGTGTTGCTTCCTGGAAGTTAGATCGTCGTGGCCGGGCTCGACCCGGCCATCCATCAAAATCGACAGGCTTTTGAGCAGCGATGGATTGCCGGGTCAAGCCCGGCAATGACGGGCGGCTTTACGCGAAATAGATCAACCCCAGCCACTCGGCGACGAGCGCCGGTTTGTCCTCGCCTTCGATCTCCACCGTCACATTGGTGCGGGACTGCAATTCCGTAGGCTTGCGCAGCTTCGCCTCCGCCAGCACGAAACGGCCGCGGACGCGCTTGCCCGCACGCACCGGCGAGATGAAGCGCAGCTTGTCGAAACCGTAGTTGACGCCCATCGTGGTGCCGGCGATCACCGGCATCACCTCGTATGACATGATCGACAGCAGCGACATCGTCAGGAAGCCATGCGCGATGGTGGTACCGAACGCGGTCTCTTTCTTCGCGCGCTCGGGATCGACGTGGATGAACTGGTGGTCTTCGATCACGTCGGCATAGGTATCGATGCGCGGCTGGTCGATCAGGTGCCACGAGGACACGCCGACCTCCTTGCCAACGAGGGCCTGATAGGCCTCGAGCGTGATCGGCGGCTTCTTCCAGACTTCATTCATTCGTTTCAGGTCTCGCTTCTTGCTTTGGGCAGGTCGGGAAAGTCCTCCTCGCGGAATTCCCGGCCGCGCAGGGGATCGTCGCGATTATCATCACGCTCGAGCCTGCGTAGCTGCACGCGGCGGATTTTTCCAGAGATTGTCTTCGGCAGCTCGGTAACGATCTCGATGCGACGAATGCGCTTGAACGGCGCAAGGCGTGTATGGAGGTGCTTGAAAATGGACAGCGCCGTCTCCGGTGAGCGGTCGGCGCCTGAGGTCAGCAGTACGAAGGCCTTGGGAATCGCCAGCCGGATCGGATCCGGGCTCGGCACCACGGCAGCTTCCGCGACCAGTTCATGCTCGAGCAGCACGCTCTCGAGCTCGAACGGGCTGATGCGATAGTCGGAGGATTTAAACACATCGTCGGAGCGGCCGACGAAGGTGAGATAGCCCTCCTCGTCCGCGAAAACCACGTCGCCGCTGCGATAGAGCTCGCCTTCCGCGCCGGATAATTTTCCGTCGTCGCCTTGATAGCCCTGCATCAGGCCGGCGGGATGGCTGTCGCCGAGCACGAGCGTCACCTCGCCCTCCTTCACCGGGTTGCCGTCGGCATCGCTGATCTGCACGCGAAAGCCCGGCAGCGGCCTGCCCATCGAGCCGATCTTGACCTGCTGCCCCGGCGAATTGCCCGCAAGCGCCGTGGTCTCGGTCTGGCCGTAACCATCGCGGATCGTCAGCCCCCAGGCAGCGCGCACCTGGTCGATGACCTCAGGATTGAGCGGCTCGCCGGCACCGCAGGCCTCGCGCAAGGATACCTTGAACGCGGCAAGGTTCTCCTGGATGAACAGCCGCCACACCGTCGGCGGAGCGCACAGCGTGGTGACGCCACAGCGGCCGATGGTGGCGAGCAGCTCCTTGGCGTCGAAGCGCGGCTGGTTGACCACGAACACTGTGGCGCCGGCATTCCAAGGCGCGAAGAAGCAGCTCCAGGCGTGCTTGGCCCAGCCGGGCGAGGAGATGTTCAGATGCACGTCGCCGGGCTGCAGGCCCAGCCAATACATCGTGGAAAGGTGGCCGACCGGATAGCTGCGCTGGCTGTGCCGCACGAGCTTTGGCTTTGCCGTGGTGCCCGAGGTGAAATAGAGCAGCATCGGGTCGTCAGCGTTCGTGGGGCCATCGGGCGCAAATGTCTCGGGAGCTCTTGCAGCCTCTTCAAAGGCGATCCAGCCGTCGGAGGCCGCGCCCACCACGATGCGAACGAGACCGTCAGCACCGATGCTGGCGAACTTCGCCATCTGATCCTGTGCCGCGACCACCGCCCTCGCCCTGCCGCGGTCGAGGCGGTCGCGCAGCTCATCCGCGGTGAGCAGCGTCGTGGCCGGAATCACGACGACGCCAAGCTTCATCGCCGCCAGCATGGTTTCCCAGAGCGGCACCACATTGCCGAGTAGCAGCAGGAGATGGTCGCCGCGCTTCAGGCCCTGCGCGCGAAGGAAGTTGGCGACCTGGTTGGAGCGGCGCGACAGTGTTTCGAACGACAGTTTCGTTTGCCGGTCGTGCGCGGCATCGACGATCCAGAGCGCAGGCCGATCCTTGCTCTCGGTATTTTGTGCCAGCTCAGCATCGAACCAGTCGAGCGCCCAATTGAAGGGAACCGGATCGGGCCAGCGGAAGCCTCTGACAGCTGTCTCGTAATCCGCGCGGTGTTGCAGCAGAAACGCCCGCGCTTCCCGAAATGTCGTCATGGTCCGAGCCCGTCGAATTGACCTTCGAAGCGTAGCCCGGATGGAGCAAAGCGCAATCCGGGCACGGCCACGATTGGCCCAAGCTGTCCCGGATTTCGCTTCGCTCCATCCGGGCTACGAGCAAAGCCTCGCTATCGTTCAGCGAGGCTGCGAACGTGCTTGATAATTCCGGAAAAATCTACCCCGCCGTGACCGGCTGCGTCGAAAGACTGATAGATCTCCTGCGCATGCTTGCCGAGCGGGGTCGCAGCGCCAGCGGCCTTCGCAGCGTCCTGCGCCAGGGTCAGGTCCTTCACCATCAGCGCCGAGGCAAAACCCGGCTTGTAGTCGTTGTTGGCAGGCGAGGTCGGTACCGGTCCCGGCACCGGGCAATAGGTCGTCAGCGACCAGCATTGGCCCGACGAGGTTGAGGCCACATCGAACAAGGCCTGGTGCGAGAGCCCGAGCTTCTCGGCGAGCGCAAAGGCTTCGCTCACCGCGATCATGGAAATGCCGAGGATCATGTTGTTGCAGATCTTGGCCGCCTGACCCGCACCGGCACCGCCGCAATGCACGATCTTCTTGCCCATCTTCTCCAGCACAGGTTTTGCCGCGGCAAAGGCCTTCTCGCCGCCGCCACACATGAAGGTGAGCGTCGCGCCCTTGGCGCCGCCGGTGCCGCCGGAGACCGGCGCATCCACGGAAAGCACACCGTGCTGGCTGGCCAGAACATGCGCCTGCCGCGCGCTCTCGACGTCGATGGTCGAGCTGTCGATGATCAGAGCGCCCTTGCTCATCGCCGGAACGACGTCGCTCCAGACGCCGAGCACATGCTTACCGGCCGGCAGCATGGTGACGACGGTGTCGGCGCCCGTCACGGCACCGGCCGCGGTCTCGGCAATGCTGGCACCATCGGCCTTAGCCTGGTTGCGCGAAGCCTCGACGAGGTCGAACGCGACCACCTTGTGACCGGCCTTGACCAGATTGGCCGCCATCGGGCCGCCCATGTTGCCGAGACCGATGAATGCGATCGTGGCCATCTTCGTTTCCTCCGCTTGAGCGCGTTTCGTTGCTTTAGCTAAATTTCAGCTCGTCGGCGCCGATCTCGGCGAAGTACGGCGCAACCAAGTCAGGCGTGACATCCTCGATCCGCGATGGCGACCAGGTCGGATTGCGGTCCTTGTCGATCACGGCCGCGCGCACGCCCTCGCGGAAATCGTCGCTGCGGAAGACCTCCAGCGCCGCGCGATATTCGCGCACCAGGCATTCTTCCAGCGAGCGCGACTGCCGCGCCAACCGCAACAGCTTCAGCGTCACTACCATGCCGCGCGGCGATTTTTCGCCGAGTGTCTTGAGCGTGGATTGTGCGAATTCGGAGCCGTCGCGCTTGAGAGCCGCAACGATGTCTTCCATGCGATCGAAGGCGAACAGCGCATCGATCGTCGACTGCCTTGCGGCCACCGGCCCAGCGGTCTCGTCGGTCGCAAAGCTGCCGATGAGCTTGCTCACCTCGGCGGTCGTCGCACCGCGGCGAACCTTCGTTAGCGCCTTGCGTAGCTCCGATAGCTTCGCGGCAGGCACGACAGCATCGGCAAACTTCGCATGGATCGCATCCGGCCCGTTCATGGTCTGACCGGTCAGACCGAAGAATGTGCCGATCTCGCCCGGCGCGTGGGACAACAGATAGGTGCCGCCGACATCGGGAAAGAAGCCGAGGCCGACCTCGGGCATCGCAAGCTTGGTGCGATCGGTGACGACACGATGGCTGGCGTGGGCCGACAGGCCGACGCCACCGCCCATCACGATACCGTCCATGAAGGCCACATATGGCTTCGGGAATTTCTTGATCCGGGCGTTGAGGATGTACTCCTCGCGCCAGAGTATCTTGCCGAGATCGCCATCGACCTTCGAGCTTTCCCAGAGCGATCGGATGTCGCCGCCGGCGCACAGGCCGCGCTCGCCGGCGCCCTCCAGCAGGATCACGCTGACGGCGGGATCGCTCTCGAACCGATCGAGCGCCTTGTCGATGTCGCGAAACATCTCCAGCGTCACGGCGTTGATCGCCTTGGGCCGGTTGAGCCGGATCACGCCGGCCGCACCTTCGAGGCGTGCGATCAGATCGCCCTTTTCAACCACCACCGTCATCGCGCGCCCTCAATCAATTTGCGCGCCACGATCAGCCGCATGATCTCGTTGGTGCCCTCGAGAATCTGGTGCACGCGCAAATCGCGCACGATCTTCTCGATACCGTATTCGCTGAGGTAGCCATAGCCGCCGTGAAGTTGCAGCGCGTGGTTGGCGACCTCGAAGCCGACATCTGTGCCGAAGCGCTTTGCCATGGCGCAGAGCATGGTGGCATCCGGGTCCTTCCGATCGAGCGCAGCCGCAGCACGCCACAGGAAGGTGCGCGCGGCCTCGAGCTCGATTGCCATGTCGGCAAGGCGGAATTGCAGCGCCTGGAATTCGTCCAGCCGCTTGCCGAAGGCCTTGCGCTCCTTCATGTAGGCACGCGCCTTGTCGAGTGCGGCCTGCGCGCCACCAAGCGAGCACGCAGTGATGTTGAGGCGACCGCCGTCGAGGCCGGCCATCGCAATCTTGAAGCCGATGCCCTCATCGCCCAGCCGGTTCTCCACGGGCACGCGCGCATTCTCGAAGATCACGGCGCGGGTGGGCTGAGCGTTCCAGCCCATCTTGCGTTCGTTGGCGCCGAACGATACGCCCGGCGTCTTGCCATCGATAACCAGCGTCGAGATTCCGCTGGGACCATCGCCGCCAGTCCGTACCATGGCAACCAGCACATCGGTACCGCCAGCGCCCGAGATGAACTGCTTCTGGCCATCGAGAACGTAATGATCGCCGTCACGCACCGCGCGGGTGCGCAGCGCCGCCGCGTCGGAGCCGGCGCCAGGTTCGGTCAGGCAGTAGCTTGCAATCAGCTCCATGGTGCAGAGCTTTGGCAGCCACATCTGGCGCTGGGTGTCGCTGCCGAAGGCGTCGATCATCCAGGACGCCATGTTGTGGATGGAGATGAAGGCCGAGGTGGTCGGACAGCCCGTCGCGAGCGCCTCGAAGATCAGCGCCGCGTCGAACCGCGTCATGGCGGAGCCGCCGACATCGTCGCGGATGTAGATCCCGCCCATCCCGAGCTTTGCGGCCTCGCGCATCACGTCGACGGGGAAATGCTTCTCCTCGTCCCAGCGCAGCGCGTGCGGCGCGATCTTCTCCGCCGCAAACGCCGACGCCATGTCGCGAACCGCGACCTGATCCTCGTTCAGAGCGAACTGCATGGTGGGCTGCTCGTTCTTCTGGTCATTGCGAGGAGCGAAGCGACGAAGCGATCCATTCCTTCCTGCCGCGGCAAGACTCTGGATTGCTTCGCTGCGCTCGCAATGACGGCTGGCTACACCGTCACTTCATCAACGGGATCGAGAACTCCGCGCCTTCCTTGACGCCGGACGGCCAGCGCGAGGTCACCGTCTTGGTCTTGGTGTAGAAGCGGACCGAGTCCGGGCCGTGCTGGTTGAGATCGCCGAAGCCCGATTTCTTCCAGCCGCCGAAGGTGTAATAGGCGATCGGCACCGGGATCGGCACGTTGATGCCGACCATGCCGACGTTCACCTTGGCCGCGAAGTCGCGCGCGGCATCGCCGTCACGGGTGAAGATCGCAACGCCATTGCCGTAGTCATGATCCGACGGCAGCGCCAGCGCCTCATTGTAGTCGTGCGCGCGCACCACCGAGAGCACGGGGCCAAAGATCTCTTCCTTGTAGATCCGCATGTCCTTGGTAACGTTGTCGAACAACGAGCCGCCGAGATAAAACCCCTTCTCGTAGCCCTGCATCTTGAAGCCGCGGCCGTCGACCGCAAGCGTCGCGCCCTCCTTGATGCCGATATCGATGTAGCTCTTCACCTTCTCGACCGCCTCGCGCGTCACCAGCGGACCGTAGTCGGCTGAGGGATCGATCGATGTTCCGATCTTGAGCGACTCCACTCGCGGAATCAGCTTCTCCATCAGGCGGTCGGCGGTGGTCTTGCCGACGGGCACCGCCACGGAGACCGCCATGCAGCGCTCGCCGGCCGAGCCGTAGCCCGCCCCGATCAGCGCATCGACCGTCTGGTCCATGTCGGCATCGGGCATCACGATGGCATGGTTCTTGGCGCCGCCAAAGCACTGACAGCGCTTGCCGGTCTGCGCTGCGCGCTCGTAGATATATTGCGCAATCGGCGTAGAGCCGACGAAGCCGATGGCCTTGATGTCGGGATCGTCGAGGATGGCGTCGACCGCTTCCTTGTCGCCGTTGATGACGTTGAGGATGCCGGCCGGCAGGCCCGCCTCCATCATCAGTTCGGCAAGCCGCATCGGCACGCCGGGATCGCGCTCGGAGGGTTTCAGGATGAAGGCATTGCCGCAGGCGATTGCGGGTGCGAACTTCCACATCGGGATCATCGCCGGGAAATTGAACGGCGTGATGCCGGCGACGACGCCGAGCGGTTGGCGTAGCGAATAGATGTCGATGCCGGGACCGGCGCCTTCGGTGTACTCGCCCTTCATCAGGTGCGGAATGCCGCAGGCGAACTCCGCGACCTCGAGGCCGCGCTGGATGTCGCCCTTGGCATCGGGCACGGTCTTGCCATGCTCGCGCGCGAGCAGCTCAGCGAGCTTGTCGTAGTCGCGCTGCACGAGCTCCAGGAACTTCATCATGACGCGAGCGCGGCGCTGCGGGTTGGTCGCGGCCCACTCCGGCTGCGCGGCACGGGCGTTCTCGACGGCTGCACGAACTTCCGCTTTTGACGCCAGAGCCACCTTGGCCTGAACGTCACCGGTCATCGGTTCGAAAACGTCGGCGGTGCGGCCCGAGGTGCCCTTGACCTCCTTGCCACCGATGAAATGTCCGATTGCGCGCATGGATTAATCTCCCTGAGACCGAGTCTTGATCGCTTTGACAAATCCTATCGACCTGCATTTTATAGGATTCAAGTCTGAGATAATGCACCATAGATGTGCGAAAATGCTGGATCAAGGCGCGATCGATTGGGACGACTTCCGCTTCGTGCTCGCCATCGTGCGGGGCGGCTCGGTGTCGGCTGCGGCCAAACAGCTCGGCGTCGACCATGCCACGGTCATCCGCCGCGTCGATCGGCTGGAGAAGCACCTCTCCGCCAAGCTGTTTGACCGGCGCAAGACCGGCTATCTCCTCACCGAGGCCGGCCAGCGCGTCGCCGACAGTGCGGAGGCGATGGAATCGACCATCGCCGCCAGCCAGGAGCAGGTCGGTGGCTCACTTGCCCGGCTGACCGGCACGGTGCGGATTGGCGCGCCCGACGGGTTCGGCACTGCATTCCTCGCACCGCGGCTCGCGCCTTTCGTGGACCGGTATCCCGATCTCGATCTGCAACTCGTGGCGACAGCGCGACTGTTCAGCCTCTCCAAGCGCGAGGCCGATATCGCAATCAGCCTGACCCTGCCGAAGGAAGGCCGCATCGTCGGCCGCAAGCTGCTCGACTACCAGCTCGGACTGTACGCCGCCCCCACCTATCTCGATCGCTTCCCGAAGATCACCTCGCGCGAGACGCTGCCGCAGCATCGCTTTGTCGGCTATATCGAGGAACTGCTGTTCACGCCGGAGCTCGATTATCTGCCACAGGTGTCGCCGAAGATATCCGCACGTTTCCGCAGCGCCAATCTGATCGCGCAACTCAACGCCACGCTCGCCGGGTTCGGCATCGCGGTGCTGCCGCATTTCATGGCGGCCGATTATCCGCAGCTCAGGCCAGTGCTGCCTGGGGAGGTCTCGATCACCCGCACCTTCTGGATGCTGATGCATGCCGACAGCAAGGATCTCGCGCGGATCCGCGCGGTCGCGGATTACATCTGCGAGATCGTGGAGCGCGACCGGGCGGTGTTTGCGGGAAGGTGAATTGGGGGATTTGTAGGGTAGGCAAAGCGACTTGTCCGGCGTAGCTCGAAGAGCGAAGGCGGAAGCTGCCCACCTCTTTTCTCGCCGGGGAGATAGAAGCGGTGGGCACGGCGCAAGGGCCCCTTTGCCCACCCGGCATCCCGCCTAGTTCTGCTTCGGCTTCTTCGCCGCCGGCTCGCGGCGCGCGCTGTCGAGCGCTGTGTCCCTGCCCGCCTTCAGCACCTCGTCGGACAGTTCGCTCGAGCCGGCGATCCGCGCCAGCAGCATGGTGCCGGCCATCGTGGCGAGCGTCGCAATCGCCTGCTTGCGCGCGGCCTTGCGCGGCAGGTTCGGGATATAATCGGTCATCATCTCGATCATCTCATCGAGCTTGCCAGCGAAGGCCTTGCGCGTCTTCGGGCTTTCGCGGGCAATCTCGGCCCCGAGCGCGGGGATCGAGCAGCCGTGGCCGGGGTCGTCGCGGTGCAGCGCGGAGAGATAGCTGTCCGCAATTAGCGCCAGCCGCTTCTCAGGAGCGACCTCGCCGGTCATCTTGCGCCAGTGCTCCATCGAGCGGTCCATGGCGTGGGCAAAGGCCTCGATCACCAGCGCCTCTCGGGAATCGAAATGGGCATAGAACCCGCCATGGGTCAGGCCGGCCTCCTTCATGAGATCGGCCACGCCGATGCCGTGGGCCCCCTTCTCACGCAGCCGAACGGACGCCTTCCTCACGATGCGGTCGTGGGTTTCCTGCTTGTGTTCCCTGGAATAGCGCATAGCGGTCTCATTGAATGTCGAAGGTCATTTAATAACACGGCGCATGCAAAAATGGAGCATTAATTCGCTGTCAGGTTATTGCCTATCATTGCAAAGGTCGCGGTTGCGTGCACCGCAAGGTCGCCCTTGACGTCGCGGACGAAGCCTTCGGTATAGCTGGTCTGGCGTCCGAGCTTGATTACCTTGCCTTCGGCCGAGATCAGTCCCGAGCGGACCGAGAGCGGACGCAGGAAGGTCAGCTTCAGATCGAGGGTGACCGAGCTATGGCCGGCCTCCAGCCTGGTCGTGATCGCGCAGCCCATCGCGGTATCGAGCAACGCCGCGGCGGTCGCCCCGTGCAGCAGCCCGATGGTATTTTCGAGATCCTCCCTCGGCTCCAGTTCCATCACGATCCGGCCCGGCTCCACCACCGCGATGGTGAAGCCGATCAGCATCGCAAGCGGCGGACCGGGCAGCCGGCCGTCGCGGATCGCCTCCATCACCTCGATCCCGGAAAGTCCCATCGCGGCCTTGGCGACCGGCCCCGGCGCCTGCCAGCCCACCACCCGCTCGCGCTTGAGGGTCGGCGAAAATAGCTCGAACGTATCGGATGCAGTCATGACGGCTCCATTATATGACAACTGTCATACTATAGGGTGGATTTCGTCCTTGGCAACTCGATCGCGTCCAACGCCTTGACAAGCCCGGCGTTCGGACCGGAAGTGACGCTGACCCGTGCGCCCCGCACCGGGGTCCACCAACGTTCGAGTTCCCACGATGGAAATGCTCAATGCCCACTGCGGCGTGACGCGCGATGCACGCGGCGTCGTCCATCTCTCGATCTGCAATGCCGGCCCGCTCAACATCTTGAGCTCGCCGGTTACCGGCGCCATGCGTGAGGGCTTGCAGCGCCTCGCCACCGAGCGCAGCATTCGCGTGATCGTGCTGCGCGGCCAGAGCGAGAAGAGCCTGATCGGCGGCGCCGACATCAAGGAAATGGCGAAGCTCGACCAGGCATCCGCCGAGGCGTTCATCTCGCGCCTGCGCGATCTCTGCGAAGCCGTCCGTAACTTCCCTGCCCCGATCATCGCGCGGATGCCGGGTTGGTGCCTCGGCGGCGGGCTCGAGGTTGCGGCTGCCTGCGACTTCCGGATCGCAGGCCATGATGCGCATTTCGGCATGCCGGAGGTCCGCGTCGGCATCCCCTCGGTGATCCACGCGGCGCTGTTGCCGCGCCTGATCGGCTGGGGCCGCGCGCGCTGGCTGGTGATGACGGCGGAAAATATCGATGCCCCAACGGCGCTGGCCTGGGGTCTCGTCGACAAGGTCGCTCCGGACGGCGGGCTCGACGAGGCGGTCGAGCACACCGTAAAGGCGCTGCTCGCATGCGGCCCCGAGGCGCTGCGGTCGCAGAAGGCGCTGCTGCGGCAATGGGAGGAATTGCCGCTGACCGAGTCGGTCAACCTCAGCGTCAAGGTGTTCGGCGAGTCGTTCCTGACGGACGAGCCGACGCGGCTGATGCAGGAGTTCGTCAACCGGAAGCGGTAGGCTCGCGTCAAAGGCGGGTGTCATGCCCCGCCACCGGGTCTCGCCTTCGGCGAGCCCGATGACAGGCTCCAGCGGGGCATCCGGTACGCCGCGGCCTCTCCGTAGCCTCGCGCTGCCTCTGGAATACTGGATCACTCGCTTTCGCGGGTGATGACGGCGTTGTTAGAGGCACGTCCGCCCGACCAACTCCAAACAAATCTCATCCCACGCACGACAATTTCTCATGCCGCACGCGATTGCATTTTTTGCAACGCATCATATGATGACTGTAATCTTACAACACACCCCCAGGGAGCCCGCCATGGCCGCCGATCCCGTCGTCATCGTCTCCGCCGCCCGCACGCCGCTTGGTCGCTTCCTGGGCGAACTGTCGCCGCTCGCCGCACACAAGCTCGGCTCGCACGTGATCTCCGCGGCGCTGGAGCGCGTGAAGCTTGCGCCCGAGAAGGTCGACGAGGTCTTCATGGGTTGCGTCCTGCCCGCGGGCCAGGGCCAGGCGCCGGCCCGTCAGGCGGCGCGTGCGGCGGGCCTGCCCGATGCGACCGGTGCGACCACCGTCAACAAGGTCTGCGGATCCGGGATGAAGGCGACCATGCTGGCGCACGACATCATCCGCGCCGGCTCGGCCGATATCGTCGTCTCCGGCGGCATGGAGAGCATGAGCAATGCGCCCTATCTGTTGGCGAAGGCGCGCGGCGGCTACCGCGCCGGCCATGATCGCATCATCGACCACATGATGATGGATGGGCTGGAGGACGCCTACGAGAGCGGCCGCTCGATGGGCGACTTCGGCGAGGCCACCGCCGAGGCCTATCAGTTCACGCGCAGGGATCAGGACGCCTTTGCGATCGAGACGCTGAGCCGCGCGCGCAAGGCCGTGGAGAGCGGCGCGTTCAAGGCCGAGATCACACCGATTACGCTCAGCGAGAAGACAGGTCCGCGCATCATCGCCAATGACGAACATCCGCTGAAGGTCGATCCGGCCAAGATCCCTGGCCTGAAGCCGGCGTTCCGCGCCAACGGCACCATCACGCCGGCGGCCTCGTCGGCCAATGCCGATGGCGCGGCGGCGCTCGTACTGACGAGGCGCGGACTTGCCGATCGCAACGGCCTGCCGGTGCTCGCCGAGATCAAGGGCCACGCCACACACAGCCAGGAGCCGCAATGGTTCACCACTGCACCGATCCCGGCGATCCGCAAGCTGCTGGACAAGGTCGACTGGAGCGTCGACGAGGTCGACCTGTTCGAGATCAACGAGGCGTTTGCGGTCGTGGCGATGGCCGCGCAGCGCGATCTCGGCATTCCCCGCGACAAGCTGAACATCAACGGTGGCGCCTGCGCGCTCGGCCATCCCATAGGCGCGACCGGCGCGCGATTGATCGTGACGCTGCTGCACGCGCTGGAAGCGCACAACCTCAAGCGTGGCGTCGCGGCGCTCTGCATCGGCGGCGGCGAAGCCACTGCGATCGCGGTTGAGCGGCTTGCGCACTAACGCCGGTGTCCGAAAATAAGGGAAGTCTGTCATTTTAGACACGCGCGATCCGTGACAGGATGGCAACCTGAAACAGACTACGCAGATTTCTAACCAACGTGGGGCTCAATGATCTCTAACTCGCTCGCGGCGGTGCTCGGCCGCCACAACATCCACTACGGCTGGGTGATGGTCGGCGTGACCTTCCTCGCCGCGCTGATCAGCGCCGGCACTGTCGGCGCGCCCGGCGTATTCATCGTCCCCCTCCAAAAGGAGTTCGGCTGGAGCACTGCGGAAATTTCCTCCGCGCTCTCGATCCGTTTCATTCTGTTCGGCCTGATGGCGCCGTTCGCAGCCGCCCTGCTCAACCGCTACGGCCTGCGCAACGTGACGCTGACGGCGCAGCTTATCGTCGTCTCGGCGCTGGTTGCTTCGCTCGGGATGACTAAGGTCTGGCAGCTCATGCTGCTGTGGGGCGTCGTGATCGGCATCGGCACCGGCATGACTGCACTGGTGCTGGGTGCCACGATCGCCACGCGGTGGTTTGCCGCGCGGCGCGGCCTCGTCATCGGCATCATGACCGCGAGCGTCGCCACGGGACAGCTCGTGTTCCTGCCCTTGCTCGCGAGCCTGACCGAGCGCTTCGGCTGGCGCCTCGCGCTCTCCTTCGTCTGCGTCATGCTGGGCGTCTCCGCGACCGCGGTGGCGCTCGCGATGTGCGACCGCCCCAGTGATGTTGGCCTGCGCCCGTTCGGCGATGAGGGCACCGAGCCGCTGCCCGCCCCGCCCGTGAGTCACGCGCCGATCACAGCCGTTGCGCTCGGCACGCTGCGCGACGTCTCGACGTCGCGCGCGTTCTGGATCCTGTTTGCGACCTTCTTCGTCTGCGGTGCCTCCACCAACGGCCTCGTCCAGGTGCACCTGATCCCGATGTGTCTTGATTACGGCATCCCGCAGGTGCAGGCGGCGAGCCTGTTAGCTGCGATGGGCATCTTCGACTTCTTCGGCACCATCATGTCGGGTTGGCTCTCCGACCGTTACGACAACCGCTACCTCCTGTTCTGGTACTACGGCCTGCGCGGGCTCTCGCTAGTGTTCCTGCCGTTCAGCGACTTCTCCTTCTACGGCCTGTCTATCTTCGCAATGTTCTACGGACTCGACTGGATCGCCACGGTGCCGCCGACGGTACGGCTGACAGCGCAGAAGTTCGGACCGGAGCGCGCCAATCTGGTGTTCGGCTGGATCTTTGCCGGCCACCAGCTCGGCGCCGGCACCGCCGCCTTTGGCGCCGGCCTGTCGCGAACGCTGCTGGCGAGCTACCTGCCTGCCTTCTTCATCGCCGGCGCGCTCTGCATCTTCGCTTCGCTGATCGTGCTGGCGCTCGCGCGCCAGCCGAAGCCCGCGATGGCGCTGGCAGCCGGCAAGTAGTGGTGGGCGGGCGGCCCATGCCATCCGCCGGAGCCTGCGCGTGGGCCCCCCCTACTCCGCCGCGAGACTCGTGGCCGCCGCGGCTTCCTGGACGTAATCGTGCACGACGCGGCCGAACGGCAGCGTCAGGTCGGCGATGTAGTGATGCGCGCCGATCACCCGGCGGACGGGGAAATCCGCAACCGGCGCGTTGACGTGGGGCACGAGGTGAAGCCGACCGGGCCCCATCCAGGAGCCCTTCGGGACGATGTCGGTGAGGTTGATCGCGACGAGTTGGCAGACCTCGAGATGGCCGTCGACGCCAGGGATCATCTTCAGATTGATCTGCGTCTTCGACAGCGTCGCGCGGGTGAGATCGCCGTTGCCGGCCATGCTCTCGTGCTTGTAGCCCATCGTCCCCATGGCGACGAGCTGACCGGCATATTCCAGCGTGCCGGTCAGGGTATCCTTGACGATCTCGAGCTTGGGATGGGCGTACTTCTTGGGAAAGCCCCAGATTTCGCGCCCCGCAGCGATCGGTGGGTCGTCGTCGAGATACATCTGGGAGACGAAGTTCACCTCCTCGCCGTGCAGGCGCGCGGGGATCACCAGGCCAGACTCGGTGTAGCTGCCGAAGCCGGAGGAATCCGGCATCCTGATCCATTCGTAATGCACGATCGGCTGGTCGATCGGCTCCAGCGGCTCAGGCAGGCCGGCGCGGATCAGATCAGGATCGGTCTCGTAGGTGATGACCAGGAATTCGCGGTTGACGAAGCGATAGGGACCCGCCGGATAGCTCGGTCCGGCAGCCGGCATGGACGGAAGCCTCAGCACGTCTTCCTTTCGCATCGCAGCTCTCCCGTGTGCTCTCTGTGACGCCCGTTCCGGCAATCGAGCCTTGTGATCAATTGCTAACGGTCTTCATTGACTGTGATGTGAAGGATTTCGGTCGGGAGCGCGACCTGCGGCCATTCCCCCGCCCGGTTGATCCGCATGCGAGTGATGCGTTGGCACCTGACTTGTCATCACGACGTCATTGCGGGGCGCAATCGTCCAGGTGAGGCAGGGAGGCAGCGCCATGGACGCCCGCACGTCGCAACCGGCATATCAGACACATCAGCCGCCCTCGCGGGGCTGGCGCCCCGAGCGCTGCGATCGGGTCGCGCTGGTGCTGCAAGGCGGCGGCGCGCTCGGCGCCTATCAGGCCGGCGTCTATCAGGCGCTGCACGAGGCCGGCATCGAGCCGGACTGGGTCTGCGGCGTCTCGATCGGTGCGATCAACTCCGCCATCATCGCCGGCAACAAGCCGGAGAAGCGGCTCGATCAGCTCCGCATTTTCTGGGAGCGCATCACCAACCGCAAGATCTGGCACTATACGCCTGACGGCGACGTCTTCCGCCAATGGCGCAACCTCCACAGCGCGTGGATGACTTCGGCGCTGGGCCAACCTGGCTTCTTCACCCCGCACCACGTCAATCCGTGGTTCAGCCCGGTCGGGGCCAGGACCGCAACGAGCTATTACGACACGGCCCCATTGCGCGAGAGCCTGCGCGAGCTCGTCGACTTCGACCTGATCAACGAAAAGAAGATCCGCTTCGCGGTCGGCGCGGTGAATGTGCTGTCCGGCAACTTCATCTATTTCGATAACGCTCACGACGAGATCGAGCCCGAGCACGTCATGGCCTCCGGCGCCCTTCCGCCGGCGCTGCCCATGGTCAGGATCGGCACCGATCACTTCTGGGACGGCGGCATCGTCTCCAACACGCCGCTCCAGCATCTGCTCGACCAGGAGGACGATCTCAACTCGCTCGTGTTCCAGGTCGACCTGTTCAGCGCGCGCGGCGTGCTGCCGCGCTCGATCCAGGACGTGATGGCCCGCCACAAGGACATCATGTATTCCTCGCGCACGCGCCACAACACCGACGTCTATCGCCGGACGCATAATCTGAAGGTCCTGCTCTACAAGGCGCTGGCGAAGCTTCCCGACGAACAATTGTCCGAGGAGGAGCGCAATCTCAAGACGAGCCTGCGCAACATGCCGGAGATCGCGATCCTGCATCTGATCTATCAGCAGAAGGCCTATGAGGGCGACGCCAAGGATCACGAATTCTCCGGCACCTCGATGCGCGAGCACTGGACGAGCGGCTACGAGGACACCAAGCGCACGCTGAAGCGTCGCGACTGGATCAAGATGCCCGACGAAGGCATGGGCCTCGTCGTGCACGACGTGCACCGGGAGACCGAGAGCGCGTAGTTGTCTCCACCTCGTCATTGCGAGCGCAGCGAAGCAATCCAGAATCCTTCCGCGGAGACAGTCTGGGTTGCTTCGCTTCGCTCGCAATGACAGCCGAGCTACGGCCTGATCGTCATGTTCGCCGGCGGCCCCGGCGTCCTGAGCGGCTCCGCGAGCCGCGCGAACTCGCACAGCAGCGATCTTGTCTTGCGGGGGTCGATGATCTCCTCGACCCAGAACTTTTCGGCCGAGCGGAACGGCGAGCGCAGCTTGTTGAGGCGCTCCTCTATCTCCTTCAGCTTCGCCGCCTTGTCCTCGGCCGCGTCGATGTCGGCGCGATAGGCCGCCTCGATGCCGCCTTCGAGGGGCAGCGAGCCCCAATAGGCCGACGGCCAGGCATAGCGGATCGAGAAGCGATCGGCCGGTTGATGCACGACGCCGGCTACCCCAAACGCGTTGCGCAGGATCACCGTGCACCAGGGCACTGTGGTCTGGTTGACCGCGGCCATGGCGCGCACGCCGTGGCGGATCGTGGCCGCCTTCTCGGCGTCCAGCCCGATCATGAAGCCCGGGCAATCCATGAGATAGACGATCGGCAGATGGAAGGTTTCGGCGAAATCGACCCAGCGCACGATCTTCTGGCAGGCATCCGCCGTCCATGAGCCGCCATAGTGGAAGGGATCGCTGGCAAGCAGCATCACGGCCCTGCCCTCGAGCCGCGCGAGACCGACGATGACCGGCTTGCCGAAATTGCCGGCAACCTCGAAGAACGAGCCCTTGTCGACGACTGACTCGATGATGGGGCGCATCTTGTAGACCTGCCGGCGGTTCCGCGGCACGGCCTTCGTCAAGCCTTCGTCAATGCGATCCGGATCGTCATGGCACGGCAGCGTCGGCGGCAATTCGTAGACCGATGCCGGCAGATAGGACAGGAAGCGCCGCGCGCAGGCGAACGCCTCGGCCTCGGTCTCGACGGCATGATCGACCGCGCCCGCGCGGGTCTGGATGTCGGCGCCGCCGAGGTCCTGCTTGGATAGATCCTGCCCGAGCCGCTTCACCACCGGCGGTCCCGCGACGAACATCGCGGAATTCTTGGTCATGACGGAATAGTGGCTGGCGGCAAGCCGCGCGGCGCCGAGGCCTGCGACCGAACCGAGCCCGAGCGCAACGACGGGCACACGCGCGAGGTTTTCCGTCGTGAAGCGGTACCAGCGCGTGCCGCCGATGCCGCCCGGCAGGTTCGCCGCGCCTTTGGTCTCGATCGTCTTCACCGAGCCGCCGCCGCCGGAGCCTTCGATGATGCGGATGATGGGCAAGCGGAAGTCGTGCGCCATCTCCTCGGCCATCAGCGGCTTGGCAGAGATCGACGCATCCGCCGAGCCGCCGCGCACGGTGAAGTCGTCGCCGACCACCACCACCGTGCGGCCGTCGACCCTGGCGCGACCGAACACGCAGTTGGCCGGCGTCACATGCTTGAGCTCGCCATGCGCGTCGTATTCGCCGATGCCGGAGACGGCACCGATCTCGTGAAAGCTGCCTTTGTCGATCAGCCCTTCGATACGCTCCCGAACAGTTAGCCGGCCCTGGTCATGCTGTCGCTTGACCTTGTCAACGCCGCCCATCTCCCGCGCGAAGGCTTCGCGCCGGGCGAGCTCGTCGAGTTCCGGCTTCCAGTTCATTCAGTCCCTCCGGCGCGATCGGCTTGTTATTGTTTCGCACGGCCATCGCGATCGGCTTGCGCTCGAGACGGTTGTTGAGGAAGTCGCCCTCGGCGCCTTCGAGCAGGTCGCCAACCGCCTTGCCGAGCTTGACCATCAGCGGCGCGACCTCGCTGCGCAGCCGCTCCTCGTCATACATCGCCGCCAACAGGCCGATCGTGACCACCACGACGGTCTGATATTGCGGCGACCACATCGGCACCGCGACGCCGTTGATGTGCGGGCTCCACAGGCCGCAGGCCACGACATAGCCGTGTTTGCGCAGGGACTCACGGTTGGCCTCGATGCGCGGCTTCAACAGCCGGGCCGCCTCCGGCGCCTCCCGCTCCATCTCCGCAATCAAGGCATCGCCGATCTCCGGCTGCAGCGCGGCCGTATAGGCGGCGCCGGCGGCAGTGGAGGCCATCGCGATCCGGCTGCCGGTTCCCTCGTGCAGGCCGAGCGCGCTCGCCGAGCGGGCAAATTCGAGATAGACGAGATGGAACCGATCGGGGATGACGAATCCTACCGTCCCCGGCAATTGCTCGGCGACATCCTCGAGCCGCAGGCGGATGAGGTTGCGCAGCTGCGCGCCCTTCATCATCGAGGCGCCCATCGCGACCGCGCTGGGCCCGATCCGGTACTTCTGATCGCGCGGCAGATAAACCAGCTGCCCCATGCGCGTCAGCGTGTGCGTGAGCCGCGATACCGTCGAGCGCGGCAGGCCGCAGCGATTGGAGATTTCGAGATTACCGAGCCGCGCCTCGTGGCCCTCGAAGCATCGCAACACATCGAATGCGCGCGAGACCACCTGGATGACATCACTTTCGCCGGCCTCACCAGCGAGCATGCCTTGCCTACTCAACCGCTCAGAACGTCGTCCCATGTTCCCTACCGTTATGTTTCGCTGTGCGGAATTAAATTCCGCTTGAAGGACACGCTACCTCAGGCATCTTGCGACGACAACAAAAAGGCGATCGGCAATGCCAAAAATTAAGGATCGTCTCGGAGGTCGCAGGACACATGCGCGCGATTCCCGTTGAAGTTGGGAAAAGCGTTGTGGATGGCGACGACGTTGCATTCGTCCAAGCCGATGAAGACGAAGATACCGGTGCCCTCGCCTGCGGCAGGGACGATCGCATCGCCTCTCGTCAACTCGACGACATCGTCGTGAGGCCAGGCGCTCTCGATCATCGCGCACTGATCATGCAATCAGCATTGCGACAATGGCAGGCTACTCGGGCCCAACGCGGAAATCTTTCGTTGAGTCGCTAGTGACTGAATTTCGGGCGGCTCGTGCACCTCCGGATGGGTTGCGCCTGCCCTGATGGCGTTGCACAAGGAGGGCATGACACCGCTATCATCGCCTGCCAGCACCTGGACACAATCGAAGCCGCCTTTGCTGCGCTTCCTCGACACTTGCCACGCCGAATTCTCGGCCGAGACCTCCGGTGCCGTCGCCGACTATATCCCCGAGCTCAGCAAGGCCGATCCTGCTTATTTCGGCATCAGCCTCGCGACGCTGGACGGCCATGTCTATGAAGTCGGAGACAGCAGGGTCCCCTTCACCATCCAGTCGATGTCAAAGCCGTTCGTGTTCGCACTGGCGCTCGACACGCTGGGCGCCGCGCGGGTCGAGAGCGCGATCGGCGTCGAGCCCTCCGGCGATCCCTTCAATTCGATCCGGCTCAATGCCGAGAACCATCCCTTCAACCCGATGGTCAATGCCGGCGCGATCGCCTGTACCGGGCTGATCCAGGAGAGCAAGGGTGAAGCCGCCTTCGAGGAGATCCGCAAGGCGCTCGGCAGATTCGCCGGGCGCGAACTCGACGTCGATGACGCCGTCTACAGGTCCGAAAGCCAGACCGGCGATCGCAACCGCGCCATCGCCTACCTGCTGCGCACCAATGCCGTGATATCGGACAATGTTGCCGATGTGCTCGACGTCTATTTCCGGCAATGCGCGGTGCTGGTCACTGCGCGCGACATCGCCGTCATGGCGGCAACGCTCGCCAACCGCGGCGTCAATCCGGTCACCGGCGAGCAGGTGATGACGCCTTACGCCATCGCGCGGACGCTGTCGGTGATGACGTCGTCAGGCATGTACGACTATGCCGGCGAATGGATCTACCGGATCGGCATCCCCGCCAAGAGCGGCGTCGGCGGCGGAATTCTCGCCGCCCTTCCCGCCAGGCTCGGGCTCGGCAGCTATTCGCCAAAGCTCGACAAGCACGGCAACAGCGTGCGCGGCATCAAGGTCTGCGAGGCGCTGTCCTCGCATTACGACCTGCATATGCTCAACCGCAGCGACGACGCGCGCAACGCGGTTATCGCGGACTATCACATCGGCCAGAGCCCGTCGCGCCGCGTCCGCCGCCTCAGCGAGCGCGAGATCCTTGCAGCCCACGAGGACGAGGTCCGCGTCATCGAGCTCGTCGGCACGCTGTCGCTTTCGGCCGTCGACTACGTCTCGCGGCGGCTTGCGGCGCGGCCACGACCGCAACTCGTAATCTTCGACCTGCACCGCGTCACTTCGACGACCCGCGCCGGCGCGCGGCTCGTGGCGGAGGCCTTCGAGGATCTCGCGGCGCTCAACGTCACCGTGGTCCTGTCCGGCGTGCAGCGCGCCTCGCGGGAATGGACCGCGCTTCGCGAATGGACAGCGGAGCTGAAGAACGTCCGCGACTTCTACCTGCTGGACACCGCGATCGAATGGGCGGAAGACCAGATCGTCTATCGCTATGGCGGATCGATCGACTTCCACGAGACCACGGAGCTCGTCGAGCAGCCGCTGCTTGCGGGCCTCAGCGAGGAAGAGCTGACCGACCTCGGCTCGCTCTGCACGATCCGCACTTATCAGACCGGCCAGAAGATCGTCGCGGCCGGCGATCCCGCCGATTCCCTGTTCTTCCTGCGCAGCGGCGCCGTTCACGTCACGCTGCCCGACGGCGTTCGCCTGGCGACGCTGACGGCCGGCATGGCCTTCGGCGAAATGGCGCTGCTGGAATCAATGCGCTCCGCGGACGTCTTGGCCGACATGGCGGCGACCGCCTTCGAGGTACCGCTGAAGGATTTCGAGCGCTTTCGCCAGCAGCATCCGCACGCCAGCGAACGCATCATGCGTAATTTGGCGCAGCTTCTCGCCGACCGGCTGATCGTCGCCAACGCCAAGGTGGACATCCTGACGTCGACCTAGCGGCGTCAGCGGCTCGCCGCCTCACGCAGGCGCCGGTTGATCCTGGCTGCGCTCTTGGCGAGCAGGTCGGACGGCTTCTGGCCGGTCGCCGCGCAGAGGCAAGCCCAATAGTAAATGGTGTCGCCGAGCTCATCGACGAGGCCGGCCTGATCAAGCCAGCCGTCGCGCAGGAGCTTCTTGATGTGATCGGCGACCTCGCCGGCCTCGGCCGTCAGGCCGAGCCCGAGATAGGACAGCCGTTCGTTGGTCGGGTGCTCTTCGACCTTGGCGACCGTCGCTGCCCAGGCCGCGAATTCATCGATGTCCATCGGCATCCCTCGCCGCATCTCGAACTCTAAAGCGCGCTAAGATCTGGCGATGGATCGTCATCGCGCTTTAGATTTTGTATTTGAGCATGATCTTTTCGGAAAACCGCTTCACGCTTTGCGCTAACGCGGCCCTTCGGGTCCGGATCATGCTCTAGCCCACGACCTCCGTCACCGGCTGGAGGTCGATCTCGAACGTCTCGAGAAATTTCGACGTCATGATGTAGAAGCCCACCGAAAGCTGCAATTCGACCAGCGCTCCAGGCGTGAGCTTTGCGGCGATCGCCTTGAAGGTCGCGTCCGTCGGCCTGTTCAGCTTGACGATTTCGTCCGTAAACGCTAGCGCCGCGCGCTGTGTCTCGGTAAAGCACGTCGCCGCCTGCCAGTTCGCGAGCGCCTCGTTCTGCTCGTCGGTGACGCCGACATTCTTGCCGATACGCTTGTGCGCGATGATCTCGTAAGGCGCCTCGCAGAGGATCCCCGTCCGCGTGATCGCAAGTTCCCGAACGATCGGGTCAAGCTCTCCCCGGCTCCGGATTGCGCCGCCCAGCCGGCAATACTGCACGAAATAATCGGGCGAATGCGACATCATGCGGAAGATATTGGCGTTGCGATTCTTGGCGAGAATGTCGCGGGTACGCTCGGACGCATTGGAAGAATCGGCGTAGTCGATACGGGCCATCAGCCACCCTGGTCTTGTTGCGGTTTTTGCGGGCAGTTCGGAAGACTATTCTTGCACCGACGCAAGAGCAACATCATCGAGTCAAATTGCCGCCTTATTGCTGAACGACCTTGCAACCGTCGATATTCGCCGCGTGGGGACAAATCGCAGCGAATACTCGAAGTGGGGTGTTCCGAGTAAAAAAATATGACCGTCGCGGCGCAACGCGCGCAACGATGAGTCGCGCCCAAGTCTAGGGAGAAAACGGCATGAAGGAAGCCACCAGGAGGGCGGCCTCGGAAGCGTTCGCGCATATGCTGGCGGTGACGGCGATGCTCGTCATCGCCAGCATATTGTTCTACGGGCGCTAAAAAGAGATTTCGTCATTCCGGGGTGGTGCGTACGGGACTGCGCAAAGCGCGCGGCCCGGTAACCAGACCCAGAATCCCGTTCCAGGTTCGGTCCGTTCGACCGCCCCCGAATGACGAAAACCATTAGCTACACCTTGACGAAAAATGGAACGAACTTTCCGGCAAACGAGGTGAACTGCGCGGTGACCTCGTCGCCGATCGAGAGATGCTTCCCACCGTGCGCCATCATGCGGAAGCCCTCGACGCAGTCGACGAGCAGGATGTTGTAGGGCACATGCGCGCGCGTCTCCTGCGTCGCCGCGCGGCAGACGAGCGAGGTTGCGTAGACCTTGCCCTTGCCACTCGCGCGATGCTCCTGCGGGTCCGGCGCGCCGCAGGCCGCGCAGAACTCGCGGTGGAAGTATTGTATGCCGCCGCACGCGCCGCAGCATTGATAGACGATCGCCGCCTCGCCTTTGGTCCAGTCCGCAACTCGCACGCTCATCACACCCGCTCCAGAAACATGCTGACATGGGAAGACAACACGCCGCCATCACCATGCAGCAACGCGGTCGAGGCGTCGCGGACCTGACGAGTGCCTGCGCGCCCGGTCATCTGGAGATGCGTTTCGACCAGATGCGCCATCGCGCCGCCGACGCCGCAATGGCCGTAGCTGAGGAGGCCGCCATGGGTATTGAGTGGCATGCGTCCATCGCGGCCGAAATATCCGGAGCGCACGCGCGCGGCGGCCTCGCCGCGTCCGGCAAGGCCGAGGTCTTCGAGCAGCATCGCAAGCGTGATCGTGAAGCTGTCATAGACCGCGGCATAGCGCACATCCGATATCGCAAGACCCGAAGCCTGTTTCGCGCGCGCGATCGAAATCTCGGCACCGAGCTCGCATAGCGCCGGCGCCGCGGTGACGTGCTGATGGGTATGGGCCTGCGCACAGCCGCGGATCTGCACGCCAGCCTCACCGGTCCGCTCGCGGCTGATCACGAAGGCTGCACCGCCGTCGGACACAGGACAGCAATCGAGCAACTTGAGCGGCAGCGCCACCGGCTTGGACGCCATCACGTCGGCGACCGTGATCGGCTCGTGGAATTGCGCGCCCGGATGGGTGCAGGCGTGCGCGCGCATCAGCACGGCGAATTCCGCAAGGTCCTCCTCCGTCACGCCGTACTCGTGCATGTAGCGGGACGCGACGAGGCCATAATAGGCGGGAATGGTCGGGCCGAGCGGCACCTCGTAATCGGGATGACCGACCTGCGCCAGCGCCTGGATCGAGGCATCACGGCTCTGCCCGGTGAGGCGGTTCTCGCCGGCGGCAACGAGCACATGCCGCGCCACCCCGGCCTCGACCAGGTGATGTGCGAGCATGGTCATCGCGAGCCCCGTCGCGCCGCCGACCTGCACGGCGTGGGCGTAACTCGGGCAAATGCCGAAATGCTCCGCGAAGACGGTCGCCAGCATGATGTGCGGCGACACCGTCGAATAGCCGCAGAGGACACCGTCGATCTCGGATCGCTTCAGCCCGGCATCGTCGAGCGCAAGCTGAGCCGCCTGGCTCATCAGGTCGAGCGAGGATGAACCTTCATGCTTGCCGTAAGGCGTGAGCCCAACACCGCTGATGAAGCTCATGGCTCTCTCCCTACTCCGGCGGCGAGCGGGTCACGCCGTCGCGTATCAGGGCCGCAATCTCATCCGCGGAATAATCGACCTCCTTCAATATCTCCGCGCCATGCTCGTTGAGGCGCGGCGCGAGCCGTGACGGTTCGGCGTCGGTGTCCGACCACGTCGCGGTGACCTTCATGCTGCGGATCGCCCCCTCGGTCGGATGGTTGACGACCGGAAAGAAGCTCGTCGCCTCCAGATGCGGATCATGCAGGATCGTTTGCAGGTCGTGCATCGGCATGACCGGCACGTCGGCCCTGGTCAGAAGGTCGATCCATTCGGCGGTCGTGCGCGTCTCGAAGATGCGCGCGAGCTCGGCATAGACGAAGTCGATATTCGCGGCGCGGCCGGCGAACGTCGCAAACCTCTTGTCGGCGCGCAGATCGTTGCGGCCGGTCGCCTCGAAAAAGTTCTGCCACTGCTTGTCGTTGTAGACGATCACGCTGAGGTAGCCGTCCGCGGTCTTGTAGGGCCGGCGGTCGCGCGACAGATGCCGCGCGTAGCCACCCTTGTCGAGCGGCGGCTCGAAGGTGAGCCCGCCCATGTGATCGCCCATGACGAAGCCGGCCATGGTCTCGAACATCGGGATGTCGACGCGCTGGCCGCGCCCGGTGCGGTCGCGATGCACGAGGCTGGCACAGATCGCGCCGACCGCGGTGAGGCCTACGATGCGATCGACCAACGCGTTCGGCACGTAGCGCGGCACGCCGTCGCCGGTCTGCGCCATCAGCGCGGGCAGCGCGGTTGCGCCCTGGATCAGGTCGTCATAGGCGGGCTTTGCGGCATAGGGGCCGTCCTGACCGAAACCGAAAACGCCGGCATAGACGAGGCGCGGGTTGATCGCGGAGACCACGTCATAGCCGAGCTGAAGGCGCACCATGGCCTGCGGCCGGACGTTGTAGACGAGGACGTCGGCATCCCTGATGAGCCGCAGCACGGCGTCGCGGCCGGCTGGCTTCTTCAGGTCGAGGCAGATCGAGCGCTTGCTGCGATTGGTGTTGAGGAACACCGGGCCCATGCCGGCATGACGCATCGGGCCGATCAGGCGGGTGACGTCGCCCTCGACCGACTCCACCTTGATGACATCGGCACCGTAGTCACCGAGCATCTGGGTTGCATATGGCCCCATGAGCACGGTCGTCATGTCGATGACCTTGATGCCCTTCAACGGCCCCATCGTTCACTCCCGACTGCGCGCGGCCGATCGTGCGGACCGCAATTTCGACCAGCTAACTAAAGCGGCAAGGCGCGAGCAAGGGCGGCCGGCGTATGAGCGCATGCGCCGCGTGCGAACGAGGCGCGCCGCTTATTTCTTCTGGCGGGCTTCACGGATCTTGAGCAGCCGGTCGAGCTCGTCGTTCTGCTGGTTAATGCGATCGGCGATACGCGCCTCACTCTGCTCGCCGGACGCCGCGGCGGCCTGCTCGATGAGCTGCCTGATATTGCCCTCGAGGATCGCGATACGATCGTTGAGTTGGTCTAGTGATAGCGAGCTATCATTGCTCATGATGCGTTCCCCGGAAATCAATCAAGAGCAGGAGGGTGAGCGAAGCGGAACGTGCCCACCTTGACATAGCGCAAGGAAGGATGGGCATGGCGCATTTGCGGCCTTGCCCACCCTTACGGGTTACTTCAACGGCTCCAGGATGGAAACGTAGTTGGCGACGGCCGCGCCGCCCATGTTGAAGATGCCGCCGAGCCCGGCGTTCTTGATCTGCATGCCCTCGGGCGCCTCGCCTGCGAGCTGCATCGCGGTCATCACATGCATGGAAACGCCGGTGGCGCCGATCGGATGGCCCTTCGACTTCAATCCGCCGGACGGATTGACCGGCAGCTTGCCGTCTTTCAGCGTCCAGCCTTCCAGAATCGCGCGGGCGCCCTGCCCCTTCGGCGTCAGGCCCATCGCCTCATATTCGATCAGCTCGGCGACCGTGAAGCAGTCGTGGGTCTCGACAAAGGAGAGATCGGCGAGCGACACGCCGGCCTTCTCCAGCGCGCGCTGCCAGGCGACGGTACAACCCTCGAACTGGAGGATGTCGCGCTTGCTCATCGGCAGGAAGTCCTGGGCGTGCGCGGTGGCGCGGAAGCCGATCGACTTGCCCATGCCCTTGGCGGTCTCGGCGTCGGCCAGCACCAGCGCCGCGGCGCCATCGGAGACCAGCGAGCAGTCGGTGCGCTTCAGGGGGCCGGCGACGTAAGGATTCTTCTCGCTCTCGGAGCGGCAGAACTCGAAGCCAAAGTCCTTGCGCATCTGGGCGAAGGGGTTGGCGACGCCGTTCTTGTGGTTCTTGGCCGCGATCAGCGCCAGCGCGTCGGATTGGTCGCCGTATTTCTGGAAATAGGCACTGGCGATCTTGCCGAACACGCCGGCGAAGCCCCCGACGGTGTCGCCATCTTCCGGCAGGTACGAGGCTTTGAGCAGGTTCTTGCCGATCTCCGGACCCGGCGTCCGCGTCATCTGCTCGACGCCGACAACCAGCACGATCCTGGCAGCACCGGCCTGGATCGCGCGCAGCCCCTGATGCACGGCGGCCGAGCCGGTGGCGCAGGCGTTCTCGACGCGCGTTGCCGGCTTGAAGCGCAGATGCGGATCGGCCTGGAGGACAAGCGAAGCGGTAAAATCCTGCGGCGAGAAGCCGGCGTTGAAATGACCGAGCACGATCTCGTCGACATCGCTCGCCGAGATGCCGGCGTCCGCAAGCGCCTCGTTGGCCACGCGCGTGACGAGGCTTTCGACGGTCTCGGTGTCAAACTTGCCGAACGGCGTGTGCGCCCATCCGACGATGCTGGCGGTCATGGTCACTCTCCTCAGGTCGTCCCTCGTCTCCCCTTGCCCGATTCTTAGCCCATCGGGCCCAAGACTTCATCAAGACTTCATCAAGACTTCACGCGGCTTTGAGGCCTTTCAGGGTGCGCTGGCAGATGGCAGTTATGCCGGCCCAGTTCCCGGCCCTGATCTCCGCCGTCGGACACAGCCAGGAACCGCCAACCGCGAGCACGTTGGGCTCGGCAAGCCAGGTCGCCGCATTGGCCTCGCCGACCCCGCCAGTCGGGCAAAAGCGTACATTGGGGAACGGGCCGCCCAGCGCACGCAGACCCTTGATGCCGCCGGCCTGCTCTGCCGGGAAGAACTTTGCCAGATCGAGGCCGAACGCGAGGGCCTGCATCAGCTCGGACGCGGTCGCAATCCCCGGGGCAAAGGGCAAGGCGCTGTCGGCGGCGGCCTTCAACAGATCGGGCGTGCCGCCCGGGCTGATGCCGAACTTGACGCCCAGCTTCTCGGCGCGCGCGAGGTCGGCCGGGTTGAGGATGGTGCCGATGCCGACGATCGCCTCCGGCACCTCCGACATCATCGCCTTCGCCGCCTCGATCGCCACGGAGGTGCGCAGCGTCACCTCCAGCGTCTTGACGCCACCGGCAACGAGGGCTCGTGCCAGGGGCACGGCATCCTCGATACGCTCGATGGTGAGGACGGGGATGACGGTCGCGGCCTTGAACAGCGCGGCGAGGATTTCCTGTTTGGTAGTCGTGGTCATTGCGTTTCGATTTTCACTTTGTGGCTTGGCGTGAGATCGCCGGCCGGGGCCGCTTTTTCGGCGGCATGGCATAGGCCGGAATGATGGCACCGGGATAGCAGACTACGAGGCTCGCGAGGCGATGTCCGGCCTGCGCCGCCTCGACAGGATCGGAACCTGCGAGCCTTGCGGCAATGTAGGCCGCAGCAAAGCTGTCGCCGGCCGCGGTGGTGTCGATCACCGGCTTGGTCAGCGGCTCGGCACGCACCTCGCTGGTGCCGCCCGGAAAGCGCAACAGGCTGACGGGTTCGGCGAGACGGAACACCAGCTCGGAGGTGGGGATGCGCGCCATCAGTTCGGCATGGCTCTCGCCGGGATACAGCGCGAGCAGATCCTCCGTCGAGGTGAGCACGATGTCGGCGGCCTCGAATGCCGCGGCAAACACCGCGCGGGCGACATCGCGATCGGGCCAGGCGCGGGCGCGAAAATTGGTATCGAACACGAAGCGGGTCCCGAGCAGGCGCGCACGCTTGATCGCCGCGAACAGGCGATCGCGCCCCGCCTGGTCGTAGATCGAGAGCGTGATCGCCGAGAGATAGACGATGTCGTAGCTCATCAGGGAGTTGAGGAGCTCATCCGTCTCCGGCAGGTCCATCAAGCGGCGGGCCGCCGCGCTGTCGCGCCAGTGAAAGAACTGCCGCTCGCCCTTGGCATCGAGCTGGATCATATAGAGGCCGGGCAGCTTGCCGGGCAGACGCACGACGCGCCTCGTGCCGACGCCCTCCGCAGTCCAGGCGGTCACCATCTCGTCGCTCAAGGCGTCATCGCCGAGCGCGGTGAGATAGTCGACCTTCACCTCGAGCCGCGCGAGATAGACGGCGGTGTTGAGCGTGTCGCCGCCGAAACCGCGCGAGTAGAGCCCGCCGCCCTGCCCCTGGCCGCCGGACTGCCCGCCTCCTTGGGCCTGCCGGAGCTCGACCATGCATTCACCGATGCAAGCAACGCTCGCCATGACTCGACCCACACTGTTCACCGGTTGTCTCAGGCGACGAAATTGCCGCCGAGCTCGTCTTCGATGTGAATGCGGATGATATCATCGAAGCTCTTCTCGGCGGTGGTGAAGCCCAGCTCGCGCGAGCGACGCGCATCGAAATTGCGCGGCCAGCCGCTGACAATGCCGACGATGAAAGGATCTGGCTCCCGCTTGATACGCGCGGCGACCTTCTCGCCCGCGACCCGCTTCAAGGCCGCGATCTGCTCGCCGACGGTCGCCGACAGGCCGGGCATGGTGAGATTGCGGCGCGGGCCGACCGCGGCGAGATCCATCGTGCCGGCATGGAGTAGGAAGCCGACCGCGGAGCGTGGCGTGGCGTGCCAGTGGCGGACGTCCTCGGAGACCGGCAGGATCGCTTCCTTGCCGGACAGCGGCTCGCGCAGGATGTTGGAGAAGAAGCCCGATGCCGCCTTGTTAGGCAGGCCGGGCCGGATGCAGATGGTCGGCAGGCGGATGCCAATGCCGTCGAGGAAGCCGCGGCGGGAATAGTCGGCGAGCAGCAGTTCGCCGATCGCCTTCTGGGTGCCATAGCTGAGCAGCGGCGTATGGAAGAACTCATCGCCGATCGCATCCGGGAACGGGGCGCCGAACACCGCGATCGAGGAGGTAAAGACCACGCGCGGCTTGTAGCCGCCGCCAATGACGCGGATGGCGTCGAGCAGCATCCGCGTGCCGTCGAGATTGATGCGATAGCCCTTGTCGAAATCGAGCTCGGCCTCGCCGGAGACGATGGCGGCCAGATGGAAGATCACGTCGGGGCGGCCCGCAATCAACTTCTCGGCGGCTCCTGGAACGGCAAAATCGCCGGACACGGTCTCGACGGCAAAGCCGGCCTTCTCGGGCTTCTTCGGCTCGACCACGTCGTGCATGGTCAGCTTGGTGATGTCGCTCTTACCGAGCCGGCCGTCACGCAGCAGCCGTTCACACAATTTACGGCCGACCATGCCGGCGGCGCCGAGAACCAGAATGTGCAAGAGCCTGCTCCTTCTTATTGGTCTTGAACGCGCCCGTTTCGGACGCATTCCTACGGTGGGCCCGCGATCATTCCTTCACGGCGCCGGTCATCGCCGACACATAATGCTCCACGAAGAAGGCGTAAAGGATAACCAGCGGCAGCGACCCCGCCAGCGCCCCCGCCATCAGCGAGCCCCAGCGGTAGATGTCGCCATCCACGAACTCGTTGACGATCGCGACCGGCACCGTCTTGTTGCTGGTCGATTGCAGGAAGGTCAGCGCGTAGATGAACTCGTTCCAGCACAGCGTGAAGCAGAAGATGAAGGCCGAGATCAGGCCGGGGATAGCGAGCGGCAGCACGATCTTGATCAGTATCTGCCAGCGGCTGGCCCCGTCGATCAGCGCGCACTCCTCGAGCTCGAACGGGATGGTCTTGAAATAGCCCATCAGCAGCCAGGTCGAGAACGGGATCAGGATGGTCGGATAGGTCAGGATCAACGCCAATGGCGAGTCGAACAGGCCGTACTGAAACACGACGGTGGCGAGAGGGATGAACAGGATCGACGGCGGTACCAGGTAAGCGAGGAAGATCAGCCCGCCGACGAGCGTGGCCCCTTTGTAGCGCAAGCGCACGATGGCATAGGCCGCCAGCACCGAGGCGATGATCGAGAGCACCGTGGCGCAGATCGCCACGTACATCGTGTTCCAGAGCCAGTGCGGATAGTAGCTCTCGAACAGGAGCTTGTGGAAATGCTTGAAGGTCGGATTCCAGGTCCAGAACGGATTGTACTTGTCGAGGTCGAGCAGCTGGTCGTCCGGCTTCACTGAGGTCAGCGCCATCCAGTAGAACGGAAACAGGAGGATCACGACGATGATCGTGAGCGGCAGGTACAGCGTCACGATCCGGCGCGGCACCGACTGCAAATAACTCATGCCCTCGCTGTGATCGACCCGCGCGGGCGTCGACAGGATGGTCTTGAGATCCACTTTCGAGGCAGGAAGATCACTCATTGTTCTCTCCCCGTTGACATTTGCGCCAGCGAGCGCTGGGCTTGCGCGGTTCGCGCAGAAGAAAACGAAACAATGCGGGGATCAGTCATTGCTCTCCCCCTGCTGCCATTTGCGCCGCTGCAAGCCGAACCATGAGATCATGATCGCGGCAAGCAGGAACGGAATCATCGCACTGGAGATCGCGGCGCCCTCGCCGAGCTGCCCCGCAATGATCGCGCGCTGGTAGGACAAGGTCGCCATCAGATGGGTGGCATTGACCGGACCTCCGCGGGTCATCGCCCAGATCAGCTGGAAGTCGGTGAAGGTGAACAGCACCGAGAAGGTCATCACGACCGCGATGATCGGCGTCAGCAACGGATAGGTGATGTACCGGAAATTCTGCCAGCTTGTGGCGCCGTCGAGCGTTGCAGCTTCATAGAGCGACGGCGACACTGTCTGAAGGCCGGCAAGCAGCGTGATGGCCACGAACGGCACGCCGCGCCAGATATTGGCGAAAATCACGCAAATGCGCGCCCAGGTCGTATCGCCGAGGAAATTGATGTTCTGGCTGATCAGGCCGAGATGTTTCAGCGACCACGAGATGATCGAGAACTGGGAATCGAAGATCCACCAAAACGCCAGCGCCGAGAGCACGGTCGGCACGATGAACGGGATCAGGACGAGCGCTCGCAGCATCGCCTTGAACGGCATATTCTCATTCAGCAGAAGCGCGAGGTAGAGCCCGATCGCGAATTTGAAGGCGCTGGCCACGAATGTGTACAGCAGCGTGTTGGTCACCGACAGCCAGAAGATCGAGTCGTCCCACAGCCACTCGTAATTCTCGGTGCCTATGAACTGGCCGACCCGGCCGATGCGGGTGTCCGTAAAGGAAAGCCAGATACCGAGCCCGAGCGGATAGGCCAGGAAGAAAATCAGGAATGCCAGGGCCGGCAGCATGAACCAGAAGCCGAGCCAGTTGCGGTTGTGCTTGAGCTGGTCCCAGGCGTTGGCTTCGCGAAACTGAGGCTTGGCTTGGGAAGCAACGACGACATCAGCCATGCCTGATATCCCTGATCAGAGTGCGGATGAGCGGGCGGCCGTACAAGCCGCCCGCGTCGAGATCATCAGCGATAGATGCGCTTCAATTGCCGTTCCGCCTCCGCAACCGCACCCTTTGCGTCCTTGGTGCCGGTGCAGTAGTTGGCAAACATGTCGACGACGATGAAGTCGGCGATCGCGGTTGCGGCCTTCTCGCCCACGGTACCGATGCCGGACGCCGGCAGGGTGCGCTTGGATGCCTGCGCGAACACGGCGTTCTTTGGGTCGGCGGTCCAGACCGGCGCAGTTTCATACGCATTCAGAGTCTGCGTCAGGTAACCCTGCGCACCGTCCAGCCACCTCTCGTAGTTCTCCTTCTCCAGCATGAAGGCGATGAAGGCCTTCGCCGCATTCGGGTATTTGGTGAAGTTGAAGGCGAGGATCGGCAGAGCAAGCTGCAATTCAGTCGGCTTGCCGATGGGCCCGACCGGGTGCAGCGCGTGATAGGTGTCTTCGGCAAGTTCCTTCTTGCTGGGGTCCGTCTTGGCGGCGACGTAGATCGAAATACCGTTGAGGGTACAATAGAGCTCACCGGCCAGGAACGCCTTGTTGTTGGAGGAATCGTTCCAGGACGGGGTGCCGGGGATGAAGGTTTCGTAGAGCGCCTTGCAGTACTCCAGCGCCTTCATGGTCTCGGGCGAATTGATGATGATCTTGTCGTTCTGGTCGACCGTGTAGGCACCGTGGCCCCACAATATCCAGTGCAACCAACCGTTGGCGTCGCCGCTGGCATGCCCGAGCGCATAGCCCGCTGGCGTGTTGTTCGCCTTGAGCGCCTTGCACATCTCGAGGAAGCCCGGGAAGTCCTTCGGAAATTCCTTGAAGCCTGCCTTGTCGGTCGCTGACTTGCGGTAGGTCATGTAGCCACCGTTGGTCGCCACAGGAATGCCCAGCCAGTCGTTGCCAAGCTTGCAGGTCTTGGCCGCCGCATCCGTCCAGCCACCATATTTGGTGCCGAGGTAATCGGCGACGTCGTTCATCTTCAGCACTTTGGTCGGGAACAGCTGAGGCAGCGTATGGAGGCCCCACGCGAGATCGAGACCCGAGCCGGTGTTCGCGGCGACCGACGCCTTCGGCTGCACGTCCTCAAAGGACTCGCTGAAGACGTTCATCTCGGTGCCGGTCGCGGCCTTGAACGCCGCCACCATGGCATTGAACGCATCGTCTTCCGCCGGCACGAAGCGCTTCCAGCGCATCACGGTCAGCTTGGCGCCCGGCTCCGCTTTCCACGGCGAGTCGGCCGCCCAGGCCCTCGCGAATTCGAACAGTGCAGGCCCAGTCAATGCGCCGGTTGCAGCCAGCGCCGTTCCGCCCTGGAGCAGTGCCCGGCGGGTAAAGTCTTGCATGTCGTCCTCCCAATGGTGCTTTTTTTAGTTTGTTTAAGTCTGTCTTATGCGTTCAGCCGTTTTCCGGTCCCCTCGTCGAACAAGTGAACCAGCGACGGATCCGGCTTCAGCCGGACCTTGTCGCCGGGATTGAACTGATGCCGCTCGCGGAAGACGGCGACAACCTGCTCGCCGCCGAGCTTTGCGAACACCTGTGTCTCTGAGCCCGTCGGCTCGACGACGACGATCTCGGCTTCCGCCCCGTCGTCGGCGATCGTGAAATGCTCGGGCCGCACGCCATAGACCGCAGGCTGCCCGTCGGACGCGGTCGGCGCGGTCTTGAGCGGCAGCTTGACGCCGTTCGGGCCCTCGAAGGTGGCCACCCCGTTCGAGCGCACATGGCCCTTGAGGAAGTTCATCGCCGGTGAGCCGATGAAGCCCGCGACGAACTGATTTGCAGGCCGGTCGTAGAGTTCGAGCGGCGTGCCCATCTGCTCGACGATGCCGTCGTGCATGACGACGATCTTGTCGGCCATGGTCATGGCCTCGATCTGGTCATGGGTCACGTAGACGGTCGTGGTCTTGAGCCGCTGGTGCAGCTCCTTGATCTCGGTGCGCATCGCGACGCGCAGCTTGGCATCGAGGTTCGACAAGGGTTCGTCGAACAGGAACACCTGCGGATCGCGTACGATGGCGCGGCCCATGGCGACGCGCTGGCGCTGGCCGCCGGAGAGCTGGCGCGGATAGCGGTCAAGCAGCGGCGTCAACGCGAGGATCTCGGCGGCGCGCTTGACGCGCTTGTTGATCTCGTCAGAGCCCGCGCTGCGCAGCTTGAGCGAGAAGCCCATATTGTCGGCGACCGTCATGTGCGGATAGAGCGCGTAGTTCTGGAACACCATCGCAATGTCCCGCTCCTTCGGCTGGACATTGTTGACGACGCGCTCGCCGATCGAGATCGTGCCGGAGGTGATGTTCTCGAGACCTGCGAGCATGCGCAGCAGCGTCGACTTGCCGCAGCCGGAAGGACCAACGAGAACGACGAACTGGCCATCCTCGATCGGAATCGTCACGCCGTGCAGGACTTCAAAATTGCCGAACGATTTCCGCACGTCGCGGATTTGCACAGACGACATCTAGGCTCCCTCCTCACCTGGTCCGCAGCGCTTGATCGAGCACTGCTACCGCCCTTTACTTCTGAGGCTCCACCCGACGAGGCCCCATGCTACAAGCAGCATTGTCTGCAGTTTGCGCGGTTTTGGCAATTTGTCTTTGGTTAGTCGGAGCTGGTAGCGCTGTCAACGTTCCTTTGTTTGCAAGAAGGGCTGTGCTATGAGCAACAAATGGGACGAAAACGCACCAAATCGGGCAAGATCCGACTGGCGGAAGTCGCCGAGCTCGCCGGCGTGAGTCCCATCACCGCGTCCCGCTTTTTCAGAAATCCCGAGGCGCTGTCGGTCGCCAAACGGGCGCGAGTCGAAAGCGCCGCGCGCGAGCTCGGCTATGTGCCCAATCTCGCAGCACGTGCATTGGCCTCGCAGCGCACGGAAGTGATCGCCGTCCTGATCCCCTCCCTCACCAACAACGTGTTCTCCGACGTGCTGCGCGGCATCTATGATGCGTCGGAAGGCAGCCGCTACTCGATCCAGCTCTCCAACACCCGCTACAGCATCCTTCAAGAGGAGAAGCTTCTCCGCCTGTTCCTGGCACAGAAGCCGGCCGGGCTGATCGTTACCGGCATCGACCAGACGACCGAATCACGCGCGATGCTGGAGGCGGCCGATTGTCCCATCGTGCAGATCATGGAGCTCGGGCCCACCCCCGTCGACATGATGATCGGCTTTTCGCACTATGAAGCCTCGCGCGCGGCGATCGCGCACCTGTTCGCGCAAGGCTGCCGCCGAATCGGTTTCGTCGGCGCGCGGATGGATCCGCGAGTACAGCGACGGCTCGACGGCTACGTCTCGTCCATGAAGGACGCCGGCCTGTTCGACCAGCGCCTCGTCGTCACGACGGCCACGCCGACCTCGGTGACGCTGGGGGGAACGCTGTTTGGCGACCTGCTCGCGCGTGAGCCGAATATCGACTCGGTGTTTTGCGCCAATGACGACCTCGCCCTCGGCGTACTGTTCGAATGTCGGCGCCGGGAGATCACCGTCCCCGATCAGATCGCCATCGTCGGCTTCAACGACCTCGAATTCATGGCGAGCGCTGTACCGACACTCACCAGCGTGCGCACCAACCGCTACGAGATGGGCCGGGCCGCCGCCACGATGCTGATCGAGGCCATCGAAGGTCGCCGCCCGGAACAGCCGGTGCTCGATCTCGGCTTCAAGGTGATGGAGCGGCAAAGTTCGCTGGCGCAGCGCGCCGACAACCAGCCCGCACTTTCCGGAATGGTGGCGGGGCGCACAAAATGATAGCGTTACCAAGAGCCCATGACTAATATCGCACTTGTGAGGAACCGACCGCCACCGGGCGAGCTGCGAAATGCAGGCTTGCGCCGTTGGGCATCGCACAAGCCGACACGACAGACCGACGCCTGTGCGTTCGCATTCTAGGAGATACCGATGACAAAAAAGCCAACCAACGGGCATGCGCCCACAACCAATGGCGGCCGCCGGCGCCTTCGCTCCCAGGAATGGTTCGACAACCCGCATAATCCGGGCATGACCGCGCTCTATATGGAGCGCTATCTGAATTTCGGCCTCACCCGCGAGGAGCTCCAGTCCGGCAAGCCGATCATCGGCATCGCCCAGACCGGCAACGACCTCTCCCCCTGCAACCGCCACCACATCGAGCTCGCGCACCGCGTCCGCGAAGGCATCCGGATGGCTGGGGGCATCGCGCTGGAGTTTCCGACCCATCCGATCCAGGAAACCGGCAAGCGGCCGACCGCCGCGCTCGACCGTAACCTCGCCTATCTCGGTCTGGTCGAGATCCTGTACGGCTATCCGCTCGACGGCGTGGTGCTCACGACTGGCTGCGACAAGACGACGCCTGCCTGCATGATGGCGGCGGCGACCGTCAACCTGCCGGCGATCGTGCTGTCGGGCGGCCCGATGCTGAATGGTTGGCATGAGGGCGAACGCACGGGCTCCGGCACCATCGTCTGGAAGTCCCGCGAGCGGCTCGCCGCCGGCGAGATCGACTACGAACAATTCATGGAGATCGTGGCCTCGTCTGCGCCCTCGGTCGGCCATTGCAACACCATGGGCACGGCATCGACCATGAACGCGCTCGCCGAGGCGCTCGGCTTCTCGCTGCCAGGCTGCGCGGCGATCCCCGCGCCTTATCGCGAGCGCGGCCAGATCGCCTACGAGACGGGCAAGCGCATCGTGGAGATGGTCTGGCAGGACCTGAAACCTTCCGACTTCCTGACCCGCAAGGCGTTCGAGAACTGCATCGTTGTGAATTCGGCGATCGGCGGCTCGACCAATGCGCCCATCCATATCAACGCGCTCGCCCGCCACATCGGCGTCGAGCTCTCGATCGACGACTGGCAGAAGTACGGTCACGACGTGCCTCTGCTCGTGAACCTCCAGCCGGCGGGCTTCTATCTTGGCGAGGAATTCCATCGCTCCGGCGGCGTGCCCACCGTGATACGCGAGCTCATGAAGCACAAGCGCATCCACGAGGATGCGCTGACCGTCAACGGGCGCGGCATCGGCGAGAACTGCGCCAACGCCCCCAAGCCCGACCAGGACGTGATCTGGGCTTACGACAAGCCGATGGTGAAGGATGCCGGCTTCCTGGTGCTGCGCGGCAACCTGTTCGAATCCGCGATCATGAAGACCAGCGTGATCTCCAAGGAATTCCGCGATCGCTATCTGAGCAACCCGAAGGACCTCAACGCGTTCGAGGGACGCGCGATCGTGTTCGAGGGGCCGGAGGACTATCACGAGCGGATCGAGGATTCCGCGCTCGGCATTGACGAGCATTGCGTGCTGTTCATCCGCGGCGCCGGTCCGATCGGTTATCCCGGCGGCGCCGAGGTCGTGAACATGCAGCCGCCGGCGGCGCTGATCAAACGCGGCATCATGGCCCTGCCCTGCATCGGTGACGGCCGGCAGTCCGGCACCTCAGGCTCGCCCTCGATCCTCAACGCTTCGCCCGAGGCCGCCGCGGACGGCGGCCTCGCGATCCTGAAAACCGGCGACAAGGTGCGCATCGACCTCAACAAGGGCAGCGCCAACATCCTGATCTCGGACGAGGAAGTGAAGAAGCGCCACGCCGATCTGAAGGCCAATGGCGGCTTCAAGCATCCGCCGAACCAGACGCCCTGGCAGGAGATCTACCGCAACACCGTCGGCCAGCAATCGACCGGCGCCTGCATGGAGCTCGCCACGCGTTACCAGAATGTCGCCGGCACGTTCGGCGTGGCGCGGGATAACCACTAGCCACTCGTCATTGCGAGGGGCGAAGCGAGGACGCAATCCAGACTGTCTCCGAGGCAAGATTCTGGATTGCTTCGCTTCGCTCGCAATGACAGTGAAATAGACAAGTTCAAGGTGAGGAGAAGAAAATGGCAGACCGCCTCAAGGGGAAGCGCGCCGTTATCACCGCCGCGGCGGCGGGTATCGGGCGCGCATGCGCACTTGCATTCGCGCGTGAAGGCGCGACCGTCATCGCCACCGACATCAATGAAGGCGGCATCGCAGCCTTAAGCAAGGACGGCGTCGCTGAGACGGCAAAGCTCGACGTTCGCAACACCGCCGACGTCAACGCCTTCGCCAAGCGGGTCGGCAAGATCGACATCCTGCTCAACGCGGCCGGCTTCGTTCACAACGGAACCATTTTGGACTGTTCGGAAGAGGACTGGGACTTCTCGTTCGACCTCAACGTCAAGTCCATGCACAGGACCATCAAGGCGTTTCTACCGTCGATGATCGCGGGCGGTGGCGGCAGCATCGTCAATATCTCGTCTTGCGCGGCCCTGAGGCCGCCGGCCAACCGTTATGTCTACAGTGCGTCCAAGGCGGCGGTGTCGCTGCTCACGCGCGCGGTTGCGCTCGACTTCATCACGCAGGGCATCCGCTGCAACAGCATCTGTCCCGGCACCGTCGAGACCCCCTCGATGCTCGACCGTGCCGCCGCCGTCGGCCCGCAGGGCAAGGAGATGTTCATCGCCCGCCAGAAGATGGGCCGGCTCGGCACTGCGGAGGAAATCGCGGCCATGGCGGTCTATCTTGGCAGTGACGAGAGCGCATTCACGACCGGCGTCGACCTCGTCGTCGACGGCGGCTTCATGCTCTGATCGATTCTCATCACGAGGAGGCGCTCGCCAAGGGCAGGCTCCTCGCCATGAGGCCAAGAGGAAGGAATTGTTGCATGAACAAGATCGACCTCAACGGCCGCTGCGCGATCGTCACCGGCGGCGCGCAAGGCTTTGGCCGCGCCATCGCCGAGCGCTTCGTCGCCTCCGGCGCCAAGGTCGCGATCTGGGATTTCGACGCGGCTCTCGCCGAGAAGACGGCCAAGGAGATCGGCGGCGACGTGCGCGTCTTCAAGGTCGATGTCGCCGACGCGGCCGCAGTCGAACAATCCCGCGACGCAACCCTCGCCGCCTTCGGCAGGATCGACATCCTCGTCAACAATGCCGGTATCGCCGGCATCAACAAGACGGTCTGGGAGACCGATCTCGAGGAATGGCGCAAGGTGATGCGCATCAACCTCGACGGGCCCTTCATCTGCTGCAAGGCGATCGTGCCCACGATGCTCAAGCAGAAATACGGGCGGATCGTGAACATCGCCTCGATCGCCGGCAAGGAAGGCAATCCGAACGCGGCGCATTACTCGGCCTCCAAGGCCGGCCTGATCGCGCTGACAAAGTCGCTCGGCAAGGAGCTTGCCGCGCACGACATCCTGGTGAACGCCGTAACGCCGGCGGCCGCGAAGACAGCGATCTTCGACCAGCTGACGCAGCAGCACATCGATTTCATGCTGTCGAAGATCCCGAAAGGCCGCTTCGTGCTCGTGGAGGAGCTGGCCGCAATGGTCGCCTGGCTTGCCTCCGAAGACTGCGGGTTCTCGACCGGTGCGGTGTTCGATATCTCCGGCGGCCGCGCCACCTATTGAGGGTGTCATGATCCGGGAAGGCGGATGCTTGTGTGGCGCTGTGCGGTTCAAGGCCGAGGGCGAGCCGCTCAACGTCCGCGTCTGCCATTGCCGCAACTGCCAGAAGGCCATGGGCTCACCCTTCTTCGCCCGCGCGCTCTTTCCGCAGACTGCGCTGACCGTCGAGGGCGAGACCGGCAGTTTTCCGACATCGGAGCGCATCGCTCGCGTCTTCTGCCAGCAATGCGGCACGCGGCTGTTCTCGTGGCGGCACGACGGCTCCGCCGCGGGCGTTGCGCTGGCGACCTTCGACGACCGCAACGCCTTCGCGCCCACCGAGCACATCTGGGTGCAGGAAAAGCTCAACTGGCTGACGTTCGACGATGGCCTGCCTCAATATCCGACCACCATCCCGTCCTGATTGCGCCGAACGGTGTCCGCCTTCGCCGGGACGCTGAATCGTGATAGTTCGGCCCTATCGGGCACGAACCGGGGCAACCGCTTGAACGTCTCCCTCTACGACCTCTCCGTCTGGGTGCTGCCGCTGGTGATCGCCATCACCTTCCACGAGGCCGCACATGGCTTCGTCGCGCATCGCCTTGGCGACGACACCGCCTGGAAGCTCGGCCGGGTCAGCTTCAACCCGCTTCGGCATATCGACCCGTTCGGCACCCTGATCCTGCCGGCCATGCTGCTGTTTGCGCATTCGCCGTTCCTGTTCGGCTATGCCAAGCCGGTGCCGGTGAACTTTCGCAATCTCAACAACCCGAAGCTCGACATGGTCTGGGTGGCGCTGGCCGGCCCGGCGACCAACATCCTGCTGGCGCTGCTGGCGGCCCTGGCGCTCCACGCCCTGCCCTTCGCGCCGGCGAGTTCGGCGCAATGGATCTTCGACAATTTGAAGAATTCGCTTCTGATCAATGCGGTACTCGCCGTCTTCAACATGATGCCGATACCACCGCTCGACGGCGGACGGGTCGCGGTCGGCCTGTTGCCGCGACCGCTCGCCCTGCCGCTGGCCCGGCTCGAGCCGTTCGGGATGCTGATCCTGATCGCCATCCTGATCCTGCTACCCCTTGCGGGTTCGCAGTTCGGTCTAAATCTTGATGTTATCTCGGCAATACTGCGAACGTTGACCGGATATGTGATTAAGGCCGTTCTCTTCCTGACCGGCAACGCGTAGTTGAACCAGGACAAACCTAGAGAACCCGAAGGGCCCGAGGCCAACTTGGTCAAAGCTGCCGACATGCTGATCGCGCGACGAGCCGACACCCGCGCCCGCGCCGATTTCGCCACCTGGAAGATGATGGCCAAGCTCAACGGGTTGTCGGCGCTGCCTCCAGAGGCCCAGGAGTTCCTGGCGAGTTACAGGAAGCTGCTGGGGCAGATGAGCGAGGACGATGCCACCGAGGCAACCATCGCCTCGGTCTACAAGGCCTATTATGCCGAAATGGGCGGAGCCGGAACTCCGCCTGACGTTCGCCCCCGGGCCAGCGAGCCCGTGAAGGACAATGTTACCGCCTTCCGCCGCCCGCCGCCCAAGCCGAAGAAGATGGGCGGGTTCGGGGTGGCGGGGCTCGGCGGAACCGAGAAGCGGCCGCTCCCGGTGGCGCTGATCTTCGCTTGCCTGGTCGTGGTTTACGTCGCGATCCGCTACTACTGGCGCTGAGCCGATTTTTTCTTCGTCTCTCGCGGCGGGAAGGTGACATCGAGCGTGCGCTCGAACGTTTCATCCGTCAGTCCGGCCGGAGGTTGCGGCACGGGATCCGAACGTCGGATCATCGAGACCGCCGCTGCATCGAAGGCTGCGTCGCCAGAGGACCCCACCACGTCGACCGAAAGCACGTTGCCTTTGCGGTTGAGGACGAGAGTCACCTTGACCTTCTGGGACTTGGGCTCCTTGCCCTCGGGGTAGACCTGGTGCAGCTTGAAATGCGCACTGATCTTGCGGTTCCAATCGGCCGTCAGCTTCAGAATGTCCTTGCCGATCCCGAGCACCGGCGCCATGGCCTTCTCAGCCTCGCGCGTAGCGTCGTCGAGCTTCTGCCGCGCCGATGCGACCGACATCGGCGATGCCTCGACAGCCGGGGTCTCAACGGCCGCGACCTTTTGACTCTCCTCATCCGGCTTTTTCGCGTTGTTGTCGGTGACGACCCGGTCGGCATCGTCGACGTCCTGGTGCTGGTCCTTGGGAAGCTCCGTTTCCTTCACCTCAGCCTTTTGTTCGGGTATCGCCCGCTGTTCCTGCATAGCCTCGCTGTCAGGTCCGGGCGGAAGCTCGGACTCGGGAGCATCCGGCGAGGCCATTTCGACGGCGAATTCCGCACCGGCCACACCCAAACCGTCGTCTCCGCCATCCGTCTGCAAATGCGCGAGCGCCAGCGCTGCGCCTCCCAGATGCAGCGCGAGCGCCGTCACTGCGGCCAAAACCCACAGCCGCCTGGATGGTCTCGGTTCGATCTCGAGATCGGACATAAGCGCAGCCTTAGGGCTTGGCAGGGTCGACCGAGGACGGCGCCGGAGAAGCCGGGACACCCTCGAGCGTCACCAGCTTCACTTTGGAGTAGCCGCCCGAGCGCAACAACTCCATCACGCCCATCAGCTCGCCATAAGGCACCGTGCGATCGGCGCGCAGGAAGACGTATTTGTCCTTGCCCATGTCCGCGAGGCCGTCGAGCGAGGCCGCCAGGTTGGCACGCGTGACCGGGTTCTCCCCGATCGCAAGCGTCAAATCGGACTTGATGCTGACATAGGTCGGCTTGTCCGGTTTCTTCTGCGGTGTGGCAGTGGAGGTCGGCAGATCGACGGGCAGGTCAACCGTCGACAGCGGCGCGGCGACCATGAAGATGATCAGCAGCACCAGCATGACGTCGATGAACGGCGTGACATTGATCTCATGCGTTTCGGAGAAGTCCGCATCATCGTCGAGATCGTTGTCTGCGAGCGAAACGCCCATCGCCTACTCCGCCGCTGCGCGCGAATGAACGCTGCCATGACTGCGGTCGAGGTCGCGCGAGAGCAGCCGCGCCGCCGCACCCGAGGCGCGGCTGACAAGCTCGAGGTAGCCCTTCGTCATGCGCGCGAAATGATTGTAGATGATAACGGCCGGGATCGCCGCGACGAGACCGATCGCGGTCGCAAGCAGTGCTTCGGCGATGCCGGGCGCGACGACCGCAAGGTTCGTCGTCTGCGACTTCGAGATGCCGATGAAGCTGTTCATGATGCCCCAGACGGTGCCGAACAGGCCGACGAAGGGCGACGTGGCGCCGATGGTCGCGAGCACGCCCATGCCGATCCGGATCCGCCGCGACTCTGCGCGAGCGATCTCGGCAAAACTCGAGGCGGCGCGTTCCTTGATGCCGGCGTCGCTGGAAATCCCTGCGGACGCCCTCGCCTCGCGCAGCGCGGCCGCGAGGAATGACGGCAGGATGCCTTCCTTGGCACCCAGCGCAAACTGGGCCTCTGCAAGCGAGCGTGCGTCGGCGATCTTCTTCAGGGCCGAACGCAGCCTGCCCTGCGCCAGCGTCAGCTCGATCGATTTGGCGATGAATATAGTCCAGGTGACGAGAGACGCGAAGGCAAGCCCGATCATCACCGCCTTCACGATGATGTCCGCCGACATGAACATCACCCAGGGCGACAGTTCCTTCATCACAGGTGCAGTCGATTTCGGCGCGCGGCCGGCGTCAGTCGACGCCGCCTCTGGTGCCGCTGGGACGGCCGTTGCCGCAGGTGCTGCAGCCGATGGCGCTGCCGGGGTAGCGGCCGGCTGCGATGCGGCCGGCGGCGTTGCCGTCTGCTGCTGTGCCGAAACGGGGAGCGCGAGCGCAATCGCCGCCAGCATCACGGTTGCGGCAAGGCTTGTTCGGCAAAGGCTCGCTCGGAAAGTTGTGGTCTTCATACTTCGGCCCAGTAGCGAATGAGGTTGTGATAGATGCCCGTCAATTTGACCGTTTCGGGGTCGTCGCGTCCCAGCCGCTGCGCCAGCGCCTGAATGGCAGTATCGAGGTCAAAGATCAGGCTGCGGGCCTGATCATCCCGTACCATGCTCTGCAGCCAGAAAAAAGACGCCACCCGCGTGCCCCGCGTCACCGGCGTGACGAGATGCAGGCTGGTCGAGGGGTACAGCACGCAGTCGCCTGCCGGCAACTTAACTTCGTGCGAGCCGTAGCTGTCCTCGATCACGAGTTCGCCACCGTCGTATTCCTCCGGCTCGGCGAGGAACAGCGTGACCGACAGGTCGGTGCGGATGCGAAGGCCGGTCAGGCGATCGCCGCGGATCGCGTTGTCGACGTGCAGACCGAAATGGTGCCCGCCGCTCGCCGCATAGCGGTTGAATAGCGGCGGGAAGATCTGCAGCGGGATCGCCGCCGCCAGGAAGCGCGGGTTCGACGTCAGTGCCGAGATGATGCGGTTGCCGAGCTTGCGCGCGACCTCGCTGTCCGGCGGCAATTGCTCGTTGCGCTTGACCATCGCCGACTGCGCACCCGCCGTCGAGCGGCCGTCCTCCCACTCGCTCGCATCCATGATGCGGCGGAAATCCGCCACATCATCCTTGCCGAGAACACTGGGTATGCAGGTCAGCATGATCAGAACTTGATGATCAGAACTTGGCCGAAGTCACGACGTAGAAAGCCCGGCCCGGTGCGACCGCCACGAACGGTGTCGCACTGCGATAGAGCGTGTCGTAGTAGAGCTTGTTGGTCAGGTTCTGCGCGTAGAGCTTCATGGTCCAGTGCTCGTCGATCTTCTTTTCGACGAACGCGTCGAAACGCCAGTAGCTCGGGATCAGGGTGCCGGTGTTGGCGCCGAAGGTGCCGCCGTAGACCTTGGAGCGGAAGACCGCCTGGCCGCCGACTTCCCAGTCGCCGTCGAACTTGTACTTGGAGAGCAGACTGAAGGACTGGTGAGCGACGTTGGCGAGCTGCAGACCGACATTGCTCGCGATGTTGCTCTTGGTCACCTTCGACTCCATCAGCACGATGCCGCCGAAAATGCTCCAGCGATCGGTGAGCTTGCCGCTGGCCTCGATGTCGATGCCCTGGATCCGGTACGCCGCACCCGACGTGAGCGTGCTCACGCCATTCACGGTCACGGTCTCGCGGGCATTGTCCTTGTCGGTTTGGAACAGCGCGCCGCTCACCAGGAGGTGGCGGTCGAACAGCTCCCACTTGGTACCAACCTCGGCGGCCTTGTTGCGCTCGGGCCCGAGGATCGTGGTGCCCGTCGGCGGAGCCGAGCCGTAATCCGTGCCGGTCGCGTCGAGCTCGGAGCCGAACGGATTGGTCGAGGTCGCATACGCCGCATAGAGGCTGCCGATCGGAACCGGCTTGTAGACGATGCCGCCATTGTAGTTGACGAAATCCGAGTTGACCCGACTCACTGCCGTCGCGGTCGACGATCTCAGGGCATAGTTGTCCCACCGAACACCGCCATTGACGATGATGGTGTCTTCCCAGTTCGCGGTATCGAGCACGTAGAGCGCGCCGCTGTCGACATTGTAGTGGGTCGGATCACCGCCCAGAACAGGGTTGAACGGGCCGGGGTTGAAAGTATAGCCGGGCGAATAGATCGACTGGCCCGTCAACGCGCCGTTGCTGGTAAATCCGCTGCCGTTCACCTCCGATGCAAGACCAGCGTAGCGACCGATGCCGATACGCTCGTTGGAGACCTCGAGGCCGGTCACCGCGGTGTGCTTGATCGATCCCGTGTTGAACTTGAACGTGGCGTCTTCCTGGTTCGCGACAACGTCGACCCATTGGTTGCGGCTCTGCGCGCTCGCGGTGAAGGTCCACTTCGTCGGATCGGGATTGGTCGTCACCGGCGACTGCGGCAGCGTCCCGATATAGGCCAGCGTCGACTGCTCCATCCGGGTCCGGCTGGTCAGGGTGATGTTGTCGGTCGGCTTGTACTCACCCGTCAGCGTGCCGAAATCCTGCCGCGCGGTCTGCCAGTCGCGATTGAGGAAGCCGTACCAGGTCTGGCGCGGAATGCCCGCTTCGGTGACCGGCACGTTGCCCTGCTTGTAATAGGGCACGCCGAAATCCGGGTAGCCGCTGAGATCGGTGTGGACGTAGTTCGTGGTGATCTTGATGTCGTTGGTCGGCGTGTACTTGGTCGAGAGGAAGGTACCCCAGCGATTGTCGGTCACATAGTTGCGGCCGGCAACGTTGGCGTCCTGGAACAGGCCGCCGGTGCGCACCGAGAAGGTCGGGTTGATGACCTGGTTGACGTCGAGCGTGACGCGCTTGGTCATGTCGGTGCCGAAGGTGGTCTCGGCATTGGTGAAGTTGCGGTCACCCGCCTGCTTGGTGACGATATTGATGGCGCCGCCCGCGGTGCCGCGTCCGGCGAAGGACGAAGCAGGTCCGCGCAGGATCTCGAGCTGCTCGGTGAAGAAGTTCTCGCGAATGCTGACGGCGGGATCGCGGATGCCGTCGATGAAGACGTCGTTGCGCGCATCGAAGCCGCGGATGAAGAAGCGGTCACCGAACGCGTTGCCGCCCTCGCCCGATCCGAGCGTCACGCCGGCGGTCGAGCGACCGATCTCCTTCAACGTCGTGGCGTTCTTGTCGTCCAGCACTTCCTTGCTGAGCACGGTGATGGTCTTCGGCGTGTTCAGCAGCGGCTCGGGAAACTTGCCCGAAGCCTGCACGTGATCGACCTTGTAGGGAGCTGCCGGATCGGCATAGGGGTTGCGGTCAGGCGCACCTGCGCTCTGCGGCGGCGCGGCGGCGGCCTGCTGCGCCTGCTGGCGCTGCGCCGCGCGGCGAAGTGCATTGCGCGCACGAATCTGCTCCGGCGAAGGCTTCGAGGCGGCAGGCCGCGGTCGCTCGACCGGCGCATCGACGCTGACCGGCGGAAGATTCGACTGCTGCGCCTCTGCCGTGCCCGAGAACGATGCCACTGCGATCAATCCGGCCACCGCCGATGCCGCCTTGCCAGCGCCGCCTTCGAACCTTTCGTCGATGAAATCAATTGCCGCGAACGATCGCAGCGACTTCGGTGCAACCACCTGCCCCATAACCACACGCCCCATTTTCATGATCGCTCATGCGCGTCATTCGCGATGAACGTTGGGGCGTTCCTATCGGCCGCAAAATTCGTGGTCAATGCGGGCAGGCCCGTGAGAACGCTTGAATATCTCCAGATCAAAACGATTCTAATCTGGAGTTTGAAATCGTTCTAAAGAACCAGTTTGTAAGCGTTCTAAAGAGCTGAAAATCTGCGCATCGTCCTCGCTGCAATATGCCAGCATCAATCGCTGCTCGGCGGCTTCATCAGCGAGAACAGCTCGTCAACCGTTTCCTGTGCGACGGAACGAACGCGATCGGTGTTGTCCATGCCGGCGATGTTGACGCCGTTCACGACGGCTTTTATTTCGTCGCGAAAGTCGGTCAGGAAGCGCAAGGGATCGCCCTGCTCATTGGCGACGCGCGCGATCAGGCCCGTGATCAAAATCTGACACGCGATCATCTTGCCGTTGAGTTCGTCCATCATGCGCTCCCGTTGTGCGGCGCTGATATGGACGACGTCGGATGTGCTGACAACGGAAACGCGGCGCGATCGATTTAGAAACGTTCTGGCGAGGACGGCACGCCGGTGTCCGAAGGTCTTTCGCCTTCAGCGCGGCGCCTGCGGATGGCGACGCGGTGCGCGAGCATCGTACAACCTTTGCACGTTGGTCGATGCAGGCGCCCGACAGGCTGCCCAAGAGGGTGGCTCTTCGTGCAGCGCGCGCGCCGCCCGGATCGGATGCAAAGCTTTCCGATTGTTTAGGATTCTCAAGCGACAGTGTTGTTTACACTGGAACTTGGCGTGTATTATACAGGCTGCCGCCGGAACCCTTTCAAAGACCCATCATTCAACCTTTTGGGCAAACGAGCCGATACGAAGCTGATATGAAAAAGTCGCGGCCGATTCTGTGGTTTTCCCTCATCGCAGCCGTGGCCGTGGCAGGCTATTTCGGCTGGCAACGCTTTTATGGTCCGGACGCGGCCAAGACCCAGACCGCGCAGAAGGGCTCGCCGCGGCCGGTCGCAGTTCCTGTCACCATCGCACCGGTCCAACAGGCCGATTTTCCGGTCTATCTGACCGGTCTCGGCACGGTTCAGGGTTTCAACACCGTACAAGTCCGGACTCGCGTGGACGGCCAGATCGACAAGATCGCCTTCACCGAGGGCCAGATCGTCAACCAGGGCGACCTATTGGTTGAGATCGATCCCCGCCCCTTCCAGGCCGTGCTCGACCAGGCCAAGGCCAAGAAGCAGCAGGACGAGGCCAACCTCGCCAACGCCAATCTCGACCTCCAGCGCTATACCAAGCTCGGCGAATTCGCGACCCGGCAGCAGACCGATACCCAGCGCTCCACCGTCGCTCAGCTCACCGCGCAGATCGCCGCCGACGAGGCCGCGATCTCCAATGCCCAGACCCAGCTCGACTACACCCAGGTCAAGTCCCCGATCACGGGCGTCGCGGGTCTGCGCCAGGTCGATATCGGCAACATCGTCAATGCTTCCAGCCAGACGGCGATCGTCTCTATTGCCCAGATCGAGCCGATCACGGTGATCTTCACCGCGCCCGAGGACCAGCTGCCCTATATCAATGAGGGCCAAAAGGCGGGCGCGCTCAAGGTGATCGCGCTGACCACCGACGGCAAGAAGACCCTCGCGGAAGGCAAGCTCGCCGTCATCAACAATCAGGTCGACACCACCAGCGGGACTATTCGGCTGAAAGCGGTGTTCGACAACAAGGACCACACGCTGTGGCCGGGCCAATCGGTCTCGACGCGCCTTCTGATCCGGACGCTGAAGGATGCCACGGTGGTTCCCGACGACGCAGTCCAGCATTCAACCAATGGTCTCTACGCCTACACCGTCAATCAGGAGAACAAGGCTGAACTGCGCAAGCTCAAGGTCAGCTATTCCATCGATGGACGCTCGGTGATCGATGAAGGACTTAGCCCGGGACAACAAGTGATCACCGGCGGTCAGTTCAAGGTGCAGCCCGGAAGCCTCGTCTCCACGGCGGTCGCGAGTTCGAATCCAGGCCAGAACAAGGTTCGACAGGAATGAACGACGGCGGGATTTCGGCACCTTTTATCCGTTATCCCATCGGCACATCGCTGCTGATGGCCGGCATTCTGTTTGTCGGCCTCGTCGCATACCCCCTGCTCCCGGTCGCGCCGCTGCCGCAGGTTGACTTCCCGACCATCCAGATCACGGCGAACCTGCCCGGCGGCAGCCCGGAGACGATGGCCTCCTCGGTCGCCCAGCCGCTGGAGCGCCAGTTCGCCCAGATCCCCGGCATCGCCCAGATGACGTCGACGAGCTACCTGGGCACGGCCTCGATCACGATCCAGTTCGACCTCAATCGCAGCATCGACGGCGCGGCCAACGACGTGCAGGGCGCCATCAACGCGGCCAGCGGCCAATTGCCGAAAAACCTGCCCTCGCCGCCGACCTATCGCAAGGTCAACCCGGCGGACTCGCCGATCCTCCTGCTGTCGGCCACCTCCGAGACACTACCGCTGACGACCGTCAGCGATGCGATTGACGCCCAGCTCGCCCAGCAGATCAGCCAGATCTCCGGCGTCGCGCAGGTCTTCATCGGCGGCCAGCAGAAGCCGTCGGTCCGCGTGCAGATCGATCCGGCGAAACTGGTCGCCAAGGGCCTGTCGCTCGAGGATGTCCGCAGCGCGATCGCGATCACCACGGTCGACAGCCCCAAGGGCAATATCGACGGCGAGAAACGCGCCTACACCATCTACGCCAATGACCAGCTGCTCCAGTCGAAGGACTGGAACGACGTCATCATCGCCTACCGCAACGGCGGCCCATTGCGAATCCGCGATATCGGCCAGGCGGTCACCGGCCCCGAGGACGCCAAGCAGGCCGCCTGGGCGAACGGCAAGCGCGGCGTGTTCCTGGTGGTTTTCAAGCAACCTGGCGCCAACGTCATCGAGACCGTCGACCGGATCAAGGCAACCCTGCCCCGGCTGGTGGCGGCGATCCCGCCGGCGATCAAGATCGAAGTCATCAGCGACCGCACCACCACCATCCGCGCCGCGGTGGAGGACGTCCAGTTCACGCTGCTTTTGACCATCATCCTGGTGGTCATGGTGATTTTCGTCTTCCTGCGCAGCTTCTGGGCGACCGTCATCCCTACCGTCACGGTTCCACTGGCGCTGCTCGGCGCATGCGCGCTGATGTGGGTGTTCGGCTATTCGCTCGACAATCTGTCGCTGATGGCGCTCACGATCGCGGTCGGATTCGTCGTCGACGACGCCATCGTGATGCTCGAGAACATCACGCGCTACATCGAAAACGGCGATTCGCCCCTCGCGGCCGCCTACAGGGGAGCCAAGGAGATCGGCTTCACCATCGTGTCGATCAGCATCTCGCTGGTTGCGGTGCTGATTCCCCTGCTGCTGATGGGCGGCATCATCGGGCGCCTGTTCCGCGAGTTCGCCGTCGTGCTGGCGATGACGATTTTCGTCTCGATGTTCGTGTCGCTGACCCTGACCCCGATGATGGCCTCGCGGTTCCTCCGCGCCCATGGCGAGGTGAAGCACGGCAAGTTCTACGCGTGGAGCGAGCGCGCCTTCGACTCGATGCTGCGCGGCTATGAATATATCCTCGACCACGCGCTGAGCTGGCGGCGGACGACGCTCACCATCTTCTTCGCCACGCTCGGCCTGTCGATCTACCTGTTCGTCCTGATCCCCAAGGGCTTCTTCCCGCAGCAGGACGTCGGCCTGATCACCGCGACCTCCGAAGCATCCCAGGACATCTCGTTTGCCGAGATGCAGAAGAAGCAGCAGGAGCTCGGCAAGATCGTGATGGCCGATCCTGACGTTGCCTCCATCGCAATGAACATCGGCGGCAGCGGCCGGGCCGGCAACAACGGCAACATGTTCATTACGCTGAAGGCGCGCAACGATCGCGAGGCGTCGGCGCAGCAGATCATCGCGCGGTTGCGTCCGAAACTCGAGAAGGTCGAAGGCGCCCGCCTCTACATGCAGGCCGCCCAGGACGTTCGGCTCGGTGGCCGGCCGACGCGCACCCAATTCGAATTCACGTTGCAGGACGCCGATCTCGGCGAGCTCAATGACTGGGCGCCGAAGATCCTCACCAAGATGCAGACGCTGCCGGAGCTGCGCGACGTCGCGACCGACCAGCAGACCCAGGGCACCACGGTCCAGCTCAAGATCAATCGGGACACCGCCTCGCGCTACGGCATCCAGCCGCAGCTGATCGACGACACGCTCTACGACGCATTCGGCCAGCGCCAGGTCACGCAGTACTTCACGCAGCTCAACAGCTATCACGTGATCCTGGAGATCCTGCCGGAGATGCAGGGCAGTCTCGACAGCCTGAACAAGCTGTACCTGAAATCGCCGCTAACGGGCGACCAGGTGCCGCTGTCGACATTTGCGACCTGGACGACCGACCCGGTCCGCCCGCTCTCGATCAGCCACCAGGGCCAATTCCCGGCGATCACGATCAGCTTCAACCTCGCCCAGGGCGTGGCGCTGGGACAGGCTACGGAAGCCGTGCAGAAGGCGATGGCCGATCTCGGCGCGCCGGCGACGCTGAATTCGAGCTTCCAGGGCACCGCGCAGGCTTTCCAGCAGTCGCTCGGCACCGTGCCGCTGCTGATCCTGGCAGCCCTCGTCGTGGTCTATCTGATCCTCGGCATTCTCTACGAGAGCTACATCCACCCGATCACGATTCTATCGACCCTGCCTTCGGCTGGCGTCGGCGCGCTGCTGATCCTGATGGCCGCCGGGTTCGACTTCAGCCTGATCGCGCTGATCGGCATCATCCTGCTGATCGGCATCGTGAAGAAGAACGGCATCATGATGGTCGACTTCGCGATCGCGGCCGAGCGCGACGAGCACAAGACACCGGCGGAATCGATCCGCCAGGCCGCGCTGCTCCGCTTCCGCCCGATCATGATGACGACGATGGCGGCCCTTCTCGGCGGCGTGCCCCTGATGCTTGGGCACGGCACCGGTGCCGAAATCCGCCAGCCGCTCGGCTATGCCATGGTCGGCGGCCTGATCGTCAGCCAGGCCCTGACCCTGTTCACGACGCCTGTGGTCTATCTCTATCTCGATGAGCTCTCCAACTGGTTCTCCGGCTGGGGACGTTCCAAGGAGAGCGAGCACGAGGCGACCGAGCACGGCACGGTCAAGGAAGCGGCCGAGTAAGCCAGCGCCTGCGGCCCCAATTCCCGCACGTTTATCTCCTTTCAAGCCAAAGCGATATTTCATGTCCAAGCGCACCAATCTTGCCGCCCTCCTTTCGATTGCCTTGCTGTGGAGCGGATCCGCACACGCTCAGGGCACCAAGTCCAAGGCCGAATCCAAGACTTCTCCGCCCCAAGCCGCACAGCCCGCGGCTCCCGCCGCGCAGCCGCAGGCCGATGTTGCGCCGGCGCCGCAGGCGGGCTGGGCCGCGCGCTGCACCAGCGTGAGCCGCGAGGCGCCGCTGGAATGCGCAATCGAGCAGAACGCGGTGCTGACCAAGACGGGACAGCTCATCGTGCTGATCAACATCCGCGTGCCCGCCGACACCCGCGTGCCCACCGCGCTGATCCAGCTGCCGCTCGGCCTCAACATTCCCGTCGGCGCCAAGCTCCAGGTCGACGAGGGCAAGACGGTCGACCTGCCGATCCAGACCTGTGAGAATCGCGGCTGCTACGTCTCGACGCCGATTTCGGCGGATCTGCTCGCCGCGCTCAAATCCGGCAAGCAGTTGAAGGTCTCCTTCCAGAACATGTCGAAGGAGACCATCAACATTCCGATGCAGCTGACCGATTTCGCGGCCGCCTACGACAAGATCAAGTAAGGGGCCGCGACAGCGTCATCCCGCCCCCAGGTAAGCCTTCTGCACCTGCGGATCGTTCGCCAGCGCGGTCGCGGTGCCGGACAAGACGCTTCTGCCGACCTGCAACACCGTCGCGAAATCGGAGACCTCGAGAGCGAGCTCGATCGACTGCTCGGCGAGCAGGAGCGTCAGGCCCTCGCGATGCAAGCGGCCGAAGGTCTCGTACATGGACTCCACGACCGCCGGCGCCAGCCCGAGCGACGGCTCGTCCAGCATCAGCAGTTTGGGGTCGCTCATCAGCGCGCGGCCGACCGCGAGCATCTGCCGCTCGCCGCCCGACATGGTGCCGGCGCGCTGGTTGCGTCGCTCCTTCAGTTGCGGAAATATCTCGTAGACGCGCTCGAGCAGCGCCGACTTGCGCGACTTGTCACGCAAGGGCGTCGCGCCAAGCAGGAGATTGTTCTCGACGCTCTGCTGCACGAACAGCCGCCAGCCTTCCGGCGACAGCGCCAGACCCTTGCGCACGATCGCAAAGGCGCTTTCGCCGGCGATCGCCTCGCCGCGAAAGCTGATCGTGCCTGAATGCACCGGGATCAGTCCGGCGATCGCGTTCAGCGTCGTGGTCTTGCCGCCGCCGTTGGAGCCGAGCAGCGCGACGATGCTGCCTTCGGGCACCTCCAGCGATACATCGGACACGCCGATCAGGTCGCCATAGCGCACTTCGAGGTGCTCGATCCGCAGCAGCAGCCCGCTCATGTGGGTCTGCCCATCAGTTCGATCGGCGTGTGGCCGGCGGCCGCTTTCGCGGCGCGCGTACCGAGATAGGCCGCGATCACCGCCGGGTTCGCGGTTACCTCACGCGGGCTGCCGTTGGCGATCTCCCTGCCCTGGTGGAAGACGATCACTCGGCTTGCCAGCGACATGATCACTTCCATGATGTGCTCGACGATAACGAGCGTGACGCCGGCACGATGGATGTCACGCACGAGATCGATCGCGAGCTTGACCTCCTGCGCATTGAGACCCGCCATGGCTTCGTCGAGCAGCAGAACCTTCGGCTCAGTCGCAAGCGCACGGGCAATCTCCAGGCGCTTTCGGCCGGGCGTGCCCAGCGAACGCGCCGGCGCATCCGCAAGCCTGATCATCCCGACTCGCTCCAGCACCGCGCGCGCCTTGGCCTCGGCCTCGCCGCGGTGCGCGGCACGCAGGAACGCTCCGATCATAACGTTCTCCAGCACCGTCATGCCCTCGAACGTCTGCGGCACCTGGAAGGTGCGCGCCAGCCCGAGCTGCGCACGCCGCTCGGGCGCGAGATCGGTGATGTCACGGCCTTCGAACAGGACACGGCCCATGGTCGTCCTGAGATCACCGGTAAGGCAGTTGAAGAATGTCGACTTGCCGGCGCCGTTCGGTCCGATCAGGCCGAGGATATCGCCCTGCTCCAGCGTCACGGAGGCATCATCGACTGCCTTGAAGCTGCCGAAGGCCTTTGTGATACCGCGCGCTTCAAGGAGCATGAGGCGCTCCCGCTTCGCTTCCCGGCTTGGATCGTCGCTTGAGGAGGCTCAAAATGCCGCCCGGCTGGAAGCGCGCAATCAGCACGATGATCGCGCCGTAAACCACGAAGGTGAGGCCTGCGCCCTTGCCGCCCAGCACGCTGTTGGAGATTTCCTCCAGCGGCACGAGGATCGCAGCGCCGACCAGCGGACCGAACAGAAGCCCTGCTCCGCCGAGCGCGGCCATGATCAGGATCTTCACGGAGATCAGGATGCCGAGGCCGGAGTCGGGATCGACGAAACCGAACATCATCGCATAGAGCGCTCCGGCGACACTCGTCAGCGCCCCGCTCAGCATGAACGCGTAAAGCTTCGTGCGGCTCGCGGGCGCACCGAGCGAGCGCGCGGCGCGCTCGGAATCCCTGATCGCACGCAAATAAAATCCCATCCGGCTATTCGTCATCCACCAGGTGACGAAAAGCGTGATCACAAGGACCAGGAGGAACAGATAGTAGTAGGGCAGCGACGAGATGAACGAGAGATCGAAGACGTTGCGGGCGACCGTCGGGCCGCTCAACCCCACCGCCGCGCCAAGATAATCCGTGTTGGTGACGATCAGCCGCATCGTCTCGGCAACCGCAATCGTCGCCATGCTGAAATAGTGACCAGACAGCCGCAGCGTCGGCACGCCGATCACGGCCGCCAACGCTACCGCAATCACAATGCCACCGGGGATGCCGAATAGCGGCGACAGGCCGAATTTGGCGTAGGCGCCCATCGCCGCATAGGCGCCGCAGCCGAAGAACACGACATGGCCGACCGAGACCTGGCCGGCATAGCCGCCCACGATGTTCCAGGCAGAGGCCGCGATCGCATAGAGCAGCACCAGCGCGCCGAGGCGCTGCTGGAACGGCGAGGACAGCAGCAAAGGATAGACAATCGCGACCGCCGCTAGCACCGACAGCCCGAGCCAATGCCGCATCACATCTTCCCCATCAGGCCCTGCGGCCGGAACCAGAGGAAGAACAGGAACAGGATGTAGACGACGATGTCCTTGTAGACCGCGCCGATCAGGAAGCCCGACAGGGATTCGATGACGCCGATCAGGAGGCCCGCGACCAGCGCACCCGGCACACTGCCGAAGCCCCCGAGCGAGACCGTGACGAAGGCAACGATGCCCAGCGTCTCGCCCACCGTCGGCACGATGTAGAAGAAGTTCGCAATCAGCGCGCCGGCAAGTCCCGTCGCCCCCGCCGCAATCGCCCAGGCGATCGCCTGCATCGCGTCAGGCCGGATGCCCATGAGCTGGGCCGCGGTTGCATCCTCCGCAACCGCCAGCATTTTCGAGCCGAGCGAGGTCCGCGTCAGCAACAGGTGCAGGCCGAGCGTCACCCCTAGCGCGACGACACCGGCAAGCAGCCGCGATGCCTCGAGACGCAGCCCCGCCACCGCATACGTGCCGCCGACGATATTCTGCGGCAACGACTTGAAGTCAGCGCCGAACCACCAGAACACGGAATAGCGCAACAGCAATGCGAGACCGAAGGTGCCGAGGATCTGCGCCAGCATCGGCCCCTTCATGATGTCGCGGATCAGGCCGAAATAGACGACGACGCCGAGCGTCGCCAGCGCCAGCACCGCCAGCGGCGCGCCGAGAAGCGGGCCACCGCCCATCAAGGTATAGACGACATAGGCGACGTACATGCCGAGCATGACGAAATCGCCATGCGCGAAATTGACGATGTTCATCATGCCCCAGACCAGCGTGAGGCCGGAGGAAAACAGGGCGTAGACGGCACCGAGCAGGAGCCCGCCGACGATCACCTGCACGAGGACAAAGGACATGAGCCGGGCCGCTCTGACAAGCGAACAAAAACGGCGGGACCGCCGGTCTCGCCTCCGAAATCCTCACCAGCCCTTGTAGGGCATCACCGGCGCCTTCTCGGCATTGCCCTTCGGCCATACCGAGACGTAATTCTCGCCGTCCTGAAGCTGGATGATATAGGCCGACGCCAGCACGTTCTGTCCCTTCTCGTCGAACTTGACGCCCTTGTAGCCCATGATGAGCTGCTCGGGCTTGAGGTCCGTCGCCTTCAGCGCCGCCTGGATTTTCGCGGGATCCGTCGAGCCCGCGCGGTCGATGGCATCGACCAGCACGAAGAAGCCCTGCATCTCGCGCCCGACCGTGTCTTCCATCTCCTCGCCGCTCTTCTTCTTGTACATGTCGGCGATGACGGCGCTGGGCGAACCGGCGGAGCCCACGGCCCAGGACGAGCGGTTGAACACGCCCTGCGAGAGCTTTCCGACCGCCTTGATGAACGACGGATCGGAATAGCCGGAATCATCAGCCAGCAGCATCGGTGGCTTGTAGTCGAGCGACTGCATGGTTTTCGCAAACAGGATCGCGTCCGACGTGTAGGAGATCATCAGCACGACATCCGGCTTCTTCTCCTTGAGCTGAAGCACCTGCGCCTGCAAGTCGGTTGCGTTGACGGCATAGGCGACGTCGATGACGCCGGTGCGCCCCTTCTCCTTGAAACCCGTGGTGATCGTGCTCGCAACGGAGGTACCGTATTCGGTGTTGTCATGGACTAGCGCGACAGTGTCGGTCTTGGCTCCGGCCGCCTTCATATCGGTCAAAAATTCGTCGTAGATGCGAACGAAATCCGGCGCGATCGGCGTAGTGCGGAAAAACCATTTGAAGCCACGCTCGGTGAGATTCGCGGCGACCGATTCCGGCGTCAGGTACGGAATGCCGTATTTCTCCGCGATCGCACTCGATGTCAGCGTGATGCCGGACTGATAGGCGCCGAGGATCGCGACCACCTTTTCTTCCGTGATCAGACGCAGTGCCTGGTTTTGCCCGGTCGCCGGGCTGCCCTGGTTGTCGGCGATGACAATCTGGACCTTGGCGCCGCCAAGGCCCGCGAGCCCGGCGTTCTTGGCGAGCGGCAGCTTGTCGAGCTCGGGATGGGCGTTGTTGATGATGTCGCTGGCGACTTCGAGCGCGGCCTTGGCGTGCGCGCCGATCGATGCGGTGCTGCCGGACATCGGCAAGATGACTCCGATCTTGACGACCTTGTCCTCAGCCTGCGCGCGTCCCGCAAGCATAACCGCCATCGCGGCCGCGCAAAGCAGCCGGGGAGCGAGCTTCAATGTCATGAACCAGACCTCCCAAGGGTTTCCCCGACCAGATTTTTAAGGCTTCGAAGCTTCGGCGAGCAGCCTGCTTCCATTTGATTTTCCTGGCGTGCGGAGGATGGCATGCCGGTCTGAAACCGGCAAGGTGAGACACGATTGCATATGCTGCATCGGCAGATGCGGATGACATCCGCGTGTGCCCGTTGCTCACACGCGAGATCGCGAACACGTCTTCGCGCTCGCGGCGCGTTTTCGCTCGAGCCGTGCCCGCTGTCAGGCCGGCGCCGCGCGACGTACCTCGATGAAGGTTTCGAAGCCGCCGAAGATCAACCGCTTGCCATCGAAGGGCATGCCGGCGTTCTTCAGGCGGGGATCCTCCATCACCTTCTTGTTGATGGCATCGCGGCTTTGCCGGTCGCGGTAGACGATCCAGGATAGCACCACGATCTCATCCTCCTTCGCCATCACCGCGCGCGGAAACGAGGTCATCTCGCCATAGGGAACGTCGTCACCGATGCATTCGACATAGTCGAGCGCGCCGTGCTCCATCCAGACCTCGCACGCCGTTCGCGCCAGCGCCTTGTAGGCGTCGACCTTGTCCTTCGGCACGGCGAGCACGAAACCATCGACATAGGCCATCCCAAATCTCCTTCTGCAGGTTGCCTGCCCCAAGGACGATTGAGGAGACCACGTCCCGACCCCGATCTCGGGCTGTGAAGATGGGGCAAACCGTCGCGCGCTTCGTCACCTCGCTTGCCCGCGCCGACCGCAGTTTCACCGGTGGGGTCAGTGCCTTGGAGCGGCGCGAAAATCCCCTCCACAGCGGCGCTTGCAAGCCTGGAGGCGAGCGGGTAGAAACCCACCACGCCTGAGCCGTGATTTGCGCCGCGTGCGCCTCCGGCCGCAGCCCGACAGTTCAATAAGCCATTGAATTCGTTAGGCAATTCCGTTGGGGAATGGTGTAACGGTAGCACAACAGACTCTGACTCTGTTTGTCTTGGTTCGAATCCAGGTTCCCCAGCCAAAAACAGCAATTCGACCAACCGCCTGATCTGAACCGGCTTTTCTTCGCCACAGGCGATGGATCGTCATCAGGATGGGTGACCATCCAACCGACCGAACATTCGGAAGTTGGGGCCCCGCCTGGTACATGCACTCGCACAGCCATGCGTGACTTCCGTCCTCCTGATTGCGGGGGTGCCATAGCGCAACGATGCCTGCCGGGGGCAATCCAGCGGCGAGCGGCACGTGCAAGCCTTGCTCCTCGAAAAGAACCGTCTGCGGGCCTTTGACGCCGTCAGTCAGTTCCTCGCCGGAGCAGTACGGATGACGCTCGATCCGTGCAACACGTGGTGAGCTCCCGATCGGACGTCCGGCAGGCGTTTGCCATGGACGTCCGCAACCAGTGCGCCGCACTGGCGGCGCATCTGGTCGGGCGCGCCGAGGAGTACGGCTTCAGTTGAACAAATCCGGCTCCGCTTCGGTGATCCAGTCCCAGAGCGGCTGGAAGCTGAAATAACCTCCCCTGTGCGTCCCGACCTGGCTTGCAGTCAGCTTCGCGATCTCATGCGGGATCGGCTTTGTCGTGCCGGCCGCTTCCGCAAGCAATTGCGTCCGCGCTGCGTTGTCCATCGCGATGTACCACCAGGCGGCCGCTTCGATGGTCGGCCCGACGGTCAGAAGTCCATGGTTCTGCAGGATGGCGGCCTTCTTCGATCCCAGCGCTTCGGCAATCTTCCGGCCCTCGTCAGCTTCCAGCACGACGCCGGAGAATGGATCGAACAAGGCGTGGTCCCCGTAAAAGGCGCAGGAGTCCTGCGTCAACGGATCGAGCAAACGGCCGAGCGCCGACCAGGCCTTGCCATAGGTCGAATGGGTGTGGGCGGCCGCGATCACCTCCGGGTGGGCGGCGTGGATCGCCGAGTGGATCACGAAGCCCGCCTGGTTGATCGGCTTGTCGCCGATCAGGATGTTGCCGTCGTGATCGACGAGCTGAAGGTCGGAGACCTTGATCTGCCCAAAGAATTTGGACAGCGGATTGATCCAGAAGCGGTCCGGAAACTCCGGATCGCGCACCGTGACATGCCCCGCAAGGCCCTGGTCGAAGCCGTAGCGCGAGAACAACCGAAAGGTCGCCGCCAAGCGCTGCTTGCGATGCAGCCGCTCCTCTTCGAACGAGGCGGACGGCGTCCGCTCGACCAGCGAATATTTCTTTGGCTTCTCGATGATCTTGTTCATCGTTGCGGGTCCTTTCCTAATATTCCAGCTTCTCGTCGAAGACGTCGGCCAGCGGGGCGCCGTGAGCATAGGCGTCGAGATTGACCAGCACCTTGTTGGCCAGCCGCGCCGCATCGTCGCCGCCGGTCCATGACACGTGCGGCGTCAGAACGATCTTCGAATGGGTGTAGATGGGATCGCCGTCCGGTGGCGGCTCGGGATCGGTGACATCGAGCGTGGCGGCGGCAATCTGCCCCTCGTCCAGGGCGCGCAACAGCGCCTGCTGGTCGATGATCCGGCCTCGTGCCACGTTGATCAGATGCAGTGATGGCTTGGCGCGCGCCAGCACGTCGGCATTGATCAAACGGGTCGTCTTGGATGTCGACGGCAACGCGATCACAAGATGATCCGAGACGGAAACCAGCGTCTCGATGTCATCGACCGGCTGCACCCCCGGAACGGGATATTGCCAGGACGACCGGCGCAACGCCTTGATCTTGACGTCGAACGGTTTCAACCGCTCGACGACCGCCCTGCCGATTGCGCCAAATCCGGCAATACCAACCGTCTTGCCGCTGAGCGAGCCCAACGGTGTGATCTTCCAGTCCTGCCTGCTGCGCGGGCGGACATCGTAAATCCGCTTCTCGAAGCCGAGGATGGCTGCAAGGACATATTCTGCGATCGGATCCGCCGAGATGCCGCGTCCAACCGTGACCACCGGACCATCGAGCAGCCATGTCGGGAAGAAGTCGATCCCTGTCGATGCCGTCTGGATCCAGCGCAAGCCGAACGGCCAGCCCGCCGGCTTTTCGGCCGGCGCATTGCTCCAGCCAAAAGGCCGCGTCAGCAGCACATCCGCCTCTGGTGCGATCTCCCAGGGCGCGCGACCCTCCGGATGATCGATGATCAGCGGGCGGGACCAGTGATCGACCAGCGAGGCCCGGACGTTCGCGCCAAGCTGATTGACGATGATCGGCGATCGGACGCCGGCTGGATCGCGTCGGCTGTCGATACGGGGCGTGTTCATCTCGCAGGCTCACGATAGCAATGATCGCGAGATGTTAGGCGGTTACCGCGAGATAGTGTTTTCAAAGATCGACAATGGTTTGCAACAAGACGAGAACGCCCGTCCGCAAACACACATAAAATCATCTCTCTCGCAGGCTTGCGGCCTCGGCCGGGTGAAGTACCGCCGAGACGAGGAACTGCTTGACATTGACGTTAGCGATAAGGTGTTAGGCACACCTTCGAGCGGAGATTGAGATGAGAATTCAGGAAGCGGCTCGTCATCTCGGCGTCAGTGCTCGCTCGCTGAGGCACTACGAGACCGAAGGCCTGATCGAGCCGCGCCGCGCATCGAATGGTTATCGGACCTACGCGCCGGCCGAGATCGAGCGAGCCGAGTGGGTGAGAGATTTGATCGCGGCGGGCTTTTCGACCCGCGAGCTTCGCAATCTGCTGACCGCACTCGAAGACGGGCCACGCAAGGCCGGCGTCGACTGCTCCGCGCTGATGCATGGCAAGCTCGACCAGATCGACCACGCGATCGAAATGCTCCGCAGGCGTCGTCGGGCATTGGCGCATCGGTTGGCAAAATGGAATGGCAGACTCAGCATAACATCAGGACAACGATGATGAAGATACTCAACATTCTGACAAGGCGTTATCTTCCGCTCGACGAATTGGATAAGGCTGTCGCCTTCTACGAGGCTCTCATCGGCCAAAAGGCCCGCCTTCGCTTCGATTACCCTGAATATGACCTCCGGCTTGCCCAGGTAGCTTCGATCCTGTTCATCGCGGGGACGGATGCGAGCCTGATGCGCTTCCGGGCCACCCATCTGACCTTCCTGGTCGAAGACCTCGACGCCTTCGCAGCACATCTTCCAACAGTCGGCGCAGCAATCCTGGAGGCTCCCAAAGCGGTTCCGACCGGGAGGAACATGCTGGTGCGCCATCCCGACCAGACGCTCGTCGAATATGTCGAGCATCACGACAAGCATCCCTCGGATGTCCTGCCGTCGGGTGCATGACGGGCCGCGTGGTTTGCAAAGAGTGATTTCTTAAACCTCGATCTTCCAGCCAAGGCAGAGCTCAGTCTCGACTATCGAAACCTCTCTGTTTCGTGTCGACGGCTACTCGCGCCTTGGGGTCCCGTGCCGCAGCCTCGCCAGCACGGCGGAATACCGCCTCCATCAGCCATTGTTCGTTGGGGAAACGATCTGCCCACTCGTCCCAACCGGAATGCTTTCGGTATTGGCCGAGCCGGCCGGAGGCGATCACCTCCTCGGCGCTCACGGCGACGCGGCGGTCGCAATCGGGCGCGACATAGATCGCGTCCGCGCGGCAATGGAGTTCGCACATGAAGCAGGTCTGGCAGTCCTCCACGCGCGCCAGAACGGGCGGCCCGGAGCTGGCCGCCTCGAGCACGTTGGTCGGGCATGCCTCGACGCAGGCGCCGCAACTCGTGCAGCGGTCGGAGACGATGAGTTCGATCATGACGCCGTCTCCAGTTCGTTGCCAACGCGCGCGACCGCGGAAGATGGGTCGGGGCTGACCCAGAGCTCGTCGAGCCCGCCGGACAGGAGACGAACGGCGAGAGCCGGATCCAGGCTGCGATAGTCCTCGCGGCGATGCAGGCCTCGGCTCTCCGTTCGCCGGCTTGCCGTTGCTACCGACCAGCGCGCGGTGGCAACGAGCGCCGCCGCCTCGCGCAATGCGAGATCAACCGGCCCCGCATGATCGGCGAGTTCGGCCCAAAGATCGTCAAGCACCTCACGCGAGGCTGCAAGGCCAGGCTCGCTGCGGAACAGGTTCTTGTCGAACGGATGCATCTCGCCGCGCACGCCGTCGCGGATCGCGGCGAGATCGAGCGTCCTCGGCTGCGCGCGAGGCCGCAGGCCGGTCCGGCCGAGCGGTCGAAGCCGGGCCGCACGACCGCGTGTCTGTCGCGCCAGGCGCGCCGCCGCCGTTCCCGCGAACACGCCCGACGACAGCGCCCAGGCCGAATTGACGTTGCCGCCACCCGAGATCGCGCCGGCGACCTTTTCACGCGAGGCATTGTCGCCCGCCACGAACAAGCCCGACACCGATGTCGCGCAGTCGGCATCGATCACGCGAACCCCGCCGATGCCGCGGATGGTGCCGTCATTGTGCAGCGTGACCTCGAACCGGTCGCGGTAGGGATCGATGCCCCAACGGTCGAACACAAGCGGCACGTTCGGCGAGATCGTATGCAGCCTCGCCTTGATGTCATCGGGCAAGCGGTGGAGCGAGCAGTAGACTGGCCCGCGCTGGAGCGCGCGGGCCAGGCGAATGGTCTGGTCCGGGGCGAAGGGCAGATCGAGCTCGCGGCCGTCAGCGTCGTAGTAGGTCGCAAACGAATACGCCATGCTTCGCGTCATCGTCGAATGCGCCGGCGCGATCGTATAAGCCGCGGTGAATTCCATGCCGGACAACTCGGCCCCCGCCTCCGCCGCCATGAGATAGCCGTCGCCGGTGTTGGTTCGCGATCCCAGGAGGTGCGACAGGAAGCTGGTCCCGCCGGCGGCCAGCACCACGGCGCGGGCCTCGATCCGATACGGCCTGCCACCGTCCTGCCGACGCAACCCGCTTGCGCCGCCGATCGACCCGTCGTCGCGCGCCAAAAGCTCGAGCACCGGCGAGTGATCGAGAATGGTGACGCCATGACTGAGCACGAACTGGCGCAAGGCGCGCATATATTCCGGACCGCGCACGGCGCGATGGTTGACGCGGCCCTCCTCGTCCACACCGAACTTGTAGTAGGGTGCAAGCGTCGGCAGCGTGCGCCAGGTCTGGTCGAGAATGCGATGCATCCACTCTGCTTCGCCGAGACCGAGTCCTGCAGCGATGCGATTGGCGACGGCCGCCGCGCGCACCTCAGGCGGTACCCACCAGTGTCCTGGCCCTGCTGCGGCGGTCACGCCGCTGGTACCGCAATAGCCTTTATCGGCGAGGACGACGCTCGCTCCGGCTTTCGCCGCAGCAACCGCCGCCCAGGCCCCCGCCATGCCGCCACCGACGATCAGGACGTCGGTGGTCGTCGTGAATGCTTCGAGAGATGACGAAGCCATGCTTGCAGGATCAGGCCGCCTTGCGGGCGGCGCTCCCCGCGCCGGCACTCGCCAGCGCCTGGGTGAGATCAGCCAGGATATCGTCGGGATGCTCGATGCCGATCGACAGACGGACATAGCCGGGCGTGACGCCGGCGGCGAGCTGCTCATCGGCGGAGAGCTGCTGATGCGTGGTCGAGGCCGGATGGATCGCCAGCGATCGCGCATCACCGATATTGGCAACGTGATAGAACAGCTTCAGCGCATCGATGAACTTGCGCCCCGCCTCGACCCCGCCCTTCAGCTCAAATCCGATCAGCGCGCCATAGCCACCCTTCAGGTACGCATCCGCGCGACGCCGGTTTTCCCCGGTCTGCAAACCCGGGAAGATCACGTTCGATACGTCCGGATGCTTGGCGAGGAAGTTCGCCACCTTGATCGCGTTCTCATTGTGCTGACGAATACGTAGCGGCAGCGTTTCGAGCCCCTGGATGAACTGGAAGGCGTTCTGCGGCGCGATCGAGGCGCCAAGGTCGCGCAGCAGCTTGACGCGAGCCCGCAGGATGTAGGCGATCGGCCACAGCGGCTTTGCCGCCTCGGTCCAGATCGCGCCGTGATAGGCCGCATCGGGCTGGGTCAACAGCGGGAAGCGCTCGGCATGAGCGGCCCAGTCGAAATTGCCGCCGTCGATGATCGCACCGCCGATCGAGGTGCCGTGGCCCCCGATATATTTCGTGGCGGAATAGACGACGACCGCTGCACCATGCTGGAAGGGACGCGCAATCAGAGGCGCGGCGGTATTGTCGAGGATCAAGGGCACGCCGAGCGAGCGACCGATATCGGCAACCTCCTTGATCGGAAAGACGTTGAGCTTCGGGTTCGGCAGCGTCTCCGCGTAATAGGCGCGCGTCTTGCCATCAGTGGCACGGCGGAAGTTCTCCGGGTCCGACGGATCGACGAAGCGGACCTCGATGCCAAGCTGCTTCAAGGTTTGCGAGAACAGCGTCCAGGTGCCGCCATAGAGATCGGTCGACGACACCACGTTGTCGCCGGCTTGTGCGATATTGAGGATCGCGAAGGCAGATGCAGTCTGCCCCGAGGCCACCGCAAGCGCAGCCGCGCCGCCTTCCAGCGCGGCGAGCCGCGTCTCGAACGCATCCTGCGTAGGATTTCCGATCCGCGTGTAGATTTGCCCGAGCTCCTCGAGTGCAAACAGGCGCGACGCATGATCGGTGTTCTGGAACTGAAAGGACGTGGTCTGATAGATCGGCACCGCCACGGCACCGGTTGCGGGATCGGAACGATAGGCGCCGCCATGCAGGGCCAGCGTTTCAAAGTTCGTGGTTTCGACGGCCATTCGCAATCTCCTGTTGATGTTCGATCTTCGCGACGCAGAGCGCCTGCGCAGATCGTTCGTGGAGATGATGCGTGCCGACAGGATGGCTGTCGAGCAGCTTCCGAAAATAGCGATGCGCGTGCTGCTGCGTCGTGCTTTCGTGCTTCAGTTCTTACTGCGGATTCGTCGATCGGAGTTTATTCGTCTCGCGAGCAATTCGTTTCGATGCAAGACCATCCGAAGCCTTGAAATACGAAACGTCATTCCTCGCAGCAGCCGCGATATCGTTGCGCTATCGACCCGAACAATTCATTCTCGAATCAGAGCACAATGTAGAATTTTGCTGCTGATCGACGCTGTTCTCCGAAATTGCAATCGCAGCGCAACTATCGGCAGATAGTGCCCGTCGGCTCCAACTGACCGCGCACGCGCGCCTGGCTTGGCCCGATCGAACAGGAATCCCAGATGACACGTCTCGCTACGATCGTTCGCCGCCTTGTTTCGACCTCTATCGGCCTTCTGCTCGCGGCTTCACTCACCCTGCCCGCTGCGGCCGAGGAAATCCGCATCGGGTACCAGAAATCCTCGACCCTCACTGCCCTCCTCAAAGCCAATGGTGAGCTCGAGAAGGCGTTGGCCCCGCTGGGGCTCACCGTCTCCTGGCACGAGTTCACCAGCGGTCTGCCGCTGCTCGAAGCCATCAACATCGGCAGCATCGATTTCGGCGCCGACGTTGCCGACACCGTGCCGATCTTCGCGCAAGCCGCTGGCGCCAAGCTCGCCTATGTGGCGGAGGAAGCGGCCTCGCCTTCCGCGCAGGCGATCCTTTTGCCGCAGTCCTCCACCATCGGAACGCTCGGTGATCTCAGGGGCAAGAAGGTCGCGGTCACCAAGGGGGCCGGCAGCCATTATCTCCTGCTCGTTGCACTGGCAAAGGCGGGATTGAGCTTCAAGGACATCAAGCCTGCCTACCTCACGCCGGCCGACGGCCGCGCGGCCTTTGTCAGCAACAATGTCGATGCCTGGGTCGCCTGGGACCCGTTCCTGACCAGCGCCCTGCACCAATCGAACGGACGCATTCTTGCCGACGGCAGCAACGGGCTTGCCAGCTACAAGCGCTACTATCTCGCGTCCGCCGCCTATGCCGATCGCCGTGGCGATGCGCTGAACGTGATCTTCGCCAAGCTGGCCGAGACCGGCAAATGGGTGAAGTCAAATCCGAAGGAAGCAGCCACCCTGCTCGCCGGCCTCTGGGGCATCGACGCAGCAACGGTCGAGGAGGCCAATAGCCACCGCTCCTATCAGCTCGGCCCGGTCACCGTGCCCGGCCTGTCGGAGCAGCAGCGTATCGCGGACGCGTTCTTTGCCGAAGGCCTCATCCCGGTCAAGCTCGATACCGGCGCTGTGAATATCTGGGTTCCCAAGGGATCTTAGATCGGGGGTCCCTGCTCGACCGCCGTGGCCCGGCATCAAGATTGGAAAACGACTTCATGCAAAGTAGCAAAGGGGCGGCCTGATAGACCGGGCTAAACCGATCGAACCAGCCGCTCTGCTGGTCCGCCCGTCCCTTTCGCCTCAAGCAGCCGCACCCGCGGGATCACCTCCAGGGCAAAGCGCCGCATCTCGGCTTCGAACGGCTGGAATTGCAGCATGAACAGCTCGATACCCGCGGCATGGAAGGCATGAATGCGCTGTGCCACCTCGTCATAGCTCCCGACCAGGCCCGCGGCCGTGCCGCCATTGCTGCCGACCCGCGGCGTCTTCTGCATGGTCTGCATCATGACGACCTTGGGATCGGTGTTCTGCTTCTGGATCACCTTCATCGGCGCATCCTTCGCGGCGAGGTCGAGCAACCGCTGATAAGCCGCCTGCGCCTGCTCCGTCGTCTCACGCGCGATCACGAAGGCCGATAGCCCGAACCGCAGCGGCGGCTCTACGCCGCGTGGACGCGCAGCGACATCGGCGATCAGCCCGGCGACGTCCTCCAGCGGCTGGCCATTGATGAACCAAACGTCGCCGTGACCTGCGACCAGCGCACGGGCGGGCTCGGACTCGCCGCCGACATAGATGGTCGGACGCTCGCGATAGAGGCTCGTCGGTCGCAGCGCGTAGTCGCGCACGTGAAAATGCTCGCCGGCATAGGTGAGCCGCTCGCCCGCCATCAGACGCGTCACGACCGAAATCCACTCGCGCCCATAAGCGTAGCGCGCGTCGTGCTCGGGAAAGCCGATGCCAGCCTTCTCCAGCTCCGGCCTGTTCCAGGCATTGACAAGATTGATGGCAAAGCGGCCACGGCTGATGTTCTCGATGCCGAGCGCGAGCTTCGCCAGCACCACGGGATGATAAAGGTAAGGCTTGATCGCGGCGATGATCTCGATCCGCTTCGTCAGAGCCGCAATCGCAGCCGCGGCGCTCCAGGCTTCGAGCTGATCGAGATCCTCCTGGTGCGGATTGATGGTGTGCTGCGCGATCAGCGTCGAATCGTAGCCGAGCTCCTCGGCGGCGAGGATCAGGTCCCTGTTGCGCTCCCACGACGCATCATAGGGTTCTTCGGGATCCTGATGGGCGGCGCGCGGACCATGCACCAGCGCCCAGATGCCGAACCGAAGCGGCCTCGTCGTCATCGAATTCTCCGTGAAATCGTCGCGTCGTCCAGATAGCGTTGTCAGTTTCCGTCAATGCGTGAGGCGAGATCAAGCACGTCCGGCATCAAAAGATTTTCTTTGTCGCCCGCTTCGCCGTGACGAGATCAGAACACTCTGCAACGAACCACAATTGAAAAACCGCTCTATTTCTGTTCGTGCGAATTCGTGGGAGATTTTGCAAGTGGCGGCAGTTCATTGTCGGCCCAGCTTGTGCGCTTGTCGCATACGCGATCAAGCGAGGACGAACCGTCTTGAGCAATATCGAGTTGAGCAACGTCGAACCGGCCGCAATTGTTGCAGCATCCGATCACCAGGAGCGCAGCGGCGCTGCATTCGCAACGCATCCGCTTAACGGGCTCCGACAGAGCGGCCTGCAACTGCTGTCCTGGCTTGCGCCGATTGGGCTGGTGATTGTGTGGGAGCTTCTGGCACGGGCGGGATGGCTGTCGCCGCAAGTGCTGCCTGCGCCGAGCAAGATCATCAGATCGGCGTTCAAGCTTGCTTCATCCGGCAGCCTGTTGAATGATCTCGGCATCAGCCTTTTGCGCGCGGTGGCAGGTTTTGCGATCGGCAGCGCTGTCGGCTTCACGCTCGGCGTGCTTGTCGGGTTCTCGCGCATTGCCGAGGCCGTGATCGATCGCAGCGTTCAGATGATCCGCGCGATTCCATTCCTGGCATTGCTGCCGCTCGTCATCGTCTGGCTCGGCGTCGGCGAAGCCGAAAAGATCTTCCTGGTGGCGCTCGGCGTCACCTTCCCAATTTACATCAATACCGTCCTTGGCATCCGGCAGGTTGATCCAAAATTGCTCGAGCTCGGCCGGGTCCAGGGGTTGGGTGCGTTCGAATTGATCCGCCGGATCATTCTTCCCGGTGCATTGCCCTCGATTCTGACGGGCGTCCGCTATGCACTCGCGACGGCCTGGCTGGCGCTGGTCGTCGCGGAAACGATCGGCGCTCAGGCGGGTATCGGCTTCCTTGCCATGGACGCGCGCGAGTTCCTGCGCACCGACGTCATCGTGCTGACCATCGTGATCTACGCGCTGATCGGCGTCGCCGCTGACGCCATCGCCCGCGTGCTCGAACGGCGCCTGCTCGCCTGGCATCCCAACTATGGAGCCGCGCGATGAATATTCACGTCGCACCGTCTCTTGCGAACGTTGCGAATTCCGGGCCGGCCGTGGTCGTGAGCAATCTGACGCGCGCCTACGGCAAGCGGATCGTCATCGAAAAGCTCAACCTGCGCATCGAGCGCGGCGAATTCGTCGCTCTGCTCGGCGAGAGCGGCTGCGGCAAGACCACGCTGCTGCGCGCCCTTGCCGGCCTCGACCCGATTCAGGGCGGACGGATCAATGCGCCACGCCGGCCTGCCGTCGTCTTCCAGGAGCATCGCCTGCTGCCGTGGGACAATCTATGGCGCAACGTCGCGCTCGGCTTGCAGCTTCCGGATGCGCGCGAGCGCGCCGCGGAAGCGCTGGCAGAGGTCGGGCTCGGCGATCGCCTCGATGATTGGCCGCGCAATCTCTCGGGCGGACAGGCGCAGCGCGTCGCGCTCGCGCGTGCGCTGGTGCAGCAGCCGGAACTCCTGCTGCTGGACGAGCCCTTCGCGGCGCTCGACGCCCTGACCCGCATCCGCATGCATGAGCTGGTTCGCGAACTCGTCGCCAGCCACCGTCCCGGCGTTCTCCTCGTCACCCATGATGTCGACGAAGCGATCACGCTGGCCGATCGCATCCTGGTGATGCGCAATGGCGCGATCGCCTTCGAGCATCGCGCGTCCGACACGGCTTCGATATCGCGCACCGATCTCCTCGCCGAGCTTGGCGTGAGTTCGCCTACCCCCTGAATTGAGTGACTGACCTGGAAGGCCCTTAGATGTCTGACTTCACGTCCGCCAAACCATCCCGGCGCGGCTTTCTCGGCTCCGCAGCATTCGGCATTGGAGCGCTCGCCGGCCTGAACCTTTCCCATTTCGCCGAGGCCGGCACCGGGCGCACCACCGACACCGTTCGCCTGACCTGGGGCCTCAATGGCCCCAACCTGATCGCCAAGGAGCGCGGCGAGTTCGAAAAGGTGCTGGCCAAGGACGGGATCAAGGTCGAATGGCTGGGCCCCTTCCCGAACCACGCGCCGACCCTGCAGGCGGTGACCGGCGGCAGCGCCGACTTCAGCTTCGGCGGCAGCACCACGCCGGCACTCGCAGCAATCATCGCGGGCTCACCGCTGGTCTTCACGCAATTCGTCGTCTACGAGCCGCGCACCACCGCGATCATTGCCAAGGACGGCTCGGGCATCGACAAGGTCCAAGACCTCGTCGGCAAGTCGGTCGCGGTCAACCGCTCGGGCCTCGGCGAGTTTCTGCTCGTTGCGGCGCTCGAGAAGCACAAGATCGATCGTTCGGCGGTCAAGTTCGTCTATCTTAATCCGCCGGATGCTGCGCCCGCGCTTGCGGCGGGCAAGGTTGACGCCTGGTCGATGTGGAGCCCCAGCGTCGATATCGCCCGGCTCGAATACAAGGCGCATGACATCTTCCTGGAAGGGCGCGACCTCGATTTCCAGATTGACTACACGTCCTATCTAACCACCCGCAAATTCGCGACCGACAATCCCGCGCTGGTCCGCGCCGTGAACGATGCATTCCGCGCCGAAGGCAAGTGGATCTCGGAGAATGCCAAGGAAGCCGAGCATATCGCGCAAAGGGCCGGGAAATACAGCGACGAGGTCCGCGACCAGTTCATCGCGCTGAAGCGCCAGTATCGGTACTTCGCCGCCGACGACAAGCAGTTCGTCTCCGATCTGCAAAAGGCCGCAGATTGGCTCGTCGCGCGCAAGATCCTCCCGGAACCGGTCAAGGTGAGCGACCATCTCGCGCAGCTCTAAGCAACAACAGGCAAGAACAATGAACAGGCCCGTAGCCACCTCCTCGCTGAACACGTCGCAGCCACTCAAGGCCCAGTCACCCGAACTGGACGCGCTGCTCAACCAGATCGCCGAAGGCGCAAGCGCACGGGAGCGCGACCGCGTGCTCCCGTTCGACGCGATCGACCTCATTCGCCGCGCGCGTCTTGGCGCATTGCGTCTTCCCGTGACGGCGGGCGGTGGTGGCATCTCGATCCGCGAGCTGTTTGCCTTCGTCATCCGCCTGGGCGAAGCCGACGCCAACGTGGCCCATATCCTGCGCAATCATTTCAGCGTGGTCGAGCGCCTGCTGCGCACGCCGAACGACGATCAAACCCGGGAATGGCAAAGAGCCGTTGCCGAGGGCGCCATCATCGGCCTTGCCACCACCGAGCTCGAGAGCCCGCGCGTCGGCAATGTCACACCCGGCACGACGCTCACGCCCGACGGCAATGGCGATTACCTGCTGAACGGCACCAAATATTACAGCACCGGCACCTTGTATTCGGATTACGTGCTGGTGCGTGCCGCCGATCCCTCCGGCGCGAACGGCGTGACGATCGTCCCGGTCAAGCGCGAAGGCATCGAGCTCGTCGATGACTGGGACGGGTTGGGACAGCGCCTGACGGCGACAGGCACGACGCACTTCCGCAACGTCAAGGTCAAGCGGCAAGAAATCGTGCTCGACGAGCCTGACGGCGGCTATGGCATCGCCTACTCCAACACGTTCGCCCAGCTCTTCCTCACAGCGGTCGTCGCCGGCATCGCGCGTGCCACGCTACGCGATGCCACTGCGCTGGTCCGCTCCCGCAAGCGGACCTTCTACTACGCGCCGAACGAGATACCTACTGAGGACCCCCTGCTCCAACAAACCGTCGGCCAGATCGCCAGCGGCGCATTCGCCGCCGAAACCGTGGTGCTCGCGGCCGCCGAGGCGCTCGATGCTGCGACCGATGCGTTCGATTCCGGGTCCCCGAACGGGGCCGACGCCGCCCACACCGCGGCGCTGCTCTCGGCGAAAGCCAAGATCATTGCTGACGATCTCGCTATCCGCGGCGGCAGCCTGCTGTTCGACGTCGGCGGCGCATCGGCGACCAAGAAGGTCACCAATTTCGATCGCCACTGGCGTAACGCGCGGACGCTCTCGTCCCATAATCCGACCACCTACAAGGCGCGCTCGATCGGCCAATACGAGATCAACGGCACGCCGTTACCGGCAAAGGGCTTCTTCTAGAACGGCAGGCGCCGGCATTCGACGGTCCGATGCAGGGAGAGACAGACATGGGAAAGTCGGACATTCATCTCGTCACCGACAATGACGAGATCGAACACCAGTTTCGCTCCGTGATGCGCCGCCTTGCTGGCGGTGTGAGCATCATCACGGCCGGTCTCGAGCATGACATCACGGGGATGACCGTCACGTCCCTCACCTCGCTCAGCGCGAGCCCACCCCGGCTGCTGGTCAGCGTTAACCGGCAAGCGTCGTCCTTTGCGCTGATCGAGCGCCACCGTGTTTTCGGCGTAAACATTCTGGGCTCCGACCAGCAGGAGCTGGCCAGCCGGTTCAGCAACGGACGCCTTAGGGGGCCGCAGCGGTTCGACGGCATTCCGTGGTCTGCCGGCACGTCCGGGGTGCCACTGCTCGACAACTCGCTGGCAACCATCGAATGCCAGGTCGAGGAGATCATCGAGCGCCATTCGCACGGGATCATCGTGGGCAGCCTCCTGAGCTTCGACCTGTCGCCTCAACTCTCCGGGCTGGTGTACTGGAACGGGGAGTACATCGAGATCAAGCACGACCTCGACCTTGACCTTCTCGCCGAAATCAGCATTCCCTTGGCGCACGTCAGGTGACACTCTACGCCGGCATCACAACCGATGGGGTTACGGCCGCATGAAGCATGAGATCCCCCAGAAGTCGCCCGAAGATGCAGCGCTGAACCGCGTCGAACCGGCCGAGCGGCGCTGGCAGCTCGATCGACTTGTCGCCGCGCTCCGCGTCTCCCGAGAGGAGACCCACAGCATCCGCCGGGACGGTGAGGCCCGCCGCGCCCCCTCACGCGAGGCGCTCCAGGCTATTCTTGACGGCCTCACCGAAGCATTGTTTCCGCGGCACTATGGCCAATTCGATCTCGACGCCGAGAACATCGACTATTTCGTCGGCAACCGTCTCAGCATCGCGCTCGACAGCCTTTGCGACCAGGTCCATCGCGCCGCCCTCTTCATCGGCGACGAGCTCACGCCCGGCTTCCGGCGCGATGATGCGATCGACCTGACGCGCAACTTCGCCTCGCAGCTTCCCGATGTGCGCGGGCTGATCATCAGCGACCTCCGCGCCGCGTTCGTCGGCGATCCCGCGGCGAGGAACTTTCCGGAGATCCTGATTGGTTATCCCGGGATGACCGCGATCATCCACCATCGCCTCGCGCACATCCTCCACCGGCTCGGCGCGCGGCTGATTGCGCGGCTCGTCGCGGAGATCGCTCATACCAGGACCGGCATCGACATTCATCCCGGCGCGAGCATCGGCTCCGGCTTCTTCATCGATCACGGCACCGGCGTCGTCGTCGGGGAAACCGCGATCATCGGCGACAACGTCCGCATCTACCAGGCCGTGACGCTCGGGGCGCGCCACTTTCCGACCGACGACGAGGGTCACCTGATCAAGGGCGATGCACGCCATCCGATCGTGGAGGACGATGTCGTGATCTATGCCGGCGCAACCATCCTCGGCCGGATCACGATCGGCCGGGGGTCGACCATCGGCGGCAACGTCTGGCTGACCCAGGACGTGCCGCCGAACAGCATCGTGACGCAGGCCACGGCCCGTAACAAGCAGGGCTAGACAGCCGATACCATCAGGGGGCCTTTCGATCGCGGGCAACCGTGCCACCGACGATCGCGATGTTGCCGTCGATGCTCTCCCGATTCTGACGCGCGCGGTGTCACGATCACAGCTACGGAACGATTTCTATCGAAGTACCTGTGCGGCCGCGAAACGTCGCGCCAATCGTGCGTTTGGCCGTCATCTACGTTTCAAGCGTTTTTCGCAAGTTCTTGCTCGCGCTCCAGGCAACAACGCAAATCCATTTCATCGACATTCGCGCTAACGCCGACATAGAGTCGCACCGATCGGGTCGCTCGACGCGGCCTCCACGCGAGCAATAAACCATGAGCAACCAGCGCCAGCTTGTCCTCAACGTTTTCATCTATCCCGGCGGCCATCACGAAGCAGCGTGGCGCTACAAGGATTCGGCGGCGGAGCGCATTCTCGACATCACGCATTATCAGGAGCTTGCGCAGAAGGCCGAAGCGCACAAATTCGACGCCATCTTCTTTGCCGACGGGCCGGCGCTGGCCGATAACGTGCGCTACGCTCAGCGATTCCGCTTCGAGCCGATCACCTGGCTCGCGGCGATCGCCGCAGTGACCAGCCGCATCGGGTTGATTGCGACGGCGTCGACGACCTATACCGAGCCCTACAATCTGGCGCGTCTGTTCGCCTCACTCGACCACCTCAGCCGCGGCCGCGCCGGCTGGAATATCGTGACCACCAGCGCGCCACAGGCGGCACAGAATTTTGGCCTGCCCGAGCATCCTCTGCATCACGAGCGCTACGAGCGCGCCCGGGAGTATCTGGACGTCATCACCCGGCTCTGGGACAGCTGGGAAGACGACGCACTGGTCAATGATCCCGTATCGGGCGTGTTCGCCGAGACGAGCAAGATCCATGCGCTCAATCACGTCGGCAAGCATTTTCGCGTTCGCGGACCGCTGAACATCTCGCGCACGCCGCAGGGCCGCCCGGTCTACGTTCAGGCCGGCTCCTCCGACGACGGCCGAGCCTTTGCCGCGCAATTCGCCGAAGCGATCTTCACCGCACATCAGACGCTGGGCAGCGCCCAGCAGTTCTATGCCGACATCAAGAAGCAGGCGCGCCTGTTCGACCGCAGCCCCGATCAGATCAAGATCCTGCCCGGCATCAGCCCGTTCATCGGCAGCAGCCAAGCAGAAGCCGATCGCTTGCAGGAGGAGTTCAACGAGCTTATCCAGCCCGAATATTCGCTGACGCAGCTCCGCCAGATGATCGGGCTCGATCTTTCCGGCTATGATCTCGACGGCCCCTTCCCGCGTCATCTGATCGACACGGCCAGCGCGCGCGGTGTCGCAAGCCGGTTCAAGCTGGTCGTCGATATCGTCGATCGCGAGAAGCCAACCATCCGGCAATTGGTCCAACGCCTCGCCGGCGCCCGCGGCCATTGGGTGATCGCGGGAACGCCAGAGAGGATCGCCGACAATATCCAGACCTGGTTCGAAAACGGCGCAGCCGACGGCTTCAATGTCATGCCGCCCTGGCTGCCGGGCGGGCTCGATAGTTTCGCCGAGCAGGTCGTGCCGATCCTGCGCAAGCGCGGGCTGTTCCGCGAGGATTACAGCGGCTCAACGTTGCGCGAGCACTATGGCCTCACACGGCCTGCAAGCATCTACTCCAACGCGGTCAAGGCGATCGCCTGAGACCTTCTGACCACAATATCCAAGAAAGTCCGCAGAGTTTGAAATGAAGAAAGTCTGGTTGTTCCTGTCTAGCCTCTCGATCCTCTCCCTCGCCGTCGGAAATGCGCTGGCGCAGCAACCCGCCAAGGCCGAGCTCAAAGTCGGATTCGTGCCCGGTCCCTATATCGACGAGTTCAAGGTCGGCGTCGAACCGGAGCTCAAGAAGAAGGGTTATACCATCCGCTATGTCGAGTTCTCGACCGGTCTCGAGGCGAACAACGCCGTGTTCAAGTCGGAGATCGATGCCAATGTGATGCAGCACACGATCTTTCTCAACTCTTACAACGAGAGGCAGAAGACCGATCTCGTCGGCATCGTTCACGTGCCGACCCCACCAATGGGACTGTACTCCAAGAAGCATCCACTCGGCACGCCGATCAAGCCGGGCTCGAGCGTCGCAGTGCCCAACGATCCCGTCAATCTCCAGCGCGCCCTGTGGGTTCTGCGCGATCTCGGCCTGATCGAAATTCGCGACAGCAAGCCGGTCGACGTCACCGAGCTCGACGTGATCAAGAATCCAGGCGGCATCAAGATCATTCCGCTGGAAGCCGCGCAGGCGCCGCGCGCACTTGACGACGTCGACTTTGCCGCGGTTCAGGGCAACTTTGCGATCTACAGCGGGCTGAAGCTGACCAACGCTTTTGCACTGGAGAAGATGACGACGCCATACATCAACGTCGTTGCCGTGAAGCAGGCTAACGCCGATGCCGAATGGGCGCGGGACATCATCGCAGGATACAAGTCGCCCGGGTTCAAGACTGCAATTCTGTCGGATCGCTTCTATGACGGGTTCAAGCTGCCCGACTATCTGAAGTGAGCTCCCGCTCCGCTGGTCAAAGCTTGAGGCTTTGCGATCAGAACGGCTTGTCGCCCGAGCTGGGGCGACAAATCGTCTACGCCTGCGCAAGACCTTAAAATGCACTTCTCAAACGGCTCGCGCGCTCGAAACGATTCTACCAAACTTGCGCCTGCCGCCCAGCGGCAGTGTTCAAGGCCGATTTCGGCATGATAGCTTGACGTCGCTCTCCTCGCTGACTGAATGAGAGGGACTGTGGGTTACATCGCATTACTGCACACGCATCTCGCCAAGCTCCTCGAGCAAGCCCGCGATTGGAACCGGCGCGTCCGTGAGGCCCATTCACGCGAGCGCGATGGCGAGGTCGACAATCTCTTCGACATCTTCATGTTTGGTCCCCACGGCTGATGGCACCGAAAGCCGCCGCAGCAACAGCGCTGCCCAATCTCCTCACTTCAAAACGGAACAAAATCCTCCCCATGACTGACCTCGCCGTCCAACTTCCCGAGACGAGCCGTCGGCTCGACGCCATTGACCGCAAGATCCTGATGGTGCTCCAGGCAGATGCTTCGCTCTCCGTCGCCGAGATTGGTGACCGGGTCGGCCTCTCCTCCACCCCCTGCTGGAAGCGCATCCAGCGCCTGGAAGCCGACGGCGTCATCCTGAAGCGGGTGGCCCTCGTCGACCAGAACAAGATCGGGCTCGGCCTCTCCGTGTTCGTGTCGGTGGAGAGCTCCGATCATTCGGATGCCTGGCTGAAACGGTTTGCGGCTGCCGTCAGCGCCATGCCCGAGGTGATGGAGTTTTATCGCATGGCCGGCGACGTCGACTACATGCTGCGCGTCGTGGTCGCGGACATGCAAAGCTATGACGTGTTCTACAAGAAACTGATCGGCGCAGTACCGCTGAAGAACGTCACCTCGCGTTTCGCGATGGAGAAGATCAAGTCGGTCACCACGCTGCCGATCCCGATGGTGGTGGCTGACTGAAGCCTTGCTCATCACGATCGTGAGGCCGTTGACGGCCTCACGATCATGGCACACCTCCTGACCTCAAAACGCCGAAATCTGCCCGGGCAACCTGTCCTTGATGACCTGGCGGATGGTGTCGTTCCGATAGGCGCGCTAGTGCGTAGGCCCGTGGCGCCTGACCCGCGCGGACAAGACATCGTTTGCAACAACCGGCCTCACGACACAGTCCCTCAGGCCGTCAAACTCGTTGAGCTCCCTGGCATGGTGTTGTCCCCACTCGCACAGGGCCAGCATGATGGGTTGCAGGCTTAGTCCCAGCTCGGTCGCCGAGTAGTCGACGCGAGGCGGAACCTGACGAAAAATCTCGCGGCGAACGAGCCCGTGCTCCTCAAGTTCGCGAAGCTGGTGCACGAGAACCTTCTGGCTGATCCCCGGGACCAGCCTACGTAATTCCGACAGCCGCCTGGGACCAGCGAGAAGGTGGTAGAGGATCAACGCCTTCCAACGTCCCGCTATGACTTTCAGCGCGCGCTCAATCGGCAAGGCGGGAAGTCGCTTGCTCGAACTCTTCATGGTTACCGACAGGTTCCTATTGGATAAACTTGTCCCTAGCGTATCGCAAAGATCCACAGATAGAAACGGTGCACCTTGTTTGATTTTCGTCCGGGATGAATCATGAAAGCAGTTCGATTGAGCCGGTTCGGGGGACCCGACGTTCTCGATGTCGTGCAAGTCCCCAAACCAACGCCTGCCGACGGGCAGATCCTGGTGCGCGTGCAGGCGGCCGGCATCAATTTCTTCGAGGCGCTGATGCGCCGGGACGAATATGCTGTCACACCTGATCTGCCGCTGATGCTCGGTGTCGAGATAGCCGGTGTGGTCGAGGCGGCAGGAAGGAGAGCGAAGATTGCGCCGGGGACAAGAGTGGCGATCCCGCTCTTCGCTTTCGGCAGCAGCGGTGGCTATGCGGAGTACGTCTCAGTCGACGCCGCTGCAGCCGTGCCAATGCCGGACTCCGTCTCGCCAGAGGTCGCAGTCGCTCTATTGGTTCAGGGTCTCACGGCCCTCCACGCCGTCCGACGATACCCGCTCAACGGCAAGACGGTGCTTGTCACAGCGGCCGCGGGCGGAGTTGGCAGTTTGCTCGTGCAGCTCGCAAAGCGCGAGGGGGCAGCAAGGATCATCGCTACGGCAAGCACATCGGAAAAATTGAGCTTGGCACGCTCCCTCGGTGCTGACATTGCCCTGAACTACAGGGATCACCGGTGGAGCGACGCGGTACTGGAAGCCACCGGTGCAGGCGGCGTTGACCTCGCTTATGACTTCGTCGGCGGGACTGTCGCCTCGGGGTGTCTCAAGGCATTGAAGCCGGGCGGAATCCTGATGTTCGGCGCCCTCGGAAGACTAGCCTTCACCCATCAGGAGCTGGAGGATATGGCGTCAAAAAACCAAACGATAAGCGGTTTTGCGCTCCTTCCGCTGCTCGCTCCAGACTCGCTCCGCGCTGACCTCACTCGGCTATTCGAGCTTGCCTCGACGGGCGCACTGACCGTGATCATTGGCGGCACCTACTCCTTGGATGAGGTTGCAGACGCTCATCGAAAGATCGAGAGCCGATCGGCGACCGGGAAGATCGTTTTGATCCCATAGGAGATCCTCCCGGGAGCAAATCGGGGTCGGTCGGCGTCCATGTGTAGAGGCGCACTTGCTGCCAGCGTCGGGCAGTACGCTGATCCGGCGCCGTCGCCGGATCAGCACATTCAGTCAAACGGCTTGCCGCCTTCCAATCCCTTAGCCTCAAAACGCCGGAATCTGCCCGGGCAATTTGTCCTTGATGACCTGGCGGATAGTGTCGTTCTGATACGCGTGCACAAGCTTCGCGACCCAGGGGGCGTCCCTGTCCTTCTCCCGGACAGCGATGAAGTTGTTGTAGGGATTGTCGACGGAGGATTCGATCGCGATGGAATCCTTACCCGGGATCAACCCGGCGGGAACAGCGTAGTTGGTGTTGATCACGGCGGCGTCGACGTCATCAAGGCTGCGCGGAAGCTGGGCCGCGTCGATCTCGCGGATTTTGAGCTTCTTCGGATTGTCGACGATGTCGAGCACCGTCGGCAGGATACCCGTCCCGTCCTTCAGCCTCACCAGCTTTTGAGCCTGCAGCAGCAGCAGCGCGCGGCCGCCATTCGAAGGATCGTTGGGAATGCCGATCGATGCACCATCCTTGATGTCGGCGACGGATTTTGCCTTCCTGGAATAGAGGCCGATCGGAGCAACGATGGTCTCCCCGACGGGTGCGATCTTATAGCCTCTCGTCTTGATCTGGTTCTCGAGGAACGGCTTGTGCTGAAAGGCATTGGCGTCGAGATCACCGGCATCGAGCGCAGCATTCGGCAGCAGATAGTCGTTGAAGACCACCACCTGGACATCGAGCCCGTCCTTGGCGGCGATTTCCTTGACCTTCGCCCAGACGATCTCGGAGTCTCCGCCGGATATTCCGACCTTGATCTTCTGATCTGCAAGAGCCGGTACGGCGAGAAGTGCGATTCCGGCGACGAGTGAAAGCAAGCGATATTTCATTTTTTTCAATCTGCATCCTGTGAGGCGAACAGAGCGCATCATGAGAAAAATTCGCCACATGCACAATGAAACGCCAAACCAAAGATCACCGCTGCGATGAAAGAACTCTTCTCGATATGCGCCAACGCAGCCGCATTTCTTTCGTACGCCCGCGCCGCTGAACTCACTGGAGACCTTCAATCGCGCTACGGTGCGGAGCCGGCGGAATCGTTCGGCCGGTCAATTGCGGTCGAGGAAGCTCTGGACTTCATGAAAGAGGATGTCGCGCCCCGTCTCGACCTCGACGAAATGCGTGGCGCGCGGGATTTCGATCAGATGCTGCACCGGCGCATTGCGCAGAAGCGCGAACAGCGCTTGTGACTGGCTCAGGGGTGTCAGCTCGTCCCACTCCCCGCGGATGATGAGCGTTGGCGCGGAAATCCTGCCGGGATCATAGATTGCCCTGTTGGCGCTCCAATATTCGGCACCGTCAGCCACAACGCCGGTCGGCGAGCGGAAGCGCGGCGGATTATGCGCCTTGGCATCCGGCTGGGTGGCGAGAAGAGCCTGCTCCCAGACCACCTTCCACGCGGACGGAAAGATCGCTTCCGCCTGCCCGCCCGGCACGCCGGTCTGAAGCCGCCTGAGCGCACTATCGATCGTCCATTCCTGCCACGCCGTTTCCGGGATCTTGCCGCCGGCTGACGAGAGCCAGGGCGGCGCGACCAGAACCAGGCCAGCGACCTTCTGCGGCTGCTCGGCCGCATAGCTGCCGGCGATCAACGTTCCCCATGACCAGCCGATCAACTGCAATTTCGATATCGCGCGCTGCGTGAGGATGTGGTTGACGGCGACACCGAGATCGTCGACGGCTTCTCGTGTCGTCGCGAATGGCTTTGACTGATCCGTCGGAGGGCTCGAGCCGCCATAACCACGAACGTCGACGAGCCAGACGTCGTAGCCTTGTAACGCGATGTAGTCGGCCCAGGACCCCTGCCCGACCGGCAGATCGAACACGGTTTCCGACGGCTGTGTCGAGCCATGAACGTAAAGCACGGTGCGGGACGCATCGAACTTCACAAGGTCCTTTGGACGCTTGTTGCGCAGAAAGAGCCGAACGCCGTGCGTCGCGGATGGGACGTGAAAATCCTCAGTGACGAGTTGGGGAGGCTCCTTCGACCAGGCTGAGGGCCACGTAGCCGCGAGCGACACCAGGAGTGACGACAACAACAAGTGCTTCATGTGAACTTACGTCCCTCGTGCGGAGGCCTGAACATGCCGGGTGAGCATGTTGGCTAGCCCCAACATGATTATCAATCGAGCGGCGGCAAAGACGATGAACGCCATTCAGAGCGCGTGTTGGCCAGCAGGTTCATTCCACCGTATGTCACGACAACAGGCGAAAATGTCGTGTCCGGCATGCTAACACGCTGCGGATCATCCCTCGCCGGGGGCGCGGCAGCGCGACACTGGGACGTGCAACGTCGATCGACGGGCCGACCGCAGCAGAGCCTTCTGTCCGCTTCGGCTAACGGCAGCACTTCATCTCCAAACGACCGCAAATACAAAATTGACCCCACATATCGCAGCGCACTAGCTTGCGCGCGCATCGCTGAAACCCAGCGCACAACACCAGAAAGTTCAGCCAGATGGTGACGACTTCCGATCGCGTACGCGGTCTCCTTGATCGACGATCCCTCCTGAAGGCAGGCGCCGGCATGGCCGCCCTGCCGCTCGCCGGCTTCCCTGCCCTTGCCGAGGCGCGCCGCGGCGGAACGCTGACCGTCGTCACGCAGGGAGAACCACGAACGCTCGTTCCCCTGTTCGACACCAACACGAACACCCGCAATATCAGCACCAAGGTCACCGAGGGCCTGCTGACCTACAGCGCGGACTTCACGCCGCGCCCGCTGCTGGCAACGGCCTGGAACGTGAGCGCGGACGGGCTCGAATACACCTTTACCCTGCGGCCGGGCGTCAAATGGCACGATGGCGCGGATTTCACTTCCGCCGACGTCCAGTTCTCGTTGCAGGCCCTGCAGAAGGTCGGGCCGCGCGGCCGGATCAGCTTCGCCAATCTCGATCGCGTCGAAACGCCGGACGCACTGACCGCCGTGGTGAAGCTGTCGAAGCCGACGCCCTATTTCCTGAAGGCGCTCTCGGCCGCGGAATCCCCTATACTTCCGCGTCACGCCTATCAGGCCGATAATCTCGACAGCAGCGCCAACAACAACGCCCCGATCGGCACCGGACCGTTCGTCTTCGAGGAATGGAAGCGCGGCAGCCATGTGAGCCTGCGCCGCAATCCCCAGTATTGGCGTCCCGATCGTCCCCATCTGGATCGGTTCATCGTCAAGTTCGTCACCGATCCATCCGCAGCTTCCGCCGCGCTCGAGACGGGAGAGGCCGATACCACCGGCAGCGGCACCCTCTCACTGTCCGACGTGAAACGACTGGCCGAAGGTGGAAAATTCGTCGTTTCCTCCCAACGAGACGCCTATCTCAACAATGCCGTGATCCTGGAGTTCAGCCTCGACAACCAGTATCTCACCCAACGCGCGGTGCGGCACGCGATAGCACACGCCATCGATCGCGATTTCATCCGCCAGTGGATCTATTACGGCTATGCCGGCGAAATCCGCTCGCCGATTCCCGAAGTCCTGTCGGCCTATTTCGACCGGACGACCTTCAATCATCCCTTCAATCTGGACGAAGCCAACCGTCTTCTCGACGAAGCCGGCCTCAAGCGTGGTAGCGGCGGCTTCCGGTTCGCGCTGAAGCTGACCTTCATCCCGGGCGCGGCATTCAAGGCGACGGCTGGCTACTTGCGATCGGCTCTCGGTCGCATAGGAATCCGCGTCGACATTCTCGACGGCGACCTCGCCACCTTCATCAAGCGCGTCTATTACGACCGGGATTTCGATCTCAACCTGAACGGGCTCGGCCTGCTGTTCGACCCGACGGTCGGCGTGCAGCGGATCTATTGGTCCGACGGGATCAAGCATCCCTTGCCTTATGTCAACGCCGCCCACTACAACAATCCAGCGGTCGACGAGCTGTTCCGGCAGGCCAGCACTGAACGCGACGAGGCCCGTCGCGCCGAGCAATTCCGCCAGATTCAGAAAATTGCCAGCGACGACCTGCCCGCTCTGCCGCTGGTGGCGCTGGAGACGACCATCGTCAGCAACGCTCGCGTGCGCGATCTCTACAACAGCGTGGACCTCACCGCCGGTGACTTTTCCGACGCCTGGCTCGACCGGTGAACGCGGCACCGCGGGCGCAAATGCGCCCGCGGTGCTTCAGTTCACTTGACCGACGGGATCCACGGTGCAGTCGCTGCCTCGCTGGTGCGGAAGGCTGGAATTTTGGCCGCCAGCTCCTCGATGGTCTTGATGTTGTTCTCCACGAGGTCCGCCCGCGTCACCAGTCGCGGTTGGACCAGCACGGAATGACCGGGATCCTGACCGGCGACGAGCAGCGAAACCGCGCGCACCGAGACTTCGCCGACCACAGCCGCATTGGTGGCCGCCGTCGCCACCCAGGGGCTCTTCGGCTCGATGATCGCCTGAATATCCGACGTCGAGATATCGACCCCGTAGATCTTTACCTTGTCGGCGACTCCCAGCTCGTCGATCGCCAGCTTCACCCCTCGCGCGAACTCATCCCAAGGCGTGAAGATGGCCGTGATTTCCGGATGTGCCCGCAGCACGGCCTTGGTCTGGTCGGCGACCGAGGCCGGCACGGAATCGTTCACGACGCCCCAGACCGCACGTTCCTCTAGGCCGTGCGCCTTCCCGAACTCCTTCCAGACGGCGTAGCGACGATCGAGCGGCGCAAAGCCCGCGACATAGACGACCCCACCCTTGATGCCATGGCCCTGCTCCTTGATCGCCTGATCGAGCACGAGGCGAGCCATTTCGGCATCGCTCTGCTCGACTTGCGGAATCTTCGGATCGTCGAGATTGACGTCATAGGCGACGACCTTGATGCCGGCATCGAGCGCCTTCTGCGCCACGTCCTTCAGGGCTTCTGGTTTGCCGTTGTTGATGATGAGGCCATCGACTTTCTGATTGATGGCATCCTCGATCAGCCGTCGCTGAGCATCGGGATCCTGGCGTGCCTCGGAGATGCGCAGGTCGACGTTCAGGGCATCGGCCTGCCGCTTGGTCCCGGCTTCGAAGGCCTGAAGCCAGTCGCCGCCGCCGATGAAGTTGACCACGGCGATTTTCACGCCGCCCTTCTCGAACGGCGCCGGCGCACCCGAAAGCCCGCCCGCAAACGCAGGCGCGGAGAGCACCAGCATCGCAGCACCGGCGGCAATAGCGGATTTCAACTTGATCATTCTCGTGTCCTCAAGATTCAAGGGTTCATTCCGAAATCCAGGCCGCTTTCGCGGCCGACGATGAGCCGAACGACGGAATCTTGGCCGAGAGCTCCTCGACCGTCTTCACGCCACTCTCGGCCAGCACTTTCTGGGTCAACAACACGGGCGACACGGTGATCGCATGGCCGGGATCCGTGCCGGCCACGGCAAGGGCCGCCGCGCGGACCGAGACTGCACCGACCACTGCCGGATTGGTTGCGACTGTCGCTACCCAAGGACTGTTCGCCTCGGTGATTTCACGGATGTCCGCCGTCGAGACGTCGGCTGAATAGATCTTCACCTTGCCCTGCAGCTCAAGCTCGTTCACCGCCAGCTTCACGCCGCGCGCGAATTCGTCGTAGGGAGCAAAGACGACGGTGATTTCCGGGTGCGCGCGAAGCACCGCCTTGGCCTGATCGGCAACGCCGGACGCAGTCGTGGCATTGACGATGCCGAACCGGGCCGCTTCCTTGATGCCGGGATATTTCTTCTTGAACTCCTCCCAGACCTCATTGCGGCGATCGAGCGGGGCAAAGCCGGCCACATAGACATAACCGGCAGCAAAACTCTCGCCATTCTCTTTCACTGCCTGCTCGAGTGCCAGGCGAGCAAGCTGATGATCGCTCTGCTCGACCTGGGGAATCCTCGCATTGTCGAGATTGACGTCGAAGGCGACGACCTTGACGCCGGCATCGACTGCCTTCTGGGCGACGTCCTTCAGCGATTCCGGCAAACCATGGTCGATCACGATGGCCTTGACGCCCAGGGTGATGGCCTGCTCGATCTGCGAGCGCTGCTCGGCCGCATCCTGCTTGCCCGGGAAAACACGCAAGTCGATCCCGAGCTTCTTGGCCTGCGCCTGCACGCCCGACTGGTAGGCCTCGAAGAAGTCGCCGCTGGAAATGTAGCTGACCAGCGCCACCTTGACGTTGCCCTTGTCGAAAGGCGGCGGCGCGCCTGCGATGCCTTCGGCGACGGCGGGAGCGATGGCGAGAGCCGCTGCGAAAGCAGCAGCGGGCAAGGACGTGCGCAAGCTCATGTTGGATTTCCCCGGTTCTTTGGTGAGTGAAGGAATTAGCGTCTGCGGCGGGCAGAGCCGTAGGTGAGAGCAAGGGCGCCGACCAGAACGACGCCCTTGACGAAATCCTGCGTGTAATACGGTACGTTCAGCATCGTCAGGCCGTTCAGGAGGACGCCGACGAAGATGGCGCCCACGACCGTGCCCAGCACATTGGGACGGCGGGCATTCAGCACCGCATAGCCGATCAATGACGCCGCAACGGCATCGAGCAGAAGCGAGGCCCCCGAAGATACGTCGCCGCGACCGACACGAGCCGCAACGATCACGCCGCCGAGCGCGGCAAGGCTCCCCGACAGGCCATACGCCAGCACCTTCAGCCGTCCGGTCGGTGCACCGGCCAGACGCGCGGCCAGCTCGTTGCCGCCGACTGCGAATATCAGCCGGCCGAACCTCGTCCGCTCAGTAAAGATTCCCGCGACAACCGCGACCAGAAGCATGATCACGACCGGAAGCGGCACCAGATCGAACAGGCGCGTCCGCCCCAGGCTTAGAAACGCAGGGTCGAACACACCGTTCGCAGCTCTTCCGTCCGGCAGGATGAGACCGGTGGCGATGGAGCGTCCTGCCGTGGGAATGAGTTGAAGCCCGGTCAGGAGGAAGTTCACCGCGAGCGTCGCAAGCAGGTCTGGCACGTTGAGGCGAACGATCAGGAATGCATTGATGAGGCCTATGCCAAGGCCGAGTGCGAGGACGAAAAGAACCGTCTCCGCCGCGCCGAAGTGCCAGACGACCATGGCGTAGCTCGCCGTCATGACACTGGACGCGGCGACCGCTCCAACAGACAGGTCGAAACCGCCGACCGCAATCGAGATGGTCACACCAACCCCGATGATCGCCACCACCGACACGGCCTGCAGAACGCTCATCACGTTGGGCAGCGTCAGGAAGGCCGCCTCTCGCAGCGAGAAAAGAACGATCAAACCAGCAAGCAGAGCGAACACTGCCCAGCGCCGCACGAGTTCGGACAGAGGTTGGGTGACTGGATGCGCGGCCGTGGCGGCGAGCGGTTCTGTGGTAGTGGTCATGAGTCAGAATCCTGCGGATGCCGCGACGGTGTCGCCTGCGGCATGAAGTCCGGTTTTGTCGAGAAGGAGCACCCTGTCGGCGACCTCGAAGGCCTCCTCCGCGTCGGATGTGGCGATGAGGGTGGCAACGCCCTGCTGCGCGCGAATTGCGGCGATGATGTCGGCCCGCGCTCCGACGTCCACGCCCTGGAATGGCTCATCAAGCAGCAGCAGCCGCGCCGGCTCGGCCTGCCAGCGCGCCAGAACCACCTTCTGCTGATTGCCGCCGGAGAGCGTGTCCAGGCGGGCGAACGGCCCCGAAGCTCGAATGCCAAGACGCGACACTGCACGGTCAGCTTCCTGACGCTCCCTGGCGCCAAGCAACAGACCGAGTGGAAACCAGCGCCTAAGATGCGGCTGGGCGATCGTGGCGGCGACCGTCCCGCCCGGCCAATCGGAGGGCACAAACGAAGTTCGCTTGCGGTCTTCGCCGGCCAGAAAAACTCCGCCGGCGATCGCGTCGCGCGGTGAGGCAGGATGGAACGGCCAGCCGTCGAGCTCGATCTCGCCCGAATGCGCCGTCTGGGCGCCGAACAAAATATTCAACAATCGGCTTTTGCCGGATCCGAGCGGACCGATCAGCGCGACGACCTCCCCTTCGCGAACGTCGAGATCGAACGGACGACTGTCGGTGAAAAAGCGCAACTCCCTGATCCGGAGGCGCGATGCGCCCCCGGGTCGAGACGCGGGCCTGACGCTTGTCACGGCCCGGCCAATCATCGCTTCGAGGGCAAGCGAAAAATCGATTCGTCGCGACTGGGTCGCCACCACCCGCCCGCCGCGCAGCACGACCACGCGCGTTGCGAGCCGCGCCAGATCCGCCGTACGGTGCGAGATGTAGATGATCGAAAGCCCCCGCAAGGCCAGGTCTTCCAGGATCGTGAACAGCCGATCGGCCTCCGACGCCGACAGGCTTGCGGTCGGCTCGTCCAGAATCAGAAGCTTCGGATTGGCCGAGAGCGCGCGCGCAATCCCAACCAGCTGCCGCTCGGCCGGCCCGATATCGCCGAAATCGTCATCCAACGGCAGATCGAAACCTGCGCGACGGGCGATCTTCGCAGCCTCGCTTCGAACCGAGCGCCGCGAGACAAACAGGCCCGCGCGGCCGTCGGCAAAACGATCGAGCAGAAGCGCATCGGCAAGGGTGAGTCCGGGAACGCCGGCGCGGTCGGTGGCTTGGTGAATCGCAACAACACCTCCGGCAATAGCATCCCTTGGCGAGGTCGGTTGAAAAGGCTCGCCGTCAAGCCAAACCTCGCCAGCGTCGGCATGCAGGGCGCCGGCAAGGATGTTGACCAGTGTTGATTTTCCGGCGCCGTTCGCCCCCATCAACCCGACGATCTCGCCCGGGCCGACCGTGAGCGCGACGTCCTCAAGCGCCACGGTCGGGCCAAAGCGCTTCGATAAGCCGCGGACCTCTAGTCCCTTGCCGGGAGCAATTTGCGCTGTCGATGTGTTCGATTGCACTAGCTGACGTTCTCGCGAAGATTACGAGAGTGATCGTATCGGCAAATCCGGCGGAATGGTTTTCAAACTAAGAGCGACGAAGGAAACATCTGCATCGACATGAGCGGCGTCTCTGCAATGACAATTCCTGCCCGCGCCGCGTTGCCCCTCGCGGCAAGCACACGGAGCCACGGTGACAAGCTTGCGGTATCGCGTTGCGGCGAACAACGACGGCATTGCCGGATCAGTGTCAGGAGCCGCTCGCTACCGATGCAAGAAATTGTCGTATGGACGAGAAATTCAAAAATTGAATTCTGGAAATTCCCTGAACTCGGAGAAATCCTCCCAAATTTGGCTTCATTGCAAGGAGGATGTGTCCGACGCTGGAGCACCTGTGATATTGCCGGACGCATGCTCCCGCGATGCAAATGCCTCGCCGGGGAATGAGAGAGGCATATTGTGACAACTCAGACTTCGCATCGCACGAACCGAACCGCAGAACATCCGGCGGAGCGCATCTTCATCGATCGCTGGTCACCCCGGGGATTTTCCGACGAGCAGATACCGGAGAGCGAATTGCGAACGTTCTTCGAGGCAGCCCGTTGGGCGCCCTCTGCCTACAACTCGCAGCCCTGGCATTTTCTCTATGCCCTGAGAGGCCAGGCGGAATTTGATGCTTTTCTTGCGCCGCTGATCGAATTCAACCGAGGCTGGGCGCAGCATGCGGCAGCACTGATCTACCTGCTTTCGCGGAAAGAGTTCATACCGCCGGGCAAGACGGAAGCGCAATTCTCCCGGACCCATTCCTTCGATGCAGGAGCAGCATGGGCCAATTTCGCCAACCAGGTCGCGATTGCGGGCTGGGCTGCTCACGGCATGAGCGGCTTCGACGTCGACAAGGCGCGCACCGTCCTCGGCGTGCCCGATGGCTTCAACGTCGAGATCGCGATCGCGGTCGGCCGCAAGGGCGACGGCGCGCATCTGGCACCGGCACTGCTTCAGCGCGAGCAGCCGAGCCCGCGCTCATCCGTCAACGAATTCGTCGAGCGCGGACTGTTTCCGAAACGCTTCGAGGCCGCGCGATAACGAATCTACCCTTGCTTAAGCATATGGACTTGGCACACGGGGCCAACCGAAATGGCCTCGCAACGTGTCAGCTTGGTAGTCGCGGCGAAACAATCCACGTTCTTGGAGGAGCGGAACGACCTCGGAAACGAAGTTTACCAGCTCGCCGGGAAAGTATGCGGGCATGATGTTGAACCCGTCGGCCGCGCCGCTCTCAAACCACGCCTCCAATTCGTCGGCGATCTCCTCGGCTGTCCCCAGAAGAACGTGATGGCCGCGCGAGGTGGCGACGCGCTGCGCGAGCTGGCGGATCGTGAGGTTTTCGCGTCGCGCGAGTTCGATCAGCAGCTTCTGCCGGCTCTTCAGCTGCTCGGTTTCGGGGAGATCCGGAAGTGGTCCATCGAGATCGAAGACAGACATGTCATGCCCGAGCCGCTCCGACAGAAGCGGCAGCACCTCCCTCGCATCGGTCCATCGCTCGAGCTGATCGAGCTTCTCCTGCGCTTCCTTTTTGGTACGTCCGATAATCGGGAGAAAGCCCGGCATGATCGCAATGTCATCGCGCTTGCGGCCATGCGCCGCAAGCTGCGCCTTCAGCCCGGCATAGAATGCCTGGGCCTCGGCGAGCGTCTGCTGCGCCGTGAACACGACGTCGGCAGTACGCGCCGCAAGAGCCTGCCCCCGATCGGACGAGCCGGCCTGAATGACGACCGGATGCCCCTGCGGCGAACGCGGGATGTTGAGCGGTCCCTGCACCGCGAAATAGTGACCATTGTGGTTCAGGGCGTGCAGCTTCTCGGGGATGTAATAGACGCCCGTCTCCTTGTTCTTGGGCAGCGCGTTTTCCTCCCAACCGTCCCAAAGCCCCCTCACGACGTCGACGAACTCTTCGGCCACGGCATAGCGGTCCGCGTGATCCAGATGCGCGTTGCGGCCGAAATTGGCGGCCGTACGGGCGTAGGACGTCGTGACCAGGTTCCAGGCTGCGCGACCGTTACTGAGATGATCGATCGACGCGAATGCGCGGGCGAGATGAAATGGGTCGCCATAGGTGGTCGAGGCCGTCGCGGCGAGACCGATCTTGCTCGTCACGGTCGAAAGAGCGCCAAGCAGGGTGAGCGGCTCGAGCCGTGCTGCCGTCGAGGGGTGATGTCCTTTGCCGCTGGTCAGACCGTCGGCGAGGAATACCAGGTCGAACTTGGCCTGCTCCGCAAGCCGCGTGACCTCGAGCAAATGGCCAAAGTTGTCGCTGCCGGAACGAGCCTCCGGATGGCGCCAGCCCGAAGCATGATGGCCGGCGCCCTGAAGGAACAAGCCGAGGTGAATTTGACGTTTTGGAGAGCTCATCTTGAACATTCAGCCTGGGTAGATGGAGTTGAAAGGTGTGAGGCAAGTCAGGCCCGATCCCACGTGCCGCGGATGAAGGCTTGCAGCCGCGGAGGTGCCTCCGCCCCGAAGGCCCGGGCTGGAGAATCGTCGAGCGCGATCTTTCCGTCCTCGACGAACAGGATGCGGTCGCTGCATTCCTCGGCAAACCGCATCTCGTGCGTGACGAGAATTCCGGTCAGTCCGTCAGCGACCAGCTCCTTGATGACGGAGAGAACCTCACTCACCGTCTCGGGATCGAGCGAGGATGTGACTTCGTCGAACAGCACGAGGTCGGGGCGCATCGCAAGCGCGCGGGCAATGGCGACGCGCTGCTGCTGGCCGCCCGACAATTGCGAAGGGTAAGCCTTCTCCTTGCCGCTCAGATGCACCCGGCTCAGGAGCTCGCGGGCGAGAGCCTCCATCTCCGCACGCGGCTGGCGCAGGATCCGGATCGGAGCGATGGTGATGTTGTCCAGCACGTTCAGATGCGGAAAGAGATTGAACTGCTGAAACACGAAGCCGATCCTCTTGCGTAACGCGATACGCTGGGCCTCGGTGCTCAGAGCCGTCACCTCGATGCCGTTGACGACGATCTGCCCCTGCTGCGGCACAATGAGACCATTGATGCAGCGAAGGATGGTCGATTTTCCGGTGCCCGAAGGACCGATGATGGAGATCGTCTCCCCTCGCCTGACATCAAACGATATGCCCTTCAGCACCGCGGCGGCACCGAAATTCAGGTGCACGTCGCGGAGCCGGACGAGCGGTGCCGGATCGTCATCGAGAGAGCGGGGAGCTGCGTTCGTCATGGATCAGGCCTGGGAAAACCGACGCTCCAGATACCGGGTCGTCCATGACAGCGGATAGCAGAACAGGAAGAACCACAGCAGGATCAGGAGATAGATGACCACGGTGAATTCGGTGCGCCGAACCGCGGTCGAGGCATCATTGGCGGTGTGCAGGAGATCCGGGACGCCGACAAGCGCGACCAACGCACTGTTCATCGCCACAGAGGCGCAGAGATTGGTCCACGGCGGCAGGATGCGGCGAAAGCTCTGGGGAAGAACGATCCAGGCCAGAGTCTCCCAGCGCGAGAATCCGAGAGCTGCGGCGGCTTCCCATTGCTCCATCGGGATCGACTGGACCGCACCGCGCACGAGCTCAGCAATATGTCCACTTGCCGGAAGAGCCAGTCCGATCGCGGCCTTGAGCCAGTCCGGAAACGGAACGGTGGTGCCGAACACGCGGAGTTCGAAGGGGATGGTGTAGCTCGCAGCAAACACGACCACCAAATAAGGAGCGTTGCGAAACACTGTCACGTAGAAAGTGGCCGGCCAGCGTAGCCAGCGGCGCGGCGAAAGCTCCGCCAATCCGATCAGCGTGCCCGCAAGGCTGCCCGATGCCACGGCGATGAGCGTGAGTGCCACGTTGACGCCGAAGCCTTTGGCAAGCAACGGAAACCATTCCAGAAGCGTACCGGCGGAATTGGGAAACGCAAAGTCGAACAACAGCAGCGCCGTCAACGTCACGATGCCCAAGACCAGCCAGCAGGACACTGCGGACGGGCGAACGGCGGGATTTGGCCTCAAGCCCGCAAGTGTCCCGTCAAATGCCATGGCTTGGCACCTTCAACTGGCGCTCCAGCCATCGGCCGGCGAGCGAGACAAGCAGATTGAGCCCGCCGAAGACGGCCAGGATCAGCACCATCAGCTCGATCACGTTGTCATGCGCGGTCCAGATCATGATCGATGCATAGACGATCTCGCCGACGGCGATTGCAGATCCGATCGAGGTCAGCTTCACCAGATTGACCAAATTGTTGGTGATCGATGGCAAGGCGACGCGAAGCGCGAGCGGCAATTCGAGCTGCCAGAACAATTCGCGCCGGCTGAAACCGAGCGAGAGCGCGGCCTCCAGCGTCGTGAGCGGAATGGCGTCAAGGCCCGCGCGCAGCGACTCAGCGTGGAGCGCCGCGATATGAAGTCCAGCCACGGCCACGACCCAGAAGAACGGCGTGAAGGGATTGCGCTCGACACCGCCAAGCGCCTGGCTCACCAGCATGTTCAGCACCATGAAGGCGCAGTAGAGCTGCACGAGCGTTGGCGTGTTCCGCGTGATCTCGATGAAGGCGCGCGTCGGCCAAACCAGCCAGGGGCGCGACGAGGTGAGTGCCGCAGCCAGCAGTGCTCCGCCGACCAGACTGACCGGAATGGAGCAAAGGACCAGCAGAAGGGTCGTGAACAGCCCTTCGTTCCAGATCGGACGCTCATAGCTGTCGAGCAGGAAACCGAAATTGAGACCCGCGTCGCGCGCCAGTCGAACGAAAGCTGCCAGAGGCTCGTCGACGAACCAACCGGAGGATGCGACGGTCATGACTTGAAGCGGGCATTCGCCTCGCGCAGGAAGTCGTCAATCGTCAGCCCGTTCTTCTCGGCAATCCCGAGAATGAAGCCGGAACCGTGCAGCTCCTTCAGGATCGCGTCGATCCGCGCCTGAATGTCGGCTTCACCCTTGCGGACCCAGACCACGCCGTCCGACGGAATGAGATCGGTGGGCAGCGGCAGCTCAAACTCCTGCCATTCGTCCGCCCTGTCCTTCACGAGCGCACGCAATGTGCCGGAGACATGAACGGCCGCGACACAGTTCCCGCCCCTCAGCGCAAGCAGCGATTCCGGCTGATTCGGATAGCCCTTGACCTGCGCCCCGAACTCCTCGGCCAACGGCTTGGCATAGTTGCTGCCCTGGGACACGCAGACGGGCTTGCCCTTCAGATCGCTCCAATGCTTGATTGCCGCGCTCTTGCGGGCCAGCAGCGCACCGCCAACCCTGAAGAAGGGCGTCGGGGCGAAGTTCAGGATCTCGGCACGTTCAGCCGTCCAATCCATATTTGCAATCAGCGCATCCACCTTGCCCTGCTGCAGGAACTGGACCCGGTTGGGCGGCGTGACCGGCACCAGCGCGACGTTGACGCCCAGGCGACGGCCGATTTCCCGCGCAAGATCGATATTGAAGCCCAGCTCCTCCTTGGTCTTCGGGTCGATGTAGCCATAGGGCGGACCCGACAGGATGACACCGAATGTGATGATCCCGCGCTCCCTGATCTTGTCCGATGTCGCGTCGGCGAGGCTGGCGCTGGTTGGCAACAGCAGCCAGGCGGCGACCAAGGCTGCGAGGTATTGCGTTCTCATATGCTGCATTCGTTCGATGTTAGAGACTCGTTCCAGAGACAATCGCGCCCGCGGAGCCCCGACCGGAATTTGTCCGATATGAGATGAGGCTTTGACGCTGGTCCGCGCGTCCGCGATCGTTTGCTGATGCCGGTTTACCGGGCGCCCGATACCGTGAAAAGCCGGGCAACTTAATAAGAAGAGAACGGTTCTCGAGATTGCAGCCAGAGAACGTTTTGCCAGCCACTGCCGGCGGATTAGCAGGAGTGTTCGTCAGCGACTGGTGTCGATTCTGCGATTCCCGCGCGACATCGTCGCGAGGGTGGATGAAACGCCATCCAATTTAGCGGACGACATTCCATTATCTTATACAAACCTGACGACTCCCGCTCACACCGCTCCGCCTTCTTGGAGGAAAGTGGAAGAGATGAACCTTTCGTCCTTTTCGGATTCGGCAACACGATTTATCTCCAACTCCGGAGCACACGAGTTATTTCCTACTCTGGAATTGGGAGACTGAAGATGAATACCGCGATGCAGATGATGCCGATGCCCATGATGATGAACGCCATGAACCCGATGATGTCCGGCGGCATGATGCCGATGGGGATGTCGATGATGGGCATGCCGATGATGATGGGCTGCCAGGTGAAGTGCACCATGACCTCCACCGGCATGACCTGCGAGATGATGCCAGCCGACGCTTCCATGAAGGACATGTTCATGAAGTGCTGCGAGGGCATGATGAACATGATGCAGATGGGCATGCCCATGATGATGGGCTGTGGTGGCATGATGATGATGTGCATGCCGATGAAGGCGGCGGCCTGAGCTCAGGCGGTCTTTCGCGCACTTCCAAAGCGGGCCGGACACCATCCGGCCCGTTTTCTTTTTGCTGGCGGCGGCGAGTTTCCTGCCGGGCTGCCCGCGGGGTCAGCCGACGCCGTCGGCATACGTCGTCACGAGATAGAGCACAGCCTCAGTCGCGACCAGGTTCTTGTAGACGTGCGGCACATCCGCTTCGAACAGTATCGCATCACCTTCCGTAAGCGTCTGCGGCTTGTCGAAGCCGGTCGTGATCTCCACCACCCCCTTTGCGACGAAGAGATTTTCGCGCGTCCCTGGGGCATGTGGCTCTGCTACTTCGCGGTGGAGAGGCGCGATCCGCAGCTCGTAAAACTCGACCTGCCGGTCGTCATCGAACGGAAACAGTGCCCGCGAGGTAAATTGTCCCTGACTCGAGGATAACAGCTTCGCATCGCTGCGCCGCAGAACCATCGGCCCACGCGACACCTCTGCCTGCAACAGATTGGCGAAGGGAACATGCAGCGCGTTGGCTACCTTCCAGAGCAGCGCGATGGTGGGGACGCTCTTTCCCGTCTCGATCTGTCCCAGCATCGCCCGGCTCACGCCGGACTGCTTGGCCAGCCGTTCCAGCGAATGTCCGCGACTGGTCCTCAAGCGCCGCAGGTTGCGACCGACGATCGCCGGCAGATCCAGATCGGTCAGGGATGGGGCAACAGCATCCGGTGAATGCGCGACGCTGCCGTCGCTCATGAAGCATCCGATCGAGCCGCCGGGCTCATCGAAAAGCCCACGGGTATCCACACCCAGGCCGGCCAGAACCAGACGAACTGGGACGCGATGCCGCCGGCAAACGGGCTCGACGCGGTTCGCTGAGACAAGGCACGCGCAGCCGCCTGCTGTTGACGCCGACGCGCCCTGTAGGCGCCGAGATCGATAATGCTCGCCGAACTTTCGCTATTCATAACCTGCCGCTGTCCACTTTTTCGAAGTATGCGGACTATCGTAATCGTGGCTTCGTCCGCGGCAAGCGGCCGCAAAACAAAACAACAAACGTTCCGTCAAATACTCCGCCGGAGCAAAGCATTCTCGGACAGGCCTCCGTCGCAATGTGAGATTTGTGCTCTCCGGCAACCCATTGCTCAAGACATGGTGTCCCGTCGTCAACGTGGCGAGACTCCCGACGCACGACGCTCGAGAAACGGACGAACGGCGTCGAGCACGGCTTCGGGCTGCTCTTCCGGCTGAAGATGACCGCCCGGAATAGCCCAGCCGTCAACCTCAGTGGCCCAGTTCTTCCATATCTGAAGCGGCGTATCTGTCTCGCTGAACCGGCCCTGCTCCCACAGGACCAGCACCGGGCAATCAAGAACCCGCCCGGCAGCACGATCGGCAAGGTCATGCTCGTGATCGACGGTCGCGCCGGCGCGGTAGTCCTGCATCATCGCATGGCGCACTTCGGGTCGCCGGAAGGCCTGCCGATAGACAGCGACGGCGTCGTCTGACAGGCAGCCGATATCCTTGGTCATCTTGCGCAGTGTCCAGTCCAGGAAAAAATCGGGCTCGCCGCTCAGCAGCCGTTCCGGCAGGTCATAGGGCTGCGCGAACAAGGGCCAATGATAGGCCCCGAGGGCAAAGTCCCTGCCAGCGCGCGCCCAGACTTCACAGGTCGGGATAACGGTCAGGGACACGAAGGCACGCACGGTGCCGGGGTGATCCATGGCCAGCCGGTATCCGACCCGCGCGCCGCGGTCGTGCCCAATCACCGCAAACCGATCAAATCCAAAATGCTTCATCACGGCGAGCTGATCGCGCGCCATCGCCCGCTTGGAATAGGCCGAGGCGTCGACCTGCTGCGGGCCGCGGCTGTCGCCATATCCCCGCAGATCCGTGGCGATCACCGTGTAGTCACGTGCCAGAACGGGGGCGACGCGATGCCAGGCGATGTGCGTCTGCGGGTAACCATGAAGAAGAAGCAGCGGAGGGCCGCTCCCGCCTTTGAACGAGGCGATCGTCGCAGCTTCGGTCTGAATATCGTGACGTTCAAACCCCTCGAACATCTTGGCGCGTCCTCCCAATAAGCGAACGCCACCTTGTTAGTCGACCTTTACGCCGCTCGCCAGCGGATTAACTGGCGCTCCAATTCTCCGAAAGAGTGCCGGCTGCCGTCAGCGCTCGCGTCGGTGCTTTTCGACGCTCAAGCGCTTGGATCGATCCAGAGATCGGCGAAGCTGCCGTTCAGTCCCTCGGCGCCCGGTGCGAAGTTGCGCACCTTCTTGTTCGCGATGATCACGCCGCTGGCGGCAACGAGATCGACGGAGGCAACTTCCTCATGGATCACCGACTGGAACTTCGACCAGAGCGCACGGCGCTTCTCGATATCCGGCTCGATCGCCGCCGCTTCCAGCAAGCCGTCTACTTCCGGATTTGCGTAGTGCGCAGCGTTGGAGAACGGCAGGCCGATGCGGAAATTCTTCGACCAGTACGCCCGCTGGATTCCGAGCGTGGGATCGAATGTGTTGGACAGGCTCTCGAGCGTGAGATCGAACGTCCGGTCACGATAGACGACATTCAGATATGTCGCGAGGTCGTAGCGCTGGATCTCGATATCGAGGCCGATGCGCCGCAAGGAGTTGCGCAGGAAATCGGCGAAACTTGCCGGAAGGAACGGATTCTGGGTCAGCCTCAGCTTGGCCCTGATGCCCCCGGCGCCACGCTTCAGGCCGGCATCATCGAGCAACTGGTCCGCCGCCTTCGGGTCGAACGGCCAGGCCTGGATCTTCGGGTCATAGAATTTCGGCAGCGCCGTCGAGACCGGTGACGGCGAGACCAGCCCATAGCCGAAATAGACGACATTGAGCAGCGCGCGCAGGTCGATGGCATGGGCGATCGCCTGCCGAACGCGGCGATCTCCGAGCAGTTGTGTGTCGAAATTGAAGAAGAGCTGCTGCTGCGGCCCTGAGTAGGCGTAGGTCGTGGTATCGACGACGAAGCGCTTGTCGGCCTTGAAGCGCTCGATATCCCCATACGGCACCGGCGTGAACCCAATGTCCACCTCGCCGGCCTCGAGCGCGGCGGCACGGGCCGCCGGATCGAGCACCACCTTGAGCACCAACCGATCGACATAGGGTTTTGGCGCGTCCCAATAGTTGGGATTGCGGACAAACAACAGATGGCTTCCAGGAACCCATTCACGCAGGATGAAAGGGCCGGTCCCGATCATCTGCTCCAGCCGCGGCTGCTCCTCCGGCTTTAAGGTCGAATAGACGTGCTTGGGTACAATTGGCGACTCCGCCCCCGCCAACGCAGCGATGAGGAACGGCGCCGGCTTTGACAGCACGATCACAGCCGTCAACGGGTCCGGCGTCTCGATCGCCTCGACATTGGCGAAAGTGATCCGCCCCCGCGGATGGGCGATCTTGAGCCGCTCAATCGAGAAGGCGACATCGGCCGCCGAAAATTCCTTTCCGTCCGACCATTTCACGCCCGGGCGGAGACGAAACGTGTAGCGCTTGCCGTCCTCGCTGATGGTCCAGGATGTCGCCAGCACCGGCTTGGGGTTGAGATCATAGTCGTACGCGAGCAGGCCCTCGTTGATCTTCGTGCCGATGGCCTGACCGGTTCCCGAGGACGTATTGATGGCAATGATCGCGGATGGGTCGGGATAGTAAACCCAGTTGAGCGTTCCACCCGAAATCGGCCTGAACTCGCTCGCAGACACGCGCGCCGATCCGAGCAGCGCCGCGGCCGAGGATGCGACTATTGCCTGATTAAACCGTCGACGATCCAGCGCCATCGCTCATCTCCACCTTGCTTTTTTCACGGCAGCTCGTCCGCGGATCAGCACGTGACGTACGCCGTAGCGATCTTAGACACGCTTCGAGGAGAATTTGCTTTTGTTGTTTGTGGCGACGTCGCACAATCGTGCGCGCAGGCCGACGCGCACGCAGCAGCAACATTTTCATTGTGCGATCGCGCGCTCTGCGGGATCGATTATCCGCACGCTTGAATTACTCAAGCGCGGGGTTCGTTATGCGGAATACTGTTCGAGAGCCCGCGGCGTCGCGTCGCGCGGCAACGCGCATACTCGCTCTAGGCCGACACCGCATGCCGCAGGCCTGCCTGCTCCATCAACGGGAGCACGCGCCGGCCGAAGAATTCCAGATCCGGCTTGAAATCGAAGAAGCTGAGCTGCAGCCCGTCGACGCCCGCCTTCTTGAGCTGCACGAATTGCTCGACCACCTGCTCCGGCGTACCGATCACCTCGATATTGCCCCCGATGGCCCGCCGCTTCGGAGCGTCGCGCCCCACACGGCCCTTCCAGGCATGCGCATCGCTGGCAAAATTCTGCATGCTTGCGGCAGGATCGATGTGGTCGACGATGGCGTCGTGATATTCCCAGGTCTCCCGCTCGGTCTCGCGACAGATCACCATGGGATTGAGCAGCGTGCGCACCTCGCGACCGACATCGATCGCGGACTGTTTGACGCGCGCTGTATGTGCCGGAAGCGCTTCGATAGCGGCCTCGAAGGACGATCCTGCCGGGCTCGTGACAAACACGATATCGGAATAGCGGCCGGCGAAGGCAATGCCGGCGTCCGAGCCCGTTGCATTGACGAGGATCGGCCGTCCGAACCGCGGCTTCGGCGTCACAAAGGCATTGCTCAGGCGCCAGGGTGATTGGCCGGCGAACGAAAAATTCTCTTCGTCGCTCCACAGGCGCTGCAACACTTCGATGAATTCCGCGGCAAGCTCGTAACGACGGTCATGCTCGATCTGGTTCCAGCCAAACGCCTCGTGCTCGATGGCGCGATGACCGGTGACGACGTTGATGCCCCAACGGCCGCCCGAGATATGGTCGAGGGTCGCACCATACTTGGCGAGATGCAGGGGATGGATGGGACCGTAAAGCACATGAATTGTCGAAATCAACATGATCTTCGACGTCACCGCGGCAAGCGATGCCGTCGTGATGAAGGAGTCCAGCGCCTGCCCCGTGAACACGCCGCCATAGCCGCCCTTTGGCAGCCATTGCGACAAGGCGAAGACGAGATCGAAGCCAAGGGCTTCCGCGCTGAGCGTCAGGTCCCGATTGTAATCGAAAGTCCACGTCGTCGATCGCGGCAGCGTCGAGGCACTCCAGCCGCCGGCTTGTATCGGCAGGAACAGACCAAGCAACAACGGCTGCCTGAGCGACTTCGACAACGGACTTTCGGGAAACTCCGTCGGACTTGGAAAGATCGGCGAACCGACAATTTCACCCGGCTTGTGCACTATCGTCATGATCATTCCCGTCGTCGCGAAAGACATCACGCGCTGCGCGCCTTCAACATCAATGCGCACGCAATCGACACGACAACACGCGAATGCATCGACGTTGACTTGCTGCACCAATGTTGTCAACTAACCGAAATTCGTCGCGCGCCTCCACTTCTTGATCGCGCGACATCGCATGCAACCTCGGCATCGAAATCATCTTGCCGACAACAAGCCGCAAGTTAGAACAAACATGTCGAGCACCGAGCGTATCGCAAAGACTTTTCGTCGCACGATCTGGCAGGCGGTCCCGACCGTCATCGGAATCATCGTGATCAATTTTTTTCTGCTGCAGCTCGCACCGGGCGATGCAGCCGACGTACTCGCCGGAGAGTCCGGGTCCGCGACGATGGAGACCGTGGCCGCGTTACGCGCGCGCTTCGGCCTCGACCAGCCCGTTCTGGTTCAGCTCATCGCTTACCTGGACAATCTCGCCCATTTCAGTCTCGGTTATTCGCCGCGCTACAACCTGCCCGTCGCAGACATCATCGGTCAGCGCCTGCCCGGCACGGTCGCACTGATGGTCTCGGCTCTTGCGATCGCCCTCGCCGGCGGCATCGCGCTTGGAGTCGTGATGGCATCCTTTGCCGGCCGCTGGCCGGACCGGCTGATCTCGATTTTCGTGACCTTGTTCTACTCCATTCCGGGCTTCTGGATCGGGCTGATGCTGATCCTGTTGTTCTCGGTCAAGCTGGGCTGGCTGCCGAGCGGCGGCTCCGCCACGATCGGCACGAACATCAACGGCTTCGAAGCCATACTCGATCGCCTGCGCTACATGATCCTGCCCGCGCTTTCGCTGGCACTGTTCTACATCGCGATCTATTCGCGCCTTGCGCGTGCAGCTATGCTCGAAGCTCAGGCACAGGATTACGTGCGCACGGCCGCGGCCAAGGGGCTCTCGCCGTTTGTCATCACCGTTCGTCACGTGCTGCGCAATGCGCTGCTGCCGGTCACCACGGTCGCGGGCATGCATTTCGGCGGCTTGCTCGGCGGCGCTGTCGTCGTGGAGACCGTCTATAGCTGGCCCGGCCTCGGGCGGCTCGCCTTCGAGGCCGTGATGAGCCGCGACTTCAGCGTGCTGCTCGGCATTCTCCTGCTGTCATCCCTGCTCGTGATCATCGCCAATGTGACGGTCGATCTCGTCCAGGCCTGGCTCGACCCACGTATCGAGGCTCGCTGATCGCCATGACCGACACCACCCTTCAGACACCACTCTCTTCCACGCGCGACAGTGAAGCGCGGCCAGCGCCACCACCGCACAATCCTGATTGGCCGAACATCCACGCGCCGGAGACGCACGTCGGCACGGACTCGCGTGGTGCTCAACCGCATTTGATCCGCCGTCTCACGCGCAACCCGTCGGTGATCGCCGGGACACTGCTGCTCGCGGCAATCGTCGTCGCTGCCGCCCTGGCCCCGGCGCTTTATCCGGACGATCCGCTCTCGATGGTCGCGCGGCCACTGCTATGGCCGGGGCAGGATGTCGCGTTTCCGCTCGGCACCGACTCGCTCGGCCGCGATGTCGCTGCGGGGCTGATGCACGGCGCGCGGGTGTCGCTGCTGATCGGATTCGTCGCGACCACGATCGGCCTGACGGTCGGCATCATGGTCGGCGCCGCCGCCGGATATCGCGGAGGCCGGATCGACGACATCCTGGTCCGGCTGATCGAATTGTTCCAGACGGTGCCGAGCTTCATCCTGCTGGTGGTGCTCGTGGCGATCGCGCAGCCGTCCATCGTGACCGTTACCTGGGCCATCGGGCTCGTGACATGGCCGACGATTGCGCGGCTGGTGCGCGCGGAATTTCGCGTGCTGCGCGAAAAGGAATTCGTGATGGCCGCGCGCAGCCTCGGCTTTGGCCATACCCGGATCGTGATCCGCGAGATCCTGCCGAATGCCTTGCCCGCCATCATCGTCACCGCATCGGTCATGGTCGCCACCGCGATCCTGATGGAGGCAGCGCTCTCGTTTCTCGGCCTCGGCGATCCCAATGTGGTGAGCTGGGGCAGCATGATCGGCGCGGGACGCGAGCTGATCCGGACGGCCTGGTATCTCACCGCCCTCCCCGGCATCGTCATCGTGCTCACCGTGCTGTCGCTGAACCTGATCGGCGACGGGCTGACCGATGTTCTCAATCCACGTTCCAGCCGGGAGCGCTGACTTGGCCGCATTGCTCGACATCCGCGATCTCACCATCGCATTTCCGAACGCCACTCCGGTCCGCAACCTTTCGTTCAGCATCGCGCCGGCCGAGACGCTCGCGATCGTCGGCGAATCCGGATCCGGCAAATCCCTGACGGCCCTGGCCTTGATGCGACTGCTGCCGAGGACGGCGCGCATCGCTTCCGGCGAGGTGCAACTCGAAGGCAGTGACCTCATCTCGCTTCCCGAAGTCGAGATGCGCCGCCGGCGCGGTCGCGACATCGCCATGATCTTCCAGGAGCCGATGACGTCGCTCAACCCGGTGCTGACCATCGGACGTCAGATCACCGAAGTCCTGCACGTCCATCGCGACCTGTCGAAAGCACAGGCGCGGCGCGAGGCCGCCGAACTGCTCGACCTCGTACGCATCCCGAATCCCGAGCGCTGCCTTGACGACTATCCGCACCGGCTCTCTGGCGGCATGCGCCAGCGCGTCATGATCGCCATCGCGGTCGCCTGTCGGCCCAAGATCCTGATCGCGGACGAACCGACCACCGCGCTCGACGTGACCATCCAGGCGCAAGTGCTGGAGCTGCTCGATCGGCTGCGCCGCGAATTGTCGCTGTCGCTCCTGCTGATCACGCATGACCTCGGACTGGTCGGTCAATGGGCCGACCGCGTTCTCGTGATGTATGCGGGTCGAAAGGTGGAGGAAGGGCCGCCCGACGCGCTGTTTGCCCATCCCCTGCATCCCTATACAAACGGACTTTTGGCGGCCTCGCCCCGGCTTCACGACGAGCTGCATTATCACAAGGCCCGGCTGTCGGAGATCCCCGGCAACATCGCGACCGCGCTCGCTGAGACCGGATGCCCGTTTGCACCGCGCTGCCCGGACCGACGCACTTCGTGCCGCGAGCAATTTCCGGACGAACGAACCGTTGGTCCCGGACGGCGCCTCGCCTGTCACGTTCACCCGGCCACTCAGACAATCGGACTACCCCATGACGCTGCTGTCAGTCTCTGACCTCAAGACGACCTACCGGGTCGGCACAACAGCCGTGCACGCGGTGGATGGCGTGTCCTTCGACATCGCACCGGGCGAGACGGTCGGCCTTGTCGGCGAGTCCGGCTGCGGAAAGTCGACGCTGGGCAAGACGATCCTGCGGCTGGTCGAACCGTCCAGCGGGCAAATTCGCTTCGACGGCGCCGAGCTCACGACGCTGCCGGAGCGATCCTTGCGCAGCTACCGGCGCCGCTTGCAGATGGTTTTCCAGGATCCCTTTGCCTCGCTCAATCCGCGTCAGACCGTCGGGGACATTCTCACGGCACCGCTCGACGTGCACCGCATCGGAAACAGGGCCGAACGAGGTGAGCGCGTCACCGACATTCTGTCCCGGGTCGGCCTGCCGCCGGACGCAGCGACGCGCTACCCGCATGAATTTTCAGGCGGCCAACGCCAGCGCATCGGCATCGCCCGGGCGCTCATCCTCGGACCCGACCTGATCATCTGCGACGAGCCGGTGTCGGCTCTCGACCTCTCGGTCCAGGCCCAGATCCTGAACCTGCTCGCCGACATCAAGCGCAGCCTCAAGCTGTCGCTGCTTTTCATCTCCCACGATCTGTCCGTGGTCAGGTATCTGTCGGACCGCGTGCTGGTGATGTATCTCGGCCGGATCGTGGAGAGCGGCAGCTATGAGCAGATCTGGCGAAAGCCGCTGCATCCCTATACGCGCGCCCTGATCGATGCGGTGCCCGACCCGACACGGCGGCGCTATGCGGCGCCCCTGCCCGGCGACCTTCCCGACCCGCGCAATGCCGGCAAGGGTTGCCGCTTCCAGCCGCGCTGCCCGATCGCGACGGAGATTTGCGCGCAACAGGATCCCGAATTGCGCGGCAATGCATCAGGCCAGCGCGTCGCCTGCCATCACGCCGAGCTCGCGTCCAATTAGGCCGCGGAGAGGCGAGGACGAGTCCTTTGCGGCAAGGCTGCAGCTTCGGCATCTGGATCCTGCAGGCCTGGGGACGGCATCACCTCTGACAGCATGGTTAACGGTTTGCGAAGGTCCGCGCCGCCGGCGGCGTCCCGGGCAGTTCCGACGAAACCCTTTCCCTGAATCCACGAAACACGCCTGAAACAGACCGCCCATTATGCTGGTCCCCAAAATCATACAGGGACGGCCACCATGCAATTCTTCCTCGAGCTGATCTGGGATTACTCCTGCGGCCAATACCTCGTGGCGATGCCTCCGCGGGAGGATGAGCTATGATCGAGCTGATCTCGGCAATCCTCGCCCTCTGCAGCATCGGCGTTTTTGCAGCGCACGCGCTCGACGCCTACCGCACCTCGCACTACTGAGCCGGGGCGCGCTCGTTTGGGCATGGTCTTTTCGGAAAACCGCTGAGTAAATGCCCTCACGCGGCCCTCCGGGGCCGGATCACGCCTAACGCGCCCCCTCCCCATCGATCTGCCGTCCCATCAGCGCGATCGCCTTCTGATAGACCCCCGCCGCGTTCCAGGCTTCGATCGCCGCAAAGTTCGGCTCGCCAGGCTGGTAGCCGGCTCCCGCGCGCCAGCCATGCGCTCTCAGGAAATTCGCCGTCGAGCTCAGCGCATTGGCGGCATTGTCAAGATTGCCCGTGCCGTAAGCCAAGATGTTCTTGGGCATGAATTGGGTCTGGCCGACCTCGCCGTGCATGGATCCGCGCTGGCCGGGCGACAGCCGGCCGCCATCGATCAGCTTCAGGGCCGCATAGAGCTGGTCGGTGAAAAACTCCGGCCGGCGGCAGTCATAGGCAAGGGTCGCGATCGAGGACAGCATGTTCTGGTTGCCGCGCTGGCTGCCGAAACCGGTCTCCATCCCCCAGATCGCAATCAGCGGCCCCGGCGGCACGCCGTATCGCTGCTGGATCGAGGCGAACAGCGCGGCCTGCGACTGCTTGAGCGAGCGCCCACGCGCCACGATGGTCGAGGCGCCGCGTTTGGCCAGGAATTGGTCGAGCGAGAGCGAAAAACTGTGCTGGCTGCGATCGGCCGCAATGGTCGCACTGGCATAATTGGCCTGCATCAATGCGCCGATGCCGGTCGAGCCGATGCCCTTGCCACGGGCCTCCTCGCCGAACTCGCGCTTCCATCCTTCGAAGCCGCCGGGCCCGTTGCCGCATTGCGCGGCACCGGCGATCTCAAGAGTTGCGAACAGCGCCATGGCGCCGAGCATAGCTGTTGCAACGGTTTTGCCCCTGGTCATTCCTCGTTCCTCGGTTCGGGGCCTACGCCCTGCTCGCATGTGGTCGACGCTGGATTCGTCCGCCGTGGAGCATGATCGTACGTCGGCATCGATCGCTCAAGCCCTGCCGCGCGCAAACATCGCGCGGCGCGACGCTTGACATTCGCGAGGTCATCCGCCGAGCAGGAAATCCACCATGATGCTCTGGTGCTGCTGATACATGTCGGTGCCGGTCGCCGTGACGCAGCCGATCTTTCGCGCGGCCGCGATGAACGGCGAGACCTCCGGCTTGGTGATGACACAGCCGCAATAGGTCGACAACGCCAATTTTGCGACGTCGACCGGCAGCGGGTCGCCTTCCCGCATGCCGGCAGGCGTGGCGTTGGCCACGAAATCGTAGCCGGCGGGATCGGTCGACCCGACCAGCGCGCGACCTTTGCCAAGCTTGTTCAACTGAGCGATCAACACGTCGCGCCGCTCCGCCACGGCGTCATGGATGGCGATCTCGCGGACGCCGGCCTCGACCAGCGCGAGCGCGATCGCCGATCCCGCTCCGCCAGCACCGACCAGCAGCGCGCGCATCCCCTGAGGGTCAATCCCCCTGGCACGCGCAGCACCGATGAATCCGAGCCCATCGACCATGTCGCCATGCCAGGTGCCGTCCGCGCGGCGGCGCATCAGGTTCACGGTGTGCAGGAAATGCGCGCGGTCGGTGGCGCTGGCGCAGGCCTGGTAGCAGGCGAACTTGTGCGGGATGGTTGCGACAATGCCGTCGAGATTCTTCAGCCGCGTCGACACCGCAAGGAAGTCGGGCAGATCGGCTGGTGCGACCTGGACGGGGACCAGGATGCCGTCATGACCACGTGCGGCGAAGGCGGCCGTGAGCCCTGCGGGCGAGCGCACCTGGGCGATGGGATCGCCGACGATCACATAGAGCCGCGTCGCGCCGCTGAGCCTCGAGGGCGCGCCGCTCAAGCCGGCACCGGAGAGCTGCCAGTCTCGGCAGCGGTCGCATAGGTCAATTCCAGTCCCTCCAGATTGCCCTCCTTCCGCCACTTATCGAGCAGCCGCAGGAAGGCCACCGGCCCGCGCCAATACTGGCTGTTGCGCGCGGCGATCGGATCGAACACGCCTTCGTTGTTGTAGTAGCCGGGCGTGCATTCGGCGAGATAGGTCTGCCGGCCGATCGCGGCCTTGACGACCTCCTCGACCCAGGCATTCTCCGCGGCGAGCGTCGGCTCCAGCGTTCTAGCGCCGCGCTTTCGCGCTTCCTTGATCACATAAGCGATGTGGCGCGACTGCTCATCGATGATGTGCGGAAAGTTGGCACTCTGCCCGGCCTGCACGGTCACGATCAGGAAGCAGTTGGGAAAGCCACGGCTGTAAAAGCCGTGCATCGTCTTCACGCCCTCGCGCCAGCGCTCGGTCAGGCTGAGGCCGCCGCGACCATAGAGTTCGAACCCCATGCGACGGGCGTAGTCTGTGCCAACCTCAAAACCGCTGGCGTAGATCAGGCAGTCGACCTCATAAGGCTTGCTGTCGACGATGACGGCGTTTTCGGTGATCCGTTCGACGCCGTGGCCTTTCGTATCGACGAGATGCACGTTGGGGCGATTGAAGGTGTCGAGATATTCGTCGTGGAAGCACGGCCGCTTGCAGAATGCCTTGTACCAGGGCTTTAACGCCTCGGCCTTCGCGGGGTCCTTCACCACTGCATCGACGCGGGCGCGGATCTCTTCCATCTTCCGGTAGTCGGCCTGCTCGATCACCTTGAGCGCCTGCTCGAGCGATGTGACAGGCTCAGGCTGACGGCGCGGCGCGAGCAGGATTTCGCCGAGCAGGCCGGTCCAGCCGTCCTGTACCAGATCTTCCTCGAACGGCTCGCCGGAGATCACTGCGGTAAAGTTGTCCATGCGCTCGCGCTGCCAGCCGGGCTTCAGGCTCTTCGCCCAGCCATCATCCGTCGGCCGGTCGTCGCGCACCCCAATTGCCGACGGCGTGCGCTGGAAGACGTACAGCTCCTTTGCCGCGCGGCCGATATGCGGCACGCATTGCACGGCAGTCGCGCCCGTGCCGATGATACCGACGCGCTTGTCGACCAATCCCGTGAGCCCGCCCTCCGCGGTGCCGCCGGTGTAAGCATAGTCCCAGCGGCTGGTGTGAAAGCTGTGTCCCCCAAACGTCTCGATTCCGGGAATGCCCGGCAGCTTCGGCCGGCTCAGCGGACCACCGGCGAGAATGACGAAGCGTGCGCGAAGCTTGTCGCCGCGATCGGTCTCGACCAGCCAGCGCGCTTCCTCTTCCCGCCATTCCATCCGCGAGATCACGGTCTGAAACAGTGCACGCTCGTAGAGGCCAAAATGGAGGCCGATCCGGCGCGAGTGCTCATAGATCTCGGGTGCTCGCGCATATTTGCGCACTGGCATGTAGCCGGTTTCTTCCAGCAGCGGCAGATAGATATAGCTCTCGGTATCGCACGCGGCGCCCGGATAGCGATTCCAGTACCAGGTGCCGCCGAAATCCGCGGCCTTTTCCACGATGCGGAAATCGTCGATGCCGGCCTCGCGCAAGCGCGCGCCGCACAACAGGCCACCGAAGCCGCCACCGACAACGACGACCTCAGTTTCCTCGCTGATTGCCTGCCGCGTGAAGGAGGGATTGGCCCAGGGATCATCGAGATAGTGACCAAATTCGCCGGTCACCTCGACATATTGCGCCTTGCCTTCGCTGCGCAAACGCCGGTCGCGCTCGTCGCGATAGCGCGCACGGAGCGTCGCGATGTCGATGCCGGATGCCCCGGCCGCGCCGGTCCCGTTATTGTCCGATGACATCGATGCTTCCTCCGCGGCGAATGTTGCTCTTTCGACAACTTGCGCCAGTTAGCCACAAAAGCCGAAATGTGCAACGTGCGCGCGGTTCAATGCCAAGCCAGGCTTTCAGAGCCAAGCTTTCAAAGCCAAGCCTTCAATGCCCAGCTGTCAGTGCCAAGCCGTCAGCCCGCCATCGCCGCGGCCGCGGGCAGCCTCCTCCCCGCAAGCAAGGCCGTGACCTCGTTCTCGAACGTCTTGAGCGCCGCGCCGATTGCCTGGTGCATATCGAGATATTTGTAGGAGCCGAGCCGACCGCCGAACACGACGTTCGGATGCTTTGCCATCAGGCTGCGATAGCCGTACAGGATCGCCCGGTCGGCCGCCGTATTGATTGGGTAGTAGGGCTCGTCGTCGCGCCCCGCAAAGCGGGAATATTCGCGGTAGATGGTCGTCTTCGGCAGCGGATAATCACGCTCGGGGTGAAGATGCCTGAATTCGTGGACACGGGTGAAAGGCACCTCTGCGTCGGCGTAGTTGATCACCGCCGCGCCCTGGAAGTCGGCGACGTCATGCACCTCGCGCGCGAAGTCGACGGTGCGCCAGCCGAGTTCACCGCAGCGATAGCGGAAGAAGCGGTCGATTGGTCCGGTATAGACGACGAGCTGGTCGGGTCGGATCTGGTTGGCGACATCGAAATAGTCGACGCCGAGGTGAAGCGCGATGTTCGGATCGGCGAGCATACGGCGGAAGATCGCCGTATAGCCCTCGGTCGGCATACCCTCGTAGCGATCGGCGAAATAGCGGTCGTCGAAGGTGAGCCTGACCGGCAGGCGGCCGATGATCTCGGCCGAAAGCTCCTTGGGCGCGGTCTGCCACTGCTTCTGCGTATAGCCGCGTATCAGCAGGTCATAGAGCGTGCGGCCCACGGAAGCGATCGCCTTGTCCTCCAGGTTCTGCGCCGCCATGGCGCCATGGGCGTCCGCTTCCTTCTCGATCGCAGCCTGCGCCTCCTGCGGCGTCATCACCCGGCCAAATGCGGCCGAAATGGTCGCGAGGTTGATCGGCATCGAATAGAGACGACCTTGCGCCACCGTGAAGACGCGGTGGCGGTAGCCAGTGAACTCAGTGAAGCGCTGCAGATATCGCCAGACGGTTTCCGAATTGGTGTGGAAGATGTGCGTGCCGTAGCGGTGCACCTCGATGCCGCTGTCGGGATCGATCTCCGAATACGCGTTGCCGCCGATATGGGGCCGCCGGTCGAGAACGCAGGTCTTCCGGCCGAGCTGGCTCGCGACCCGCTCCGCAATGGTCGCACCGAAGAAGCCGGCGCCCACGACGACGACATCGAAATCATCGAGCTGCATGTAGTCCCCCGCCAATTTCGCGCCGGTCGCAAGCGCGGCCACGGCGCCCGACGGGATTTCAACGCGACGCAGGGCAAGATCGGGCGGAATAAATTGCGAGTGTGGAGATTTGCGAGCCCGGGAATGCGGCCTCGACCGTTCAACGGTCAGGGGGATGACGGCGCGATCCGCAAGTCCGTCGACGCCACCGCTTTGGGGAGGGCCCACGATGTCCGTCGTCTGTATCCTGACAGCAAGCAACAGCGCCTATCATTCGGTTCGCGGCATCCTGTTGATGGCAGCCGCCGAGCTCGATCGCCTCGGGCACGAGGTCAAGATCCTCGATCTGGAAGCGCCGGACCTGCCAGCGCGGTTCGATGCCCTGCTGCCACGCCGCGACGAAACAATCATGATCTGCATGTCCGGCATCGGCCTCGAGCTCTATACCAAGGACCAAAAGCTGTTCTGGGACATGTCCAAAATCCCGGTGTTCAACTGGAATTGCGACCATCCGTCCTATTTCATGCGCCGCCATCGGCTGGAGAGCCGCTACGTCGTCCAAGGCTATGTCTTTCCGGACCACGCCGTCTTCAGCCGCGATCACCTGCACACCAACGGCGCGGCGTTTGCGACCCATATCGGCATTCCCGACCCCGGCTTTTTCGGCGCCCTGCCCGCCGACAAGCGCAACGGCCGCATCGTTTTCGCCAAGTCGGACTGGAATCCCGCCAAGCTCGAGCGCTCCTGGCGCGAGACGTTGCCGCCGAAGCTGTTCGCCATCCTGTTCGAAGCAATCGCCGCCGCACGCGGCAAGAACTGCTCGGCATTTCCAGAGATCATCTGCAGCGTAGCTGCCGAACATCTCGTCTATCTGACGCCCGGCGGCGACATCTTCAACGCGCTTCTCACCCGGCTCGACAACTATACCCGAGCGGTGCGCACCCGCGAGGTTGGCGCCGTGCTTGCGAACTATCCGGTGGATTTCATCGGCGGCGGTTGGGACGACTTCGCGGCCTCGAGCCGCCGCGCCCGCTTCCTCGGCGCGATGCCATTCGACGCACTGCGCGAGACTCTGGGGACCTATCTCGGCGCGGCCTCCCTCAACCCCAATGTCGACCTGTCGGTGCACGACCGCGTGTTCTTCGCGCTCGGCGCCGGCACCGTGCCGATCTTCGACGCCAATTCCTTTTCGACACAGCATCTGCCGCGGCTCTCCCACTTCAGCTTTTGTCAGGATGCCGACAGCATCGCGGCCGCCGTTGAGGCCGTGCTCGACGATCCCGCGGCCGCCCAGGCGGCCACCGCGACGACAATGGCCGAGGCCTATCCGCGCTTCTCGATGCGCCGCTCGGTGCAGGAAATCTTCGAGATTACAACGCAGTTGGCGGGCGCTGCGGGTAGTGGCTTGAATCCCTCCCTGCCATCACCGGCAGGTGTGTGGACTCCTTCGAGCCCCTCGACGGTGGCCGCGTAAACCGCGGCAAGGTCACGCTTTCGAGCTCCTGGCGATCTTCCTTGCCATGCGCGAGGCTCCATCGAGAAAAGCAATGTCGTGCGCGACGCCGATTGACAACTTGTCGCGTGTTGGACGACATTGATCGGCGCTGGTGGGACCATTCAGGCATCGAAGCCTTGACGGGAGATCATTTCAATGACGAACGACACCCTCATATCGACAAGCCGCCGGCAAAGCCTGATCGCAATGCTCTCCATTCCGGTGATCGCGCTGGCGGCATCATCATTCACGATCAATACGGCGGCACACGCCGCCGATCTGCCACGCGTTCTCGTGCTCGCAACTGGGGGGACCATCGCGGGTCAAGCCGATCCACGGGCAGCCGGCGCCTACAAATCCGGCCAGATCACCGGTGAGCAGCTGGTCGCCTCCGTCCCGGGTCTGGACAAGCTCGCGAGCGTGAACGCAGAGCAGATTTCGTCGATCGGGTCGCAGGACATGAACGACAAGGTCTGGTTTGCGTTAGCCCGCCGCATCCAGGAGGCTTTCGACAAGAACGAAGCCGACGCGGTCGTCATTACCCACGGCACGGATACGTTGGAGGAAACTGCGTTTTTCCTCGATAACGTGGTCAAGGGCGACAAGCCGGTCGTCATCGTGGGCTCGATGCGTCCGGCTACGGCGGTCAGCGCGGATGGCCCCGGCAATCTCTATGAAGCCTTCCAGGTCGCCGGCGACCCGCGCTCGCGCGGGCGGGGCGTCATGGCCGTGTTGAACGACAAGATCCAGAGTGCCCGCTCGGTGACCAAGACCAACACCACGAGTGTCGAGACATTCATGTCGCCCAACGACGGGCCGATCGGCTATGTCGACACCGCCGGCGGCGTTCGTTTCCTGGCGCAGGCAGGTGCGAAGCGCGCGACCTATGCGCTCCCGGCAAGCGATCCGTTGCCCCGCGTCGAGATCGTCTACTCCCACGCCAATATGGACGCCATTCCGATCGAGGATGCGATTTCGCACGGTGCCAAGGGCATCGTGCTCGCAGGCGTCGGCGACGGCAACACGTCGAAGTCAGCGCTTGACGCGCTCGAGGCGGCCGCAAAGAAGGGCATCATCATCGTCCGCGCCACGCGCGTCCGCTCCGGCTTCGTCACGCGCAACGTCGAAGTCGACGACGACAAGAACGGCTTTGTCGTCTCCGAGGATCTGAACCCGCAAAAGGCGCGCGTTCTCACCCAGCTTCTGATCGCGAGCGGTGTCACTGCTCCGGCCGAGCTTCAGAAGGCCTTCACCACCACCTGGTAGCTAGTTCAACACCTCGACCGTCGCCGAGCGGCCGGCGACCAGCGCGACGTTGTCGGGGATCTGGTCCAGCGCGATCCGCACCGGAACGCGCTGCGCCAGACGCACCCAGCTGAAGGTCGGGTTGACGTTGGCGAGCAAATTCGCGCCCGCCGCGCGGTCGCGATCCTCGATGCCGGCCGCGATACTTTCGACATGGCCGGTGAGCCTGCCAGGCTCACCCATCAGGCGGACCTGAACCTTGTCGCCAATGCGGATGCGCGCAAGCTTGGTTTCCTCGAAATAGCCTTCGACATGCAGCGTGTCGGTGTCGACGAGCGCCATCACGCCCTTTCCGGCCGTCACATACGCGCCGGGCCGTAAGTCCATGTTGGTGATGATGCCGTTCACCGAGGCGCGCACATCGCTGCGATCGAGATTGAGCTGGGCCACCGCCCGGTCGGCGACCACCTGATCGTAGGCCGCTTTGGCCTGCAGCTGCGTGGCGAGCACCTGCTCCTGCTTTTGCTGCGAGACCGCGTCGGTGGTGAGCGCGCTATAGCGCTTCAGGTCGGCATTGGCCTGGTCGAGCGTCGCGCGGTGGCCGGCCAGCGCGGCGTCCGCCTGCTGCAGCGCCAACGCAAAACGCTCCCGATCGATGCGGAACAGGACGTCGCCGCGATGGACCTTCTGGTTGTCCTTGACCAGAACCTCCGTGACGAAGCCTGACACGTCGGGCGCAACCTGGACCACGTCGGCGCGGACGCGCCCGTCGCGCGTCCACGGCGATTCCATGTAGTAGGCCCAGAGCCCACGGCCGACGGCGAGCGCCGCGACGACGACCAGCACGGTCAGAGCCACGCGACCGAGCCACCCAAAACTCCCTTTCATGGCAGAAACTCCGAAAGATAGACGACGCCGCCGAGAATGCAGACGAACAGCGCGAAATTGAACAGCGCGCGATGCCAGACCAGCCGGTAGAGGCCGAAGCGCTGCATCAACCTGCGCAAGACGGCACTGATCGCAAAGGCCACGATCAGCCACAGCAGCAGCGCCGGGACGAGCACGCCGTAAATGTCGATCTCATACCTCATGCCGCAAAGCTCTCCCCTCGCTGCGGGCGATAGGCCGGTGCTTGCGGATACAGCCCGCGCCGGATGCCGACGAGCCCGAGCAGCGCATCCTCCCGCGCCTGCGGATTGGGATCCTCGACCGCTGCGGCGAGCGCAGCATCGATGCGCGCGAGCAGCTCGGCCGGCATGCCGCCGCCGGTATAGCGGCGGAATGCGGCGGCGAGCTGATCCAGCATGTCGTCGAGCACGAATAGCGTGGGTGCAGCGAGGCCGTAGCGAGCCCGCCGCAGGTGTATGATGTTGAGCCCGATGCGGAGCTGCGCCAGGCTCTCGGTGTCGCGACGATCCGCCTCCGAGACGAAGGCGATACGTTGCACGAGCAATCCCATGCGGTGCAGCATCAGACCTGCAAATTCCGCGCGGTCGTGCTTGCCGCGGCGCTCGGCGGCGACCGCCAGCGTCTTCCAGCTCGACAGCACCAGGCGCTTGGCGACCCACTCTGCCCCCACACCGCGCGCGATCCGCGTCACGAGCTCGGCAACGATGACACCGACGAAGAAGGCGAGCGCAGAATTGGCATAAGCACCGAAATCCGCGCTGTAGGTCGATTGCAGCGCGAGCAGCGTCGCCGTGTTGGCGGCGAGCGCCATGCCGGTGCCCGTCGTCGCAGGCCGCGCAATCAGGAAGCCGTAGAGCAGGAACGTCGGCGCCAGCGCGACGATCAGGACCTCGATATGGGATATCGCGGGCACCAGCGCGAACAAATAGATTGCGACCACGACGATCGCAACCAGCGACCACAGGCCAAAACTGCGGATGAAGCGCGCGGGATCGTCCTGGGCGGCGAAGAAGCAACAGGCGACCGCCGCCATCATCGGTGCCGAAGCGCCGTCCGGCCAGCCCGTCCCGATCCAGAAGGCGCAGCAGATCAGGATGGCGATGACGGCGCCGGCCGCCGACCACAGCGCGAGACCGCGGTCGCGATGACGCACGGCCGCAGCACCAGCCTCGGGATGGAAGACGAGATCGACCGTCGAAATCCTGCGGCCGGCGGCAATCGCCTCGCTGAGCGCGCGGCAATCAGAGGAGAGATCGACGAGCTCGCGCAATCGCGACAAGAGGCTGGTCGTGATGATCCGCTCCCATGAGGCGTTGCCATCGAGCGCCGCCTGCCGCGCCTCGATCTTGGCGCGGATCGGCCCGGCCGGCCGCCGCGCGTCCTCCGCGACCCATGTGCCGAGATCCCCAAGCAGGCGCTTCAGCTCGGGCTGTGTTTGGAGACCGGGTTCGCCAAGCGCAGCCAGCCGATCCTCGATCGAGGCGATCGCCGGCAAGAGCATCAACATCCGTAAGCGAATTTCGCGAAGGCCGATGACGGCCTCGGCGTCCGCCAGGCGGTCGTAACCGAGATGGATCGCAAGTGTATCGATTTCGACGATGTCGGTCGCAAGGCGCAGGCGCAGCGCGCGGCGTGCCTCGTCGGTGCCGCGACCGAGCAATGTGTCGTGGCTGAGCCGGCGCGCGTCCCTGAGCCAGTTGTCGACACGGGCCGCGACGGCCGGGGCGACGCTGCGAGGAAACACGATGGTCGAGACCAGGCTCGCGCAGATGATGCCGAGCGAGATCTCCTCCACCCGCGCAAGCGCTGTGTCAAAGATGTTTCCGGGATCGGAGACGGAGGGAAAGCCGATCAGCGCAACCGTGTAGCCGGCCAGCATGAAGAGATAGCTGCGCGGCGTGCCATCAAGCAGCGAGACGTAAAGGCAAAGACCGACCCAAAGCGCGATTGCGAGGCAGAGCAGCTCCGGCGCGTCGACGAGATTGGGCACCATGGCCACCGTCGCCGTGGCGCCGACGAGCGACCCGATGACGCGGAAGAACGCTTTCGAGCTGGTGGCGCCGGCGAGCGGCTGCGACGTGATGTAGACGGTCGCCATCGCCCAATAAGGCCGCGGCAGATCCATCCATAGCGCGATGACGAGCGCCAGCATCGACGCGGCAAACGTCTTCAAGGCAAAGATGAGGTCCGCGTGGCGGACCAGGAACGGCTCATCAGCGCACATGACTATTTCGCCTCTGAACCAGTCTTCGCGTCATGCAGGCGGCCGGCGCGCTGCTCGATGCGCTGGAGCGTCGCGAAGGTTATCGCAAGTTCCTCGGCTCCGATATCCTTGAGCAGGCTCGCCCGCACCCGGCGCAGCACACGGTTGATCTCCTCGACCTTGGCATCAGCCGTTGCCGTGAGATGTAACGTTTTGGCACGCCGGTCGCTCGGATCCTCGCGGCGTTCTACGAACCCCTCTGCCTCCAGAAGATCGATCAGCCGAACCAGCGAGGGTCCCTCGATCCCCAGTTCGTCGGCGAGCACGCCCTGCCGCACGGAAGTTCCCTGCCGCGACAGCACCAGGAGCGGAATCGCGGTCGCATAGGACAGCCCATGATCGGACAGCGCCTGGTCCGACTCGCGACGCCAAATGCGGCCAAGGCGCGCAATCAGCCGGCCGATCTCGGCGTGGATATGGGACTGCGAGGGAGCCATGCAAATTAGATAGGACGCAAACTATTAGGAGGCAACTATATAACCGGGATATCGCGATCGATCACGGGAAAGCGAACGAGAACGACCACATCATGAACGCGGGTTCCACGACGGAGGCAGGCCAGGCGCTGCACGGCGACAGCAACCTGTCGCTCGTGCCGACCTTCGTCGTGGTGGCCGTGGATGCCACGGGATTGGGAATTATCCTGCCCCTGCTCCCGTTCTACTCGCAGCGGCTCGGCGCAACACCGTTCGTGCTGGGCATGCTGATCTCGGCCTACGCGGTCTGCCAGCTCGTAGCCGGACCAGTGGTGGGCATGCTCTCGGACCGCTATGGCCGCCGCAAGGTCCTGCTGGTCAGCCAGATCGGCACGTTCGTCGGCTTTGCATTGCTCGCGCTCGCAACAAACCTGACCGTCGTCTTTCTCGCCAGGATCATCGACGGCCTGACCTCCGGCAATATCTCGGTGGCGCATGCCTATGCAGCCGAGCACAGCGCGCCATCGACCCGCAAGCAGGCACTCGGGATGACCAGCGGCGCGATTGGAACGGGACTGTTACTGGGACCGGCGCTCTCCGGCTTTCTCGTCCATTACGGTGACACGGCGCCAGTGTGGGCCGCCGCGGCTCTCTCGCTCATCAGCATCTTGGCGACCGTTGCCCTGCTACCGCCCGATCATCCCGCCTCGGAGCCGCTCTATCATCACCGTGTCCCTCAAACTGAGGTGACGCGTGCGATCGTCGGCATGCGTCATGCGTGGCGGGTGCTCAGCCTTCTGATCGTGTTCTTCTTCGTCAATTCAATGTTCCTGTCGCAGATCGGCCTGTTTCTGTCGGCGCGGTTCTCTTGGGACGGGCATCCCTTCGGCGCGCGCGAGCTCGGCTGGGTGTTCGCCTATGCCGGCTTCATCAACATGATCGTTCAAGGCCTGCTGATTACCCGCGTGAACCGCTTTGCATCCGATCGCGGCATCGTGCTGCTGGCGTTTACGTGCATGGCGCTCGGATTTTCCGGCCTCGCGATCGGAAACAGCAACAGTCTGTTCGTCATTTTCCTGACGCTGATCATCGTCGGCACCATGTTCACCCGCAGCACGTTGACGGCGGAATTGTCACGTAGCGCGGCGATCAACCGCCAGGGCATGATCATGGGCCTCAACCAGTCGCTGATGTCGGGCGCGAACATCACCGCGCCGCTGCTGAGCGGCGCGCTGATCGGTCATCGGCTCTTCGTCGTCTGGGCGCTTGCGATGGCAGCCATCGCGGCAACTGGAGCCGCGCTGGCCAACCGATTGCTCACTTCGCCTCGAGCACGCTAGGCCCCTGCCTCAGTTGGCTTCGTAAACGTCCGGATCGAAGCTTGAGCTCGGCTTCCGGAAGGCGTTGCGGAGCGCCGGCGACATCGGGACGTTGAAATTGATTCCGTTCGGCGGCACCGGCGATTGCAGCCACTTCTTGTAGAGCACCTCGATCTCCGGGCTCTGGTAGAGCTCGGCGGTCGCGCGGTCGGCGAGCGCCTTGAACGGCGCGTCGTCCTTGCGCAGCATGATCCCGTAGGGCTCCGCCTTGGAGAAGGCCTCGTCGCTGATCATGTAGACCGCAGGCTCCTTCGAGCGCGCAATTGCGATTGCAAGCTGCACGTCGTCGAGCGCATAGGCCTGGGCGCGATCGGTCTCCAGCATCAGAAAACCCTCGGCCTGGTCCTTGGCCGGGAGAATATTGATCCCGAGATTGCGCTGGGTGTTGATCTTGGCGAGCTGATTCAAATTCACCGATCCCGCCACCGCCGTGACCGATTTTCCCTTGAGGTCGTCGATCGTGTTGAGCTTCTGCGCCTTCTTCGCCGCAAACCGCGTCGCGCTCAGGAAGTGGGTATTGGTGAAGGCCACCTGCTTCTGGCGATCGGCGTTATTGGTGGTCGCCGAGCAGTGCAGATCGAGCGTGCCGTTGACCATCAGCGGGATACGGTTTGACGACGTCACGGGAATGAATTCGACAGCGATATCCGGCAGAGCGAGCTGCTTCTTCACGGCATCGACGATTCTGAGGCAGATATCGAGCGCGAAGCCGACGGGCTTCTGGTCTCCGTCCAGATAGCTGAAGGGAACGGACGCCTCCTGGTAGCCGAGCGTGATCTTCTTCGTATCCTTGACCTTCTCGAGGGTGCCTCCGAGGTCCTCGGCTGCAACCGGGGCCGTCACGAGGGCAAAAACGAAAAGCACGGCTCCAAAGCGCATCAATCTCTCCTGATATCACACCGACTGCAGGCATCATGCCCAAGTCACGACGAGACGCTGAGCCTACACGCAATCCGGCACGGATCATAACCCGCGTTCGCCTTTGCTGAGTACGACAGCCTCCTTCTATCAGCAATCTCGCATTTCTATGTCGCCATGGCATGTGGCCGCATGTCTACGATTCGAGCACGGAGCTGAACCAGTCCGCCACCAGCGCATTTCGCTCGTCCGGGTGGTTATAGATCGTATGCTCCCCATCAGGCCAGGTCTTCAGCAGCGATCTGGGATCGCTGTTGCCTTCGAGAAAGGCACTTTGCGATCCCGGCTTGACCAGCGCATCGGCCCCGCCCTCGAGCACGAGTGTCGCGCAGGTCAGAGGGGCACGACGGCCGTCGAAAGCCAACGGGGAGACTCGCTCTGCGAGCAGACTTGGATCCTGGCAGCCGAACATCGCGGCGAGTTGCTCTCGTGCTGTACGGAACGGCGGCACCTCCGTGCGCGGCGGAGCCCCATTGATGCAGCAAGCGGTCACGCGGGAGTCGCGGATAGCGGTAAGTGCCGCGAGCAGCCCGCCGTAGCTGTTGCCCCACAACCCGATCCGTTGCTCGGCCGAGTGCATCAGGGCAAGATCGACGAAGCGGCTCAAGCCCGCGGCGATGTCGGCGTCGGCATGAATACCGCCTTCGAGCCTGCTCTCGCCTTGCCCGGGACCATCGACCAGGAAACACGCGATCCCTCGCGCGCAGAGCGCTTCCGCCATCGAGCGATAAGCCGTCGACCAGCCGCTCATGCCACCGAACACGATCACGCTTGCACGGGTCTGCCCCGCAACCGGTTGAAAGCGCCATCCGAACAGCATGCCATTCCGGTATGGCACTTCCACCTTCGTCGCCGGATATCGCGACAGCGCTACAAAGCGCGCGAAGCACCGAGTCATCTTGCGATAGAGGTCCCGCTTTCGGTCGCCGTCCGCATTGAACGCCATTTGCGCAAAGATCAAACTCACGGCAGCCGCATGCCAGCCTTCGCGAGCGAACGCTGGGTCATCAGCCGCCTCGGCAAGGCGTTGCTCCTCGTGTGCCATCTCCTCGAGCACGAGATCCCACGGCCTCCCCTCGCGCACCCGCTGATGTGTGCGCTGGGCCCGCTCGCGAGTCATGCCATAGTCGATCATGCGCGTGATCGACATCGCCCTGCACAAAGCTTCGATTTCCTTGGTCTGTTCCTCGGACAACGCCATGTTCATGCTGCCAACGCGGTCGCGCGCCACGATAATTTGTGCCTGAGATCGTCCACGAGACCGGCCACATCCTTCAACCCGGCAGCAAATCCGAACAGATTCGTGTCCGGGCGAACCAGCATGCCCGCCGCGTCCTTGCCGGCCAGATACGAAGAGTAAATTGCGTCGGCATCGATGATGCGTTCAACGCCCGCGCCCGCATCGTCGGCGAGCGTGAATGCGCGGCAGCCGAGGTCTTGCAGGAATGCCATCCTCGACGGGCCAAGGACAGTTGCAGGATTGCGTTCGGCAACCAGCCCGAAGCTGTAACCGACATGGTCGTCGAGCCTTGCGATGCGATCGCCGATCTTGACCCGCCCCTGCGGCGGTATCGAGCCCACGGCCTTTCCCCAGGCGGGACGGCGGTCATCCTGAATGATGCCGGCGGCGAAGGACGGAAATGGCGGGGGCGGCGGGACCAGGTTGAACCGGAAAGCCAGGTCACGGAAAAACGCGACCGTGCGGCTGTGCGTATTGGCGACCCTCCCCAACATCACCGCCGTGCGCATGATGTGGGCAACATGCGGACGGCGCTCGGCCTCGTAGCTCTCAAGGATTTCCGGTGACGCGACGTTCCGGAGCACGAGATCTAGCTTCCAGGCAAAATTCGCGGCGTCCCTGATACCGGAGCAAGCGCCCTGCCCGAGATAAGGCGGCATGGTATGCGCGGCGTCACCTCCCAGGAACACCGGCCCGCTGCGCCAGCTCCGTGCCATACGGCATTCGAAAGTGTAGACGATCTGCCTGATGATCCGAAGATCGTCCGGGCCGACATCGTGATATTGCTTCAGGATTCGCCACGCACTCTCCGGCCGCTCCATCTCGGCCGTGTCCTCATCCGGCAGCAACGCAAATTCGAACCGCTGACGATTTGTGCCGATCGGCAGGAACATGTGGCCACGTGCCGGGTCGCAATATTGCTTGGTCTCCTCGAAACTAGCAGGAAGCGGCCGCTTGCGCTCCCCGTCGATATTGAGCCAGCGCTCGTTGAAGCCGGAGTCGTCGCGCTCGATCCCGAGCGCGGACCTCACGAAGCTCTTGGCGCCATCGGCCGCAAAGACGTAGCGCGCGTGCGCGGTTTCCGTGACCTCGCCAGCCCTCAGCGCGAGCTCGACCTTTCCGTGGAAGATATTCAAACCGGTGAGCTCCGTCCCCTGGCGCACGGTGACGTTCGGCAAGCTGCGCACCTTGCGATCAATCGCCGCCTCGACGTCGGGCTGATGAATCGAGATATGCGCCGGAAATCCCATGGGCGGGCTGGGAATGTCGGCGACATCGACCAGTCGCCTTCCCTTCGCATTGTAGAAAATGTAGGATTTGATCGGCGATGAATCCCTGAGCGCCTCCTCGATGTCGCATGCGAAGCTGAGCAGCCTCGCAGTTTCTCCGTCGATGTGCGTCAGTCGCGGAAGGCCGTAGAGGGACGGCCACCGCTCGACGACGAGGACACGGTGCCCGAGCTGCCCCAATAGCGACGCCGCCGTTAGGCCCGTTGGCCCATAGCCGACGACCGCCACATCGAAATCGGTCTGCTCCATGAACGTCGATCTCCCTGATTTCTTGCGAGCTTGTGGCAATCATAGACATTGGTAAAATCTATTGTTTTTATGAATCACATCCATATCGTGGATACGACATGCGCTTCAAAGGTCTCGACCTGAACCTCCTCGTCGCACTCGACGCGCTGATGACCGAGCGAGGCCTCACCGCCGCAGCGCGCAGCATCCATTTGAGCCAACCGGCCATGAGCGCGGCGATCGCACGATTGCGTGCCTATTTCGGCGACGACCTCTTCACGATGCGCGGGCGCGAGTTGGTTCCCACGCCGCTCGCCGAAGCGCTGGCCGCGCCGACACGCGAAGCGCTGTTGCATATCCAGCTTTCGATTGCGTCCCGCGACACCTTCGACCCGGCCAAATCAGACCGCCGCTTCCGGGTCGTGCTGTCGGATTTCATGGCACTGGTGTTCTTCCGGACGGTCATCGCGCGTGTCGCACGCGAGGCTCCCGGCATCACGTTCGAGCTGCTTCAATTCGACGACCAGCCGGACGAGCCGCTTCGGCGCGGCGAGGTGGATTTCCTGATCTTTCCGGAAATATACATGTCGAGCGCACACCCCAAGACAAAGCTGTTCGACGAAACGCTGGTGTGCGTGGGTTGTGACACGAACAGGCATCTTTCGCGCAAGCTCACCTTCGAGCGGTACATGTCGATGGGCCACGTCGCAGCGCAGTTCGGACGCACGCGCAAGCCGTCGATCGAGGAATGGCTCCTGCTCGAACATGGTCATAAGCGTCGTGTCGAGGTCGCGGTGCCGAGCTTCAGCATGATCCCACCGCTGCTGCTGGGCACCGAGCGGATCGCGACAATGCATTCGCGGCTGGCACGACATTTTGCGAAAACGATGCGGCTTCGGATCGTCGATCTTCCACTGCCGCTTCCGGCCTTCACCGAGGCCGTCCAATGGCCGGCTCTTCACAATAACGATCAGGCGAGCATCTGGATGCGGGCAATCATCTCGCAGGAGGCGTCGCAGATGACGACCCCACGCAAAACGAAACGGGGTCGCTCCCCGTCTTGAACCTCTCGCCTACCCCTTCGCCTCAATCCAGATCCCCGCCTGCGAGTGCTCGCGAATGTGGTTGACCAGGAAGTCCGAAAACACCCTGATCTTGGCGGGTAGCCGGACGCGGTTCTGGTAGGCGATGTTCATCGTGAGCAGGGGTAGCTCCCAGTCCATCAACAGCGGCACGAGCTGGCCGGAGGCAATATCGCCCTGCACGATATAGAGCGGCTGGATGAGGATGCCGAGGCCCGCGAGCGCGGCGCCGCGGATCACCTGGCCGTCATTGCTGTCGAGCGTCGGCGCGATGCGGACGGTCTGGGCCGCATTGCCCTTGCTGAGCCGCAGCGAATACGGATCGTTGGCGAGGTTGTAGATCAGCATGTCGTGGCGGGCGAGATCTGCAGGGTGCTCCGGCCGTCCCTGCCTTGCGAGATAGGAGGGGGCTGCCGCCAGCACCCGCCGCATCTGGCCGATGCGGCGGACGACGATGTTGGAGTCGGGCTCGTGCTCCCTGGTGCGGATCGCGACGTCGATGCCCGCCTCGATGAAATCGGGATAGCGGTTGGCGGTGATGATCTGCACGCTGAGCTTTGGATAGAGTGCGCGGAACGCCGGCAGCATCGGCGCCAGATAGATCATCGCAAACGACAGCGAGCTCGTGACCCGCAGCATGCCTTTCGGCGACAGCGCGCGGTCCGAGACGGCGTCTTCAGCCTCGGCGAGCTCGTTCAAGAGCGTGCTGCAACGCTGCAAGAGTTCCTGCCCTGCTTCCGTCAGCCATTGCCGGCGCGTGTTGCGCTCGATCAGCCTCACCGCGAGCCGCTCCTCCAGGGCGCTGAGATGGCGGCTCGCCGCCGCGTTCGACATCCGCAATGTTTCGGCTGCCTTGGAAAGGCTGCCGAGCTCAGCCGTTTTGGAGAAGACCTCAAGCTGGAGAAGGCGGTCCATTTTTGCACAAATCGGAAAAGAGACTTACGATTTTTGCCCTTTATTTCCGATTTCTGCAAGGCAAAATGCGCTCCAACAAGCAAGATCAGCGGCGAGGAAATCAGGAAAATGTCGGGCCCAATCAGGCACATCGTGATGTGGCGGCTGCGCGGGGAGACGCCCGCGGAGCGCTCGGCGGCCCGGCTCAAGGTCAAAACCCTGTTCGAGGGCCTGAGAGGCCGGATCGACGGCCTCATCCATATCGAGGTCGGCCTCGATGTCAGTGATGTCGACTACGCCTGCGACGTCGTGTTGTTCTCCGAATTTGCCGATCAGGCCGCGCTTCAGGCCTATGCAATCCATCCGGAGCACCTGCGCGTACGTGAGGAGCTCGGCGACTTGCGGATCGGCCGCTTCCAGGTCGATTATCCCATCAAAGAGACCGGCGCATGATCGGTTCGTTCACCTTTGAAAATCTCCCCTGCCGCGTCGTGTTCGGCAGCGGAACGCTTGCCGCGGCCAAGGCCGAGGTCGAGCGGCTCGGCGGCAAACGCGCGCTGGTGCTGACGACGCCGCAGCAGGAGGCGCAAGGCAAAAACCTCGGCGCTGCGCTCGGCCCGCTCTATGCCGGCCTGTTTGCCGGCGCCACCATGCATACGCCGGTCGAGGTCACCGCGCAGGCGCTTTCGGCGATGAAGGCCTGCGAGGCCGACTGCGTCGTTTCGCTTGGCGGCGGCTCGACTACGGGCCTTGGCAAGGCGCTGGCATTGCGCACCGGCGTGAACCAGCTCTGCATCCCCACAACCTATGCCGGTTCGGAGATGACGCCGATCGTCGGCCAGACCGAGAATGGCCTCAAGACAACGGTCCGCGACGCGGCCGTGCTGCCGGAGACCGTGATCTACGATGTCGACCTCACCTTGACGCTGCCGGTCTCCTTGGCAGCGACCTCCGGCATCAATGCGATCGCTCATGCGGTCGAAGCACTTTACGCGCGCGACAGCAATCCAGTGACCTCGCTGATGGCGGAAGAAGGCATCCGCGCGCTAGCGCGTGCCCTCCCCGCCATTGCCGCGAAGAGCGATGACCGCGAGGCCCGCACCGAGGCGCTCTATGGCGCCTGGCTCTGCGGCGTCTGCCTTGGCACCGTCGGAATGGCCTTGCATCACAAGCTCTGCCACACGCTCGGCGGCACGTTCGATCTGCCGCACGCCGAGACCCACACCGTCGTGCTGCCGCATGCGCTGGCCTACAACGCGCCCGCCGTGCCCGATGCGATGATGCGCATTTCACGCGCGATCGGCGCGGCCGATGCATCGCGAGGACTTTACGACCTCGCCAAACGGCTGAATGCAAGGCTGGCGCTACGCGACATCGGCATGCCCGAGGGCGGCATCGACAAGGCGGCGGACCTTGCAGTCACCAACGCCTATTGGAATCCGCGCGCCCTGGAGCGGAATGCCATTCGCGACCTGATCGCGCGTGCCTGGGCGGGCGAGCCGCCGGCCGCAACCAAAGCAGCGGCCTGAGGCAATGCGGCGCACGCTGATCAAATCGGCAACCATCATCAGCATGGATGAAGCCATCGGCGATCTCCGTGCCGGCGATGTGCTGGTCGAGGGCAACCGGATCGTTGGCGTGCGCCCCGGTATCGAGCTTGGCAGCGGAGCGGCCGGGACCGACGTCATCGACGGCAAGGGGCGCATCGTCATCCCGGGCCTCATCAACGCGCACATGCACACCTGGCAGACGGCCTTGCGCGGGTTTGCCGCGAACTGGACGCTGCTCGAATATTTCCGTCGCATGCACGCGGGACTGGCGACCGTGTTCCGGCCCGACGATATCTACATCGCGACCCTCGTCGGGGCGCTGAACCAGATCAATCAGGGCACCACGACACTGGTCGACTGGTGCCACAACAATCCGACACCTGACCACACCGACGCCGCGGTGCGCGGCCTGATCGAGAGCGGCATTCGCGCTGCATTCTTCCACGGCTCGCCGAAGCCCGAACCGAAACCCGGCAAGCCGCATTTCTCGGAGATCCCGCATCCGCGCCGCGAGGTCGAACGGTTGCTGGCGGCCCCCCTCGCCGACCGTGACGGCCTCGTCACGCTCGGGCTCGCGATTCTCGGGCCGCATTATTCGACGCTCGACGTCGCCATGCACGACTTCCGCCTGGCGCGGGAATTTGGCCTGATCGCCTCGATGCACCAGGGCGGCGGTCCGGCGAAGACGCCGGGGGGCTGGGAGAAGTTGATCGACGCCGGCCTCGTCGACGCAGGCGTCAACATCGTCCATGGCAACGACCTCTCTGACGATCTCCTTGGTCGCCTCGTCGATCTCGGCGTATCGTTCTCTGTGACACCTGAGAACGAAATGATCCAGGGCCACGGCTTTCCGATCACGGGACGGCTCCTGAAGCGCGGCGTCCGGCCGACGATCGGCATTGATCTGGAATCCGTGCTGGCCGGCGACCTCTTCTCCGCCGCGCGTGTCGCGCTGTCGATGCAGCGGGCGCTCGACAATGCCGAGGCACACAAGGCCAGCGGCAGCATTCCAGCGACGACGACGATTCCCGCGCGCGAAGCGCTGCGCTGGATCACGCTGGAGGGCGCCCGCATGCTTGGCCGAGAGGACGAGATCGGTTCGCTCGCGCCCGGCAAGCTTGCCGACCTTGTGGTCATCAATGCCTCCGATCTCAATCTTTTTCCGGTCCACGATCCCGTCGCCACCGTCTTGATGCAGACGAGCCTTGCCAACATCGAGGCGGTGATGGTCGGCGGCGTCTGGAAGAAGCGGAACGGCAAGCTGCTGGTTGACGGGCTGGAGGAGAAAAAGGAGCTGCTCGCGCAATCCGGGCGGCGGCTGGTGCAGGACATCGAACGGCAGGGACGCGCCGCCTGAAGGCGGCAACGGACAAAAAGAATGATCGACGCTTCGAAAAACATCGCTTTCATCGGCATCGGCAAGATGGGCCTGCCGATGTCCGCGCTCGTCGCCAAGGCCGGGTATGCCGTGACGGCCTTCGATCCCGATGCGGCTCGTAGCGCCGCCGCGCGCGAACAGGGCATCGCTGTTGCGGCGTCACCGGCCGACGCGGTCAGCGGCCGGGCTGCGGTGATCACGTCCCTGCCCGACGATGCAGCGCTGCGCGCCGTGATGCTCGTCCCGACCGGTCTGATCGGCGCCATGGCGCCGGGAGCCGTGCTGATCGAGAGCAGCACGGTCAGCGCGGAAGCCTCCGCCGAAGTCGATGCGGCCGCACGAGCGCGCGGTGTCGCCTATTTGCGCGCACCGGTCTCCGGCAACGCCAGCATCGTCCACACGGGCACGCTGACTTGCTTCGTGTCGGGGCCGAAGGACGCCTTCGAAAGCGCAAAACCGCTGTTCGCGACCTTCACCCGCGCGCAGACCTATCTCGGGCCTGGCGAGGAAGCGCGCTACGCCAAACTCGCCGTCAACCTGATGATTGCGGTGTCGGCGGCCATGATGGCCGAAAGCCTTGCGCTCGCGCGCAAGGGCGGCATCGCGTGGCAGGACATCTTGAAGGTGCTCGACGACAGCGCGGTCGCCTCCCCCATGGTCAAGTACAAGACCGCGCCGCTCCGAACACGCGATTTCGATTCTACTTTCTCCTGCAGGCAAATGGCGAAAGACCTCGATCTCATCCTCGGCGCCGGCCATGCTGTCGGCGTGCCGCTACAACTGGCGGCGCAAGTACGCGAAACCTACGGCTCTCTGGTCGCGCAAGGCGACGGCGAGACCGACTTCATCGCGACCGTCAAGCACCTGGAACGGCTGTCCGGGCTTGCCGAACCCAAACTCTGATAGCGGAGGCAACGTTGCGTAACTTCAACGAGAATACGATCACCGAGGCCGTTCTGGAGCGCATCAAGGGTGCGACCGATCCGCGGATCAAGCAGGTCAGCGAGGCCCTGGTGCGGCACCTTCATGCCTTCGTCCGCGAGGTGCGGCCGACCCAGAAGGAATGGGAATATGGCATCGACTTTCTGACCCGCACCGGTCACATGTGCGACGACAAGCGCCAGGAATTCATCCTGCTGTCGGACACGCTCGGCGTCTCCATGCTGGTCGACGCCATCAACCACCCGGTGCCGGAGGGCGCAACCGAGACCACGGTGCTGGGCCCCTTCTTCGTGCAGGCCGCACCGGAGAAGACCAGCGGCGAGGACATCTCCGGCAAGATGGAAGGCGATCCGATGCTGGTCACCGGTTCGGTCTCGGCCGTCGACGGCCGGCCGCTCGCGGGCGCCGTGGTCGATGTCTGGCATTCCGACGATGATGGCTATTACGACGTGCAGCAGCTCGACAAGATCGGCGATCTCGCGATGCGCGCTCGCTTCCACGCCGACCAGAACGGCCGCTTCCATTTCTGGTCGATCAAGCCCGCCGCCTACCCGATCCCACATGACGGGCCAGTCGGCGAAATGCTGGAGGCGCAGGGCCGACATCCCTGGCGTCCCGCGCATGTACATTTCATGATCTCTGCACCCGGCTTCGAACAGCTCGTGACGCATGTGTTCGTCGCCGGCGACCAGTACCTCGACAGCGACGTGGTGTTCGGCGTCAAGGATAGCCTGATCCGCGAGTTCGTCCGTCATCCGGCCGGTCGTGCGCCGGATGGTCGCATGGTGGACAGCGACTATTTCCATCTCAACTATGATTTCGGGCTGAAGCAGGTTGCGAGCGGCGCAAGAGCTGCTTAAGCCGACAAACGGGCTGAACGGACCCACAAGAGTCCGGCAAGCCCGAACCGATGGGGAGGACGGACAAATGGAAGACGCTGAAGCGCCGCTGCTCGAGCTGCGCGGCATCAGCAAGGAGTTTCCCGGCGTCAAGGCGCTGGACGACGTGTCCTTTGCCGTGTTTGCCGGCGAGGTCCATATGCTGCTGGGCGAGAACGGCGCGGGCAAGTCGAGCCTGATGAAGGTGCTGTGCGGCGCCTACCGGGCCGATGCAGGCGAGTTCTATTACAAAGGCGAGAAGGTCGCGGTAGCATCGACCACTGATGCGCAGAAGCTCGGCATCGCCGTCATCTTCCAGGAGTTCTCGCTCGTCCCCTATCTCGACATCGCTCAAAACATCTTCCTCGGCCGCGAGCCGAAGGGCCGCATTCCCGGCACGATCGACCGCCGGAAGATCCTGGCCGACGCAAAACGCGTGCTCGACACCATCGGTTTCGAGATCGATCCCTCCATCACCATTGACAAGCTCGGCGTCGCCCAGCAGCAGATGGTCGAAATCGCGAAGGCGATCAGCCAGAACGCGCGCATCCTGGTCATGGACGAGCCGACGGCCGCGCTCTCCGACCGCGAGACCGAGCTTCTATTCGCGCTGATTGCACGGCTGAAGGCCGACGGCGTCGCGATCGTCTACATCTCACACCGCATGGCGGAAGTGTTCGCACTCGGCGATCGCATCACGGTCCTGCGCGACGGCCGCCGCATCGACGGCGTCCGTCCCGCCGACGTCACGCCGGACCAGCTCGTCCGCATGATGGTCGGCCGCACGGTCGACATGACCTATCCGCGCAACTTCGCCGACAAGCCCGGCGAGGTGCTGCTCGAGCTCAAGGGCCTGACCTCGCCGACCGGCATATCCGACATCAACATCGAGGTGCGGCGAGGCGAGATCGTCGGCCTGTGCGGCCTCGTCGGCTCCGGGCGGAGCGAAGTCGCACGCGCGATCTTCGGCGCGGATCCCGTGACGAGCGGCGAGATCGTCTTCGACGGCAAGGCTGTCTCCGGAGAGCCTAACGTCGCCGCGCGGCGCGGCATCGCTCTGATTCCGGAGAGCCGCAAGACCGAGGGCCTCGCCCTGCTCCGCTCGGTCGGCGACAATCTCGTGGTCTCGGCGCTGCGAAAACTGTTCCCGAGCGGCCTGTTCGATCAGCGCGGCGCCCAGCGCACGTCGGACAATCTGATCCGGCAGCTCAGGATCGCCACGCCGAGCGCCCGCCAGACCGTCGGCCTGCTCTCCGGCGGCAACCAGCAGAAGGTCGTGATCGGCAAATGGCTCGCCGCCGGCGCAAAGCTCTTCATTTTCGACGAACCGACGCGCGGCATCGATATCGGCGCCAAGTCCGAGATCTTTGCGCTGATCGATCGGCTGGTCGCGGAAGGCGCCGCCGCGCTGATGATCTCCTCCGAGCAGGTCGAGATCTGCCATGTCTGCGACCGCGCCTATGTGATGCGCGAAGGGCGCATCGCCGGGCATTTGGCGCGCAACGAGCTGACGGAGGAGAACATCGTGCGACTGGGTATGCACCATGCGTGAGGCGGCGGTCGTAACACAATCAAATCCGCTCCAGCGCATTCCCGGCGTCGCCATCGTACTGGTGCTTCTGGTCGCGCTGTTCGGGGCGATCGCGCCCGGCTTCTTGTCGGTCGCAAACCTCTCCAACGTGCTGGTGCAGTCGACGATCCTGACCATGCTGGCGCTGCCGATGACGCTGATCATCATGACCGAAGGCCTGGACCTGTCGATGGGCGCCGTGCTGACGCTGACCTCGCTCTGCGTCGCCATCGTGTCACTCGCAACCAAATCATTGCTGCTGGGTCTAGGCGCCGGCGTGCTGGTCGGCGCCGCCTTCGGCACCGTCAATGGCTGGCTGGTCGCCATTCTCGGCATTCCGCCCTTCGTCGCGACACTCGGCACGCTTGGCATGGCGCAGGGCCTGTCGCTGATCGTCTCTGACGGCCAGAGCGTGGTCGGCATTCCCCACAGCGTGCGTGATATCTACTCGTCCACGCTTCTTGGCGTGCCCGTTCCGATCGTGATGGCGCTCGTGACCTACGCCGTATTTCACGCCCTGCTCTACCACACCCGCTTCGGCACCTACGTCTTCGCGCTCGGGGGCAATCGCGAGGCGCTGAGATATGCCGGCCTCTCGCCGAACCGGCTGCTGATCGCCGTCTACGCGCTCGGCGGCACCATGGCCGGGGTCGCAGGCCTCTTGATGACCGCCCGCATGAATTCCGGGCACCCGACTGCCGGTCTCGGCCTCGAATTCGACGCCATCGCAGCCGTTGCCGTCGGCGGCACGTCCTTCGAGCGCGGCAATGGCTGGCTGCTCGGCACGGTGCTCGGCGTGATCGCGGTCGGCGTGCTGCGCAACGGGCTCAATCTGATCTCGCTGCCATCCTCGGTACAGGTCGCAAGCGTCGGCGTCCTCGTCATCGTCGCGCTGTTCCTGGACGGCATCAGGAGCCGCGCATGACCGACATCACCAAGGAGGCCATCTCGCCGCCACGCTCATTCCTGTCGCAGGATGCGATCCAGGTATTCTACCGCCTGCTTGCGGCACTGCTCATCTGCGCGGTGCTCTCGGTGCTCAGCGAGTCTTTCCTGAGCCTCGGAAACATCCTCAACGTGCTGCGGCAGGCGAGCCTGACCTTCTTCATCGCCTCGGGCCTGACGCTGGTGGTGCTGACCGCCGGTCTCGACCTTTCCGTCGGCGCCAATGTCGCTCTCTCCGCCTGCCTCGCCGGCACCGTGATCCATCAGACCGGCTCGCCGGCGCTGGGCGTCCTCACCGCGCTCGTGGTCGGTGGCGTCGTTGGTCTCCTCAACGGCGTCATGGTGACAGCGCTGCGCATCCCCTCCTTCATCGCCACCTACGGCATGCTCTGGGTGCTGAACGGCCTCACCTATTGGTACATGGCCGGCGACACCATTCACGGCTTCCCCGCGGGCTTCCGGCAGATCGGCAGCGGCTATCTCTTCGGCCTGCCGATCCCGGTCTACCTGCTCGTCGTCTTTCTCGCGATCGGCACGCTGTTTGCGCAACGGACGATCTGGGGCCAGGAGATCTATGCGATCGGAGCCAACCCGGTTGCCGCGCGGCTCTCCGGAATTCCGGTCGCACGCCGGCTGCTGCTCGTCTACGCCGTCTCCGGCACCATGGCGGGGCTTGCGTCGATCATCTTCCTGTCCCGGCTCAATTCGGCCGAGGCCGATATTGGCGAAAGTCTGACTCTGCCCGCGATCGCGGCCGTGCTGATCGGCGGCACTTCGCTGTTCGGCGGCGTCGGCACGGTGTTCGGCACCTTCGTCGGCGCACTGATCCTGACGCTGGTTCTCAACGGGATGAACCTCTTGTCGGTCAGCGCCAACTGGCAGCCGCTCGTCACCGGCGTCATCGTCATTCTTGCGGTTTGGCTCGACATGAAGGCCCGCCGCCGCACGCAATGAGTTCTTTCGCAAAAATCCAACAGACCAAAAGAGGGATGGAGATCATATGAAACTGAGACTGGGTTACCTGGCGCTGCCGCTGCTGACGGTCGCTGCGTTCACGACGCAGGCGCGGGCCGATGGCGAGACCATCGCCGTCTTCACCAAGAACCAGACCAACCCCTATTTTCAGACCGTGCGGGTCGGCGCCGACGTCGCAGCCAAGGCCCTGAACGCCAAGACGCTGCACTACATCCCGACCAAGCCGGACTCGATCCCCGAGCAGCTCAGCCAGATCGAGGACGTCGTGGTGAAGAAGCCGAGCGCGATCGTCTTCATTCCCGTCGACTACAAGGCGATGGTACCCGGCGTTGAAAAGATCAACGACGCCAAAATTCCGGTGGTCAACATCACCGACCGCTCCGCCGGCGGCAAGTTCGTCTCCTTCGTAGGCGCCGACGACTATAGCCTTGGGCTGGAGACCGCGCGCTACCTGCTGAAGACGCTCGGCGGCAAGGGCAACATCGTCATCATCGAAGGCGTCAAGGGCTCGCTCACCAACGTCGATCGCATCAGAGGCTTCAACGATGCGATCAAGGAAACTCCGGGCGCAAAACTGCTGGCCTCGCAGCCCGCCAACTATCAGCGGCTCCAGGCCCTCCAGGTGATGGAGAACCTGATGCAGTCCAACTCACAAATCGACGGGGTGCTCGCCGCCAACGACGCCATGGCCGTCGGCGCGATCGAAGCGCTGGACGGCGCCAATCGCAAGGCGCAGGTGATCGGCATCAACGGCACCAAGGAAGCCATCGACGCCATCAAGTCCGGCAAGCTGCTCGCAAGCGGCGACTATAACGGCTTTGCGCAGGGCTGCCTCGGCACCATGATGGCGATCCGCAACCTGCGCGAACAACCCGTCGTCGCCGAGATCGTGCTGAAGCCCACCGTCATCACCAAGGACAATTTCGGGCCGTTCGATGTGCCGCTCGAGCAGCGGACCTGCCCCACCTGGGAAGAGGCGCAAAAGCTCGGCACGAAGTAGATACGCGCTTTCGAAAATCGGGACGGCCGTTCAGGACGGCCGTCCCAAAGACATCTGGAGACATCATGCTGTTTGCCATCCATGCCCTCGACCGCGCGGGCGCGCTGCCGACCCGGCTCGCCAACTACGACGCGCACAAGGCGTTTCTGAGCGACACCTCGCGCTTCGGAGTCAAGATCGTCATGTCCGGACCGCTCGTCTCCGACGACGGTGAGAGGATGATCGGCAGCCTGTTCCTGATCGAGGCGCCAGGACGCGCCGAAGTCGAAGCCTTCAACCGCGCCGATCCGTTCGCCGCGGCCGGCATCTGGGACAAAGTCACGATCACCGGCTTTTTGCGCCGCCAGGGTTAAGCGGCGGTCCCCGTCGCTACGCGTCGATGCCGCGCTGAACCAGGATGCGCTCGGCGCTGTCGTTCCAGACGTCCATCTTGGTGATCTTGCCACCCCGCACCACGAAGCGATCGACGTAGCGATTGCCCTCGAAGGGCGTGCCGTCGTGCCATTCGCCGTAGAGCGTGCCGACGCTATAGACCACGGTCTCTCCCTCGCCGGGGCAGACGTCGAACCGGTCCATCTTCTTCTTGACCCAGCGATAGCGCTTGGCGTTGAAGCCGGCCGGCCCGCGTGGATGGTCGAACTCGCGCCCGCCGGTGAAAGTGATCACCGTGCCGGGCGCCATGTAGACCGCCGCGGCCTCCGGGTCGGGGATCATCGAGGCCGTCAGATAGGCTTCGACGATCTCGGCATCGGACATGGTTTTGCTTGGGGCTTTCGCGGCAACGGACATGGCGGCTTCTCCGGAAGATGCGGGATACTAACCCCGGCCCGCTGGATTGCATGCATATATTTTGAACATTTCCCTCGCTAGACTGGCAGCACTCTGGAGGCGCCTCGCGCGGCACACTCCTGTATGCTCACGCCATGAGTGGTGCCATGACGACCCGAACCGCTTTCGATTTGATCTTCCGCAACGCGCTGATGCGCGGCACCACCGCTACCGCGGATATCGGCGTCTTCCAGGGCAAGATCGCCGCGATCGAGCCGCGCCTTCAGGCCGAAGCCATTGAAATCGACCTCAAGGGGCGGCTCGTGCTGCCCGGCTTCGTCGACAGCCACATTCACCTCGACAAGGCTTGCCTGCTGGGCCGCTGCGGACATGATCATGGCGGTCTCAGCAACGCCATCCGTGCCGTCTCGGCGATGAAGCGCGATTTCACGGTTGAGGACGTCTATGCCCGCGGCGCCAAGGTACTGGAGCGCGCGATCGTCCACGGCACAACGCGGATGCGCACCCATGTCGAGATCGACCCACGCATCGGGCTGCGGAGCTTCCAGGCCGTCAAGGATCTGAAGCGCGACTATGCCTGGGCGCTCGATCTGTCGCTGTGCGTCTTTCCGCAGGAAGGGCTGACCAACGATCCCGGGGCCGAGGAACTCTTGATCCAGGCGCTGCGCGACGGCGGCGACGTGATCGGCGGCTGCCCCTATACCGACACCGATCCGAACGCCCATCTCTCTCGGATCTTCGAGCTCGCGCAGGAGTTCAATGTCGACATCGATCTCCATCTCGACTTCGACCTCGATACGTCCTGGTCGCACATCGACGAGGTCTGCCGGCAGACGGAGCAACGCGGCTATCAGGGACGCGTCGCGATCGGCCATGTCACGAAGCTCTCGGCGATGCCGCCGGAGCGCCTGAAACCGGTGGTCGATCGCCTGGCGAAGACCGGCGTCGCCGTCACGGTGCTGCCCGCGACCGATCTCTATCTGATGGGGCGCGAGGCCACGCACAACGTGCCGCGCGGGATCACGCCGGCCCATAAGCTCATCGCAAGCGGCGTGCTGTGCTCGGTTGCCACCAACAACGTGCTCAATCCCTTCACGCCGTTCGGCGATGCTTCGCTGCTGCGGATGGCCAATTTCTACGCCAACGTCGCGCATGCATCAGTCGGCGAATTCGACACCTGCCTCGACCTCGTCACCGAGCTGCCCGCGCGGCTGATGAACCTGGACAACTACGGCCTCAAAATCGGCAACCCGGCCGATCTCGTCGTACTCGACACGAGCGAGGGCCGTTTTGCGATCGCCGAGCTGCCGGACGTCATGATGGGTTTCAAGAACGGCCGGCCGGTCTTTGAACGGCAACAAGCCGTCCTGTTTCCGCCCTTAGATTCGGGCAAACCACGCGCCGTCATCCCTCACGCCTGATCTTTGCCAGGATGCGGTCGGCCTCGGTGCGCCAGTCGGCGCTGCGGGCGAATTCCCTGGAGCCCTTGGTGCCGAACAGGCCCTCATCGGCGAGATCGGCAACCCAGGCCTGCCGCTCGGCGGTGCCCTCGGCAGACCATGGCGTCAGCCCCGCTTCGCGCACGGTCTCGGCCACCTCGCGCACCTCTTCGGCGCGGCGGCGGCCATGCTCGATCACGCGCTGGAAGAAATAGGCGCCCTGCTTCTCCCAGTTGATGCCGGGAAATGTCTCCGCGAGGGAGGCCAGCACCGCATCTTCGACACCATAAGCGCGCGCCGTGGTGAAGCTCTCGATGACCATGGCCTCGAGGCCCTTGATCATGATGCTCCGGCACATCTTCACCGCGGAGGAGACGCCGAGCTTGTCGCTCGCGACCTTGGCGGCAAAGCCGATTGCGTTGAGAAGCGGCTCGAGCTCGCCTGCGCCGGGGCCACCGAGCAGCAGCGGCACCCTGATGCGATGGGGCGGTACCGAGGTCATCACCGCGCCCTCGACATAGCGTCCGCCGGCGTCGTCGATCAGCTTCGCGGCACGCTGCTTGGCACCGGGCGAGGCCGAGTTGAAATCGAGAAACCAGGTACCCTGGATGATCGCAGCCGCGCAGGCTTGCGCCACCGACACGGCCTGGCTCGCGGTAACAGCGGAGATGATGAAATCTGATTTCGCGGTCAAGTCAGCGTGCGAAGCAGCTAACATAACACCATGCTTCGTGGCGTGATCGCGCAAGGCCGTGCCCTGCTCGCTCCCGAGCTTGACGTCGAAGGCCGCGACCCTGATGTCCTGCTGGCGCAAATCCTCCGCGAGGATTTTGCCGACTTCGCCATAGCCGACCAGTCCTATCTGCCATCGCCTGGGGTCGCCCGACATCAGTTCATCCTTCGGGTCGTGTCGTCAAAGAGCTCATCGACCGCAAAGCGGCGCCGAATCAGGCCCTGCTGGTACGCGTAGTCGATGATCAGCTCCAGCGGCTTGCGGTTCGCCTCGACTCCGAACGGCAGGAGATCGGGCGACACCGCCGGGCCCGCGTTCACTTTGCCGGCCTTCAGGAGATCGTACACGCCGGCGACGATATCCGGGCGCGATTTTGCCAGTGCCTCGGTCACGACCACGAAATGGTTGACCGGGACCACGCCACGCCGGGCATACCAGCTCGCAGCCTCCGCGTCCGGATCGGGAAACAGCGGCCTAAGCCGCGGATCATTCGAGGTCTCGCCGAGCACGGCGTCGAGTTCGCCATCGAGCAGCATTTGCAGGATCTTCTTGTCTTTCGGCGCGCGCTCGGTGGTGTCGACATATTCGGCGACATGCGGATCCTCGAAGGTGACCCAGCCTATCCTGTCGAGATTCACACCATAATCATTGGCGAGAATTCCCCTGATCCAGGCGCCAGTCGTCGTGGTAAAGGACCGGATCCCGACGCGCTTGCCTTCCAGATCGGACGGGCCCAGCGTGCCGCGCTCGGAGTTGTACAACGCGTAAGCGTGCTGGAAGCGGCCGAGCATGGCCGCCGGCAACAGCACCAGAGGCTTGCCGTGGGCCTTCGCCATCAGATAGGTGACGATCGCCATCTCGCAGACGTCGAAGGCCTGCTCGCGCACCATCGGCTTGAACGCCGTGTTAGTCGGCGTGAACTCGACGAAGTCGAGATCGAAGCGGTCGGAGCGGAGCTCTCCGCTCTTCAATGCCTGCACGTGCGGATGACTGCCGAGCACGGTCCGCAGCTTGAGACGATCCATCAGTCCACTCCGCTTTCGGTCTGCTCAGACGTCCTCGGGATTGTCGACATAGACCAGCCCGGCCTTCGCAAGCGCCTCGCGCATGTTGTACATGTCGAGGCCAAGCTCGCCCGAGGCGAGGCGGTTGCGCTTGCCGCTCTCCTCCACAGTGCGCCTCCCGGCCTTCTCCGCAACCTCGGCCGCGATCCGCTTCGGCACCACCACGACGCCGTCGTCATCGGCGACCACGATATCGCCAGGCTCGACATTGACGCCGGCGCAGACCACGGGAACGTTGACCGAGCCGAGCGTCGCCTTGACCGTACCCTTGGCCGAGACGGCGCGCGACCACACGGGGAAATTCATGTCGTGCAGCGCCTTCACGTCGCGGCAGCCGGCATCGATGACGAGCCCCTGCACGCCGCGCGCGTGAAGCGACGTCGCAAGAAGCTCGCCGAACATGCCGTCGGTATTGTCGGTGGTGCAGCCGACGACAAGAACGTCGCCACGCCTGCATTGCTCGACCGCGACGTGGATCATCCAGTTGTCGCCGGGCTGCGCCAGCACGGTAACTGCAGGACCGGCGATCCGCGCGCCGGGCCAGACCGGCCGCATATAAGGCTTCATGAGCCCGACGCGGCCCATCGCCTCGTGCACCGTGGAAACGCCATAGGTCGACATGCCGGCAGGATTGGCGCGGTTGATGTTGCGAACGACGACGGGCTTCATGCCAGGAGTTCCTCAACCGTCGGGAACAGGCGCTGATAGGCTTCGCCGTAGGTCATGGGCACGCCCGTGTTGCGGCTGCCCTGGATGCCGCGGTTGAGTGCGACGCGCTCGTAATAGCCCCAGAGATGCTTTTGCGCGGCGAGGATCTGGAACGCCTCGTACTTTTCCTTCCAGACCTCGTCGATCTTCAGGATCAGGTTCGGCTTGTAGTTGCATTGCTCCGGCTGATGCGGCTCGAACAGAAACACCGGCGGCGCGGCGTATTTGTACTGGGCCCCCGGCTTGTGGCCCATGGCCTGTGCGACCACGCGGGTCTCCTGCGCGAAGTGCGCGGCGTTCGGGTGATCGAAATTATAGGGATCCTCCAGCGCGTGGGTCAGCACGAAGCTCGGATTGAGCTCGCGGTAGATGTCGACCATGCGGTCGAAATGCGCCTCGTTGAGCTTGAGCGGATAGTCGCCGCAGTCGAAGAACTCGATCTCGGCGCCGAGCAGCCTGGCGGCACGCTCGGCCTCGTCCTTGCGGCCGGCCTTCACCGACTCCAGCGTCGCGCCCTTTTCCTTCCAGGCGAACTGGCTCTCGCCACGCTCGCCAAAGGACATGCAGACGATCTTCATCCGGTAGCCCTTCTTCGCATGCAGCGCGATGGCACCACCCGCGCGCCAGACGAAATCGCCAGGATGGGCGGTAATCACAAGACCTGTCTTCATGGGACACACTCCCCTTTCATTTCTTCAAACTTTGATCTGCTCCTTGCCAAGCGCAAGGGCCAAGTCATCACGCCGTTGCGGCCGGCACGGCCTCGCCATCGAGCACGCGCGTCAACCGATCCGCGTCGAGCGCACCTTCCCATCTGGCAATCGCGATGGTTGCCACCGCGTTCCCGATCAGGTTGGTCGGCGTCAGACCCTGCGACATCAGCCTGTGGATGCCGAGCACCAGCGCGACGCTCGCGACCGGGATGGTTCCGGTGGCCGACAACGTTGCTGCCAGCACGACGAAAGCGGCGCCCGCAATTCCCGCCGCCCCTTTGGAGGTCACGAGCAGGATCAGCAGCAGCTCGATCTGCTGCGTAAGATCGAGCGGCGTGTTGGTCGCCTGCGCCAGGAAGACCGCGGCGGCTGCGAGGTAAAGGCAGGTGCCGTCGAGGTTGAACGAGTAGCCGGTCGGGATCACGAGCCCGACCACGCTACGCTCGCAGCCGGCATTCTCGAGCTTCGAGAGCATTCGTGGCAGCACGGTTTCCGACGACGTCGTGGCGATGCAGATCAACAGTTCTTCCCAAATGTAGCGGATCAGCTTGAAGAGGCTGAAGCCACACCAGCGCGCGACAGGGCCGAGCGCAATGACGATGAACACCAGGCAGGTCAGATAGAATCCGCCCAGCAGCTTGCCGAGCGATGCCAGAGACCCGACGCCGAACTTGCCGACAGTGAACGCGATCGCTCCGAACGCGCCGATCGGCGCCACCCACATCACGAAGCCGACGATCGCAAACACCATCTTTGCGGCGACGTCGATCAGGTCGACCAGCGGCGCTCCGCGCTCGCCGAGCTGCACCAGCGCAAAACCCGAGAGCACCGAGATGAACAGCACCTGGAGGATATTTCCTTCGGCGAAGGCTCCGACGAAAGTGCCGGGAAGGATGTTCATCAGGAACGGCACAAGACCGATCGCCGCGGTCTGCTTGACATAGGGCTCGATTGCACTGGTGTTGATGCTGGCCACGTCGACGTTCATGCCGACACCGGGCTTCAGCAGATTGATCGCGACAAGCCCGATCACCAGCGCGACCGTGGTCATGATCTCGAAATAGAATATCGCTTTGATGGCGACCCGGCCGACACGCGCCATATCTGCCATATGCGCAATGCCGTGCACGACCGTGCAGAAGATGATCGGCGCGATCAGCATGCGGATCGCCTTGATGAAGGCGTCGCCCAGCGGCTGCATTTTTACGCCAAGTTCAGGATTGAGGATGCCGAGCACGATGCCGGCCGCCATGGCAAGGAGAACCTGGACCCAGAGCTCCCTCCACCAGGCGCGGCTGCGTGGCTTGTCGATCGAGAACGCCGTCATTCCCCGAACTCGAACAGGCGCGCGGGATTGCTGACCAGAATCTTCTGCTGGAACTCTGTCTCTGGCGCGAACAGCGGAATGAGATCTACCAGATCACCGTCATTCGGCATCACCTTGACATTGGGATGCGGCCAATCGGTGCCCCAGATGACGCGGTCGACCGCGGTCTCAACGATCTTGCGCGCGAACGGCACCGCGTCGGCGAACGGCGGGCCCGAGGACGACACGCGCTCCGACCCACAGATCTTGACCCAGCACTTCTCGTCGCGCTGCATCAGGTCGATCAGGATCTTGAACGGGAGCTGGCCGAGCCCCTCGGAGGCCTTCACCCGTCCCATATGATCGATGGTATAGCGCACCGGGAGCTTCGCCAGCATGTCGGCATAATCAGGCAAATCGATCGCGTCGAAATGCAGATCGATGTGCCAGCCGAGCGGCGCGACCATCGCGATCACCCGGTCGAACACGCCCTTGTCCGGAACGCCGCCGAGATGGCGGACGAAATTGAAGCGGCAGCCGCGGAAGCCGCCCTCATGCAGCTCGCGCAGGCCCCGCTCGGTGATGGTGTCGTCGATGTTGGCCACGGCCCGATAAGCACCATCGCTCTGCGCGATCGCATCGAGCGCAACCGTGTTGTCGGTACCGTGCACGCTGGCATTGACGATCACGGCGCGACCGACGCCGAGCTTGGCGTGCAATGCCCTAAAATCCTCCAGCGGAGCGTCGGGCGGCGTGTAGGAACGCTCCGGTGCGTAGGGATATTTCGACCCCGGCCCGAAGATGTGGCAGTGCGCGTCGCAAGCAAGCGGCGGCAGCCTGAACTTCGGCGTGCGCGTGTTCGGATCGGGCGGCGGAATGGTCGGCTTGTACATCTGGCGTCTTCAGGTGAACTTGAACAGGTGCGCGGGATTGTCGGCCAGCAACTTCTGCCGGATCGCGGCAACAGGCGCATTGTCGATGAGCTTCGAAGCCCAGGTGGCCATCGAAATGCCGGTCAAGGGTTGCACGCAGTCCGGCCCGTTCATTCCGCATCCCCAGTCATATGCCGCCTGTTGCGGACGACCCGAGCTCCTATGCCCTCGTCCGTCGGCGATCGTCTAAGTCTTGCTGCTTGCCGCCGCGCGCCGACGCGCCGGCGCGGCCTGGTCGAGTGCCGGAGCCTGGAACGAGGCCACGGTCGCCTGAACGAGCTGCTCGATCGCAGCCGCCGCATCGCTGCCGTCTGCCTCGCCGCGCGACAGGCGCGAGACACGCTCCGGCGTTACCAGCGAATAATAGAGCGCACCAAGCAGGAAATGGCTGCGCCAGACGATCTCGGTGCGCGGCACATGCGGCAGGCTCTCGTGGATCGCGTCGATGAAGGCGTGGCTGGTGTCGTCGAAGGTCTGCGCGATGATGCGCCGCGCCACCTCGTTGCCCTCGGCCGACATCACGGCACGCAGCCGCGTGAACCGCGCCCCGCCGCCGGCAAGATCGCTGCCCGACGTGAAGGCCGGCACGACATAGGCGCGCACGATCGCTTCCAGCCGGTCCTGGAGATCGCGCACGCGCCTGGCGGCGGCGAGCAACTCCGACCGGCGGAGATTCATCGGTCCGCAATGGCGGCGATAGATCTCGAGCAGCAGGCCGTCCTTGGTCTTGAAATGATAGGTGACACTGCCGGGGTTAGCCCCGGCGGCCTGAGCGATGTCGCGCACGGAGACGGCGTTGAAGCCGTTGGTCGCGAACAACTCTTCCGCCGCAGCGAGGATCGCCTCGCGCATGTTCGGCTTGCGGGCCGTCTCTTTGCTGGTGGGCTTGCGTACCATGTGATTTGTACTATCGTACAAAAGATCAGGTCTCGTCAACAAAAACGATAGGCGGCGCCGGCTGGTCCGGGACGGGCGGCCAGACGGACACGCGCCCCGAGGAGCACTGGAAGATGCCGGGTTTGAACAGGAAAATCGGACGTTTGCTGCTGGGTACCCTCCTGATGCTGGCTGCGGGCGCCGCGCAGGCAGACAATTTCCCGAGCAGGCCGGTCCACATTCTGGTGCCCTACGCGGCCGGCGGCGCCGTCGACGTGCTTGCCCGCACGATCGGCCAGGCGCTCGCCAAGAGCTGGGGCCAGCAGCCAGTGATCGACAACCGCCCCGGCGCCGGCGGCATTATCGCGTCGCAAGCCCTGACGCAGGCGCCGCCGGATGGCTACACGCTGATCCTGGTCGCGAGCGGCCATCCGCTCAACCAGTTCATCTATCCGAGCGTTCCCTACGACACGTTCAAGGATTTCACCGCGATCACCGAGGTCGCCTCCTCGCCGCTCGCCATCATCGTCCCCAAGGATAGCCCATACAGGAGTCTCGGGGATCTCCTGACCGCTGCGAAGAAGGAGCCGGACAAGCTGTCCTATGGCATGTCCGGCAACGGCACCTCGGCGCATCTTGCCGGCGAGCTGTTGAAATACATGGCTGGCGTGAAGATCGTCTCTATTCCCTACAAGGGTGGCGCACCGGCGCTGACCGCGGTTATCGCCGGCGAAGTCCCGCTCAGCCTCAACCCGCTTGCCGAAGCGATCGGTCAGCTCGATGGCGGCCCGGTGCGTGCGCTCGCCGTGACGTCGGCGCAGCGGTCAAAGGCCCTGCCCGACGTTCCCACGGTCGCCGAGGCCGGCGTGCCCGGCTACGACGTCTCGGTCTGGTGGGGTTTTCTGGGGCCGGCAAACATGCCGCCGGAGATCGTGGCCAAGCTCGAGGCCGACCTGAAGACGGCGCTGCAGGACCCGGGCGTACTGTCGACCCTCGGGAAGATCGGCGCGACACCGGTCGGCTCGTCATCGAAAGAATTCGATGCCTATATGCATGCGGAGGCGACCAAATGGGAGCCGGTTCTGAAGGCCGCCGACATACGGGCGCAATGACACGATTCATCTAGTTATGCGCCCTCGCCCGCACCTTCTCCGGCGCGACAACGCGCCGGACGAACTCTGCATCGTCATCACCTGAAGGCAACAGGATCGCACGTTCGCGCGGCAGCGCATCGGGCAGTTCGTCGCGAATGAAGGCGACGAGCTTCTCCCGGATCTCGCAGCGCAGGTCCCAGGATTGCGGGGCGTTCCTGGCGCTGACGAGCGCGCGGAGCTGAACGGTGCGGGCGTCCGCATCGATCACCTGGAGATTGACCACCGCACCGTCCCATAGCTTTGATTCCTTCACCGCCTCCTCCAGCCTGCGGCGGATGCGTGGCACGTCGGCCCGGTAATCGACGTAGAGCGCGATGGCGCCGATCAGGGAAGCGGCGTCGCGCGTCCAGTTCTGGAACGGCTTTTCGATGAAATACGACAACGGCACCACCATGCGCCGCCAGTCCCACAGCCGCACCACGACGTAGGTCGACGCGATGTCCTCGACCCAGCCCCATTCGTTTTCGATGATGACGGCGTCCTCGATGCGGATCGGCTGCGTGATCGCAATCTGCAAGCCTGCGATCAGATTGCTGAGCAGCGGCCGCGCCGCAAGACCGACGATGATACCGGCAGCGCCGGCGGAGGCGAACAGGCTGACACCATATTGCTTGACCGAGTCGAACGTCATCAGCGCCGTGGAGACGGTGATCATGATGATGAGCGTGTCGATCACTCGCTTGAACACCCGGACCTGGGTGACATGCTTGCGCGCGATGAAGTTCTCGGTGACGTCGCGGAAGTTCTGCAGATAGCGCGCAGCCGTCATGTCGACGGCCCGGATAGTAATCCAGCCAATCAGCGCAATGACCGCCACGACGAAAACGTGCCTGAGATCAAGACGCGTTTCGTCACCGAGCGGCGCCCATGGCAGGACGAGAGCGACAGCGAGCAGGCAGAGCGCGAGCTGCGTCGGCCCCGCCGTCCGATCGAGGAAAGGATTGACGAGAGGAAAGCGGCCTGCGAAGGCGCGCCGCAACAGCTTCGCCGCGATCCGGTACAGGAACAACGCCATCAGGATCGCGCACGCAATGATGCTGAGGCCGATGAACCAGGAGGGAACCCACCTGAAAAGTTCATCGAGCCTCGCAATGATCGGTTGAACCTCCATCCTGCCTCCGGAAACCCGCTTGCGACTAGGCGCTCAACGCCAAACGTGGCGCTTCGCTCCGCCTTCGGATGCAATGCAGCATTTCCCGTCGTGCAACCGGAGCAGAATCCGGCTATCAAGGACCATGCCCCGACGCACCGGCAGCGCCGATCTTCCCCTTCACACCGGACGGGTTCCGCCGTGGCTGGCGAACCGCATGGCTTCGCTGGGCGCGATCGTCACACAGGCGATCGTCCACCATTACGGCCGCGACGAGTTCATGCAGCGGCTGTCGCATCCTTTCTGGTTCCAATCGTTCGGCGCCGTGATGGGGATGGACTGGCACTCTTCCGGCATCACGACCTCCGTAATCGGCGCCCTGAAACGCGGGCTCGCACCGCTCCAGAACGAGCTCGGCATCTATGTCTGCGGCGGCCGCGGCCAGCATTCACGGAAGACGCCGGATGAGCTTCTGACGCTCGGTGACCACGTCGGCTTTGATGGGGCCAAACTGACGCGCGCGAGCCGGCTGGTCGCGAAGGTCGACAGCGCCGCGGTGCAGGACGGCTTTGACCTCTACCTGCACGGCTTCTTCGTTACCGCCGACGGAAAATGGACGGTGGTGCAGCAGGGCATGAACGGCGAGAAGCGGCAGGCGCGCCGCTATCACTGGCATTCGGAGGCGCTGAGAAGCTTCGTCGATGCGCCACACAGCGCGATCGACGGCCCCGCGCAGGGCGAGATCGTGAACCTTACAGACCACCGCGCCAATGTCTCGCGCTCGGCGCAGCTCGAGCTGCTGTCCGATCTCGGCCCCGATCGCATCGTGTCGGAATTCGAACGCCTGAGCGGCATCGAACCCGCACAAGCCACGTTGCCGCACCTCATCATGCCCGCGCATCACGACGTGCGGCCGAAGGATGTCTTCGCGCGTCGCCTGCACGGCACATTGGCTGCGGCCGCCGAGCGTGGTCCGGTCGATTTTCCGGAGCTGTTGCTGACGCCCGGCGTCGGCGCGCGCACCGTGCGCTCGCTCGCGATGGTCGCCGAAGTCGTGCACGGTGCGCCCTATCGCTTCAAGGATCCGGCGCGCTTCTCGCTCGCCCATGGCGGCAAGGACCGCCACCCCTACCCCGTGCCAATCAAGGTCTATGACGAGACCATCCGCGTGCTCAAGGGCGCGATCGAGAACGCAAAGCTCGGGCGCGAGGAGGAAATGCAGGCGATCAAGCGTCTCGACGACCAGGCGCGGCGGCTGGAGCGCACCGCGCGCGGTCCGTCGGTCGAGGCCTTCATTGCGGCCGAGCGCGAGGCTTCACCGGCACTCGACGGCCGCTCCGTGTTCGGCTGGGAACGCGATCTTCTCGCGTCGAAAAAGCTGAGCGGTTCGTGAACCCTCTAACCTTCGTCCTCGTCCTCCGCGAGCCGGTTGGCCGAGTGGTCCTGGTACTGTTCGGTCTGGATATATTTTCCATCCATGCCGCGAATGTCTGAATGCTGCGCCTTGTCGCGGTTCGACAGGATCATGTTGTCGCCGATCTTGTCTTTCGAAATCTCCGTGAAAGCGCCGTTCCCCGCGCCCTTGCCATGCGTACCTGATCCGATATGCGTCTTGCCTCCATTGGGCATGGATTGCTCCCTTGTTGTCCGCATCTAGCCCAACGCCTCCCCGGCAACGATTGTTTCGCGGGTCCGTAGCAAGATCGTCACTACGCGGTTCCGATGCGCTGGCAGGTGACGTCAATTTGCGAGCAGTTGCTCGACGCCGGCCGGATGGGATTTGGCTTGGCGGTTCCGGCCATCGTCGGCGACCACCGGCAGTTTCGCGATCGCGCGGATGCCCGGGCGCTTGCGCCAGCGAACTTGCGACGCATCGACGGCAAGGCCGAGCCGCGGCCAGCGTGTGAACAAGGCCTGGAGCGCGCACGCCGCCTCGATCCGCGCGAGCTGGTGCCCAAGACAGAAATGGATCCCCGTGCCGAAGGAGATGTGCCGGTTGGGCTTGCGTTCGAGATCGAGATGCTCGGGAGCATCATGCACCGAGGGATCCATGTTCGCTGCGGCCAGCATGACCATGACGCGGTCGCCCTTCTTCAGGCGCACGCCTTCGAGCTCGATATCCGTCCGCACATAGCGCGGCTTTGAAAATTGCACCGGCGAGACGAAGCGCAGGAATTCCTCGACGGCAAGACCGACACGTATCCAGTCTTCTTCCAGCCAATCACGCAGGCCGGGATTCTTGAGGAGCTCATAGACGGAGCCGCTGATGAGATGCGTGGTTGTTTCCGAACCGGCGGCCAGCAGCAGGAACACCATCGACACCATTTCGTCAGGTGTGATGCGGCCGCCCTCACGCTCGACCTGGACCAGCTCGGCAATCAGGCCCTCGCCGCCTTGGGCACGGGCGATCCGCAATTGCTCTTCGAGATAGGCGCGCATCTTGCGGAACGCGAACATCAGGCGGAAGAAGCTGACGACATTCGTCAGCGAGGACATCGCATTGGCCCAGGCGATGAACCTTGGGCGATCGGCCATCGGCAGGCCGAGCAGCTCGGAGATCACCGACAGCGGCAGTATCCGAGCGTAGCGCTGCACCAGGTCGGCAGGGCTTCCCGCAGCGAACAGCTCGTCCGCGAGTCCGTCCGCGATGGCGCGGATGCGCGGCTCCATCGCGACGATGGCGCGGCGGCGGAAGGCCTCGTCGACGATGCTGCGCAGCCGCGTGTGGTCCGGCTCGTCCATCGTCAGCATGTTCTTGGCGATGGTCGTGACGAGTTTCGGCATCCACCAGCGCAGGCCTGCGACCTTGCCGTCCTCCTTGCGCAACGTGAACGTTGCGCTGTCCTTGAGCACCTCGGCCGTAGCGCCGTGGGTCGTCGTGACCCAGACATCGCCGATGAGGGGAAAACGGGTCACAACCACGGGCCCGGACGCACGCAGCGACGCGATCGCCTTTGGCGGGTCGCGAAAGAAGGCATCGCTGGTGAAGTCAATGCGCGGTGTCATGGGGCCACCGCCCTTGTTGATGGCGCTTCACCACATGGTGCGCGCAATCTCCGGCGCAAGGGCCGGAACATCAATCAAAAGGAGGCGATCAGCCGCGCCTCGACGACCGTGGCCCAGCTTTGCGCTGGTTGGTGTAGGCGTCCCAATGGCTCCAACTCCCATTGCTGAGGCTTTGCAGGTCGGTCGCGAGCGGGCGGCGCGTGCGCTTTTCATAGTCGGCGATCACGCGTTCGGATTCCGCGATCTTGCGCTTGAGTTCCACGATCGCCTTCTGGGTCTGTCCGTTGCGCTTGGACGATGCGGCCTCGCCCATCGTGAAGCGCGCGGTCTCGAGCGCCTTCAACTCGGCGCGGTTCTTCTTCACCTGAACCCGGTGCCAGGCGATGTTGCTGTCGTTGTCCGCAACCATGTAGGAACTCCGCTGATTCGCCGTTCCCATAGTATCGCCTGCCGAATCGGCGCCGCAACGGGCGTCCGGCGGCGAAAATGCGGCTTTATTGCGCGGTGGGCATGATCCGGACCCGAAGGGCCGCGTTAGCGCAAAGTGTAAAGCGGTTTTCCGAAGAGATCATGCCCCAATAAAAGCCCCCGGTTCAGCGCTCGGCAAAGGCCTTTTCGACCACGAATTGCGCCGGTTCGCCGTGATTGCCCTCGATGAAGCCACGCTCGGTCAGCAGCACGCGGGTATCGGTGACCAGCGCCGGGCTGCCGCAGATCGTGACGCGGTCGTGAGCTGCTTCGAGCGACGGCAGGCCGATGTCGCTGAACAGCTTGCCCGAGGTGATGAGGTCGGTGATGCGGCCGCGATTGCGGAAGGGATCGCGGGTGACGGTCGGATAGTAGATGAGCTGGTTGCGGATGTAGTCGCCGAGCAACTCGTCATTCGGCAACGTCTCGGTGATCATCTCGCCATAGGCGAGCTCCCTCACGTGCCGGCAGCCGTGCAGCAGCACCACCTTCTCGAACCGCTCATAGGTCTCGGGATCCTTGATCACGCTGAGGAAGGGGGCGAGCCCGGTGCCGGTGCCGACCAGATAGAGATTGCGGCCCTCTTCGAGATTGTCGATCACCAGCGTGCCGGTCGCCTTGCGACTGACGATGATCTCGTCGCCTTCCTTCAGGTGCTGGAGCCGCGAGGTCAGCGGGCCGTCCGGCACCTTGATCGAGAAGAATTCGAGCGTGTCCTCGTAATTCGCGCTGGCGACGCTGTAAGCCCGCAGCAGCGGCTTCTCGCCGACCTTGAGCCCGATCATCGTGAATTCGCCGTTGCGGAAGCGGAAGGTCGGGGTGCGCGTGGTCTTGAAGGAGAACAGCGTGTCGGTCCAGTGGTGGACGCTCAAAACATTTTCCTGATTGAAATTGCTCATCTCACCTTCCCTGTCGCGTCATTAGCGGTTCCGAGGCGGGCAGCTATGCGTCGTTTGTACACGATCATTCGTACACTAATGAATAATCCCGCTTGATCCCGCGGTCAAGGCTGCCCAAGATCGCGAGCGTTGCAGTTAGGAATAAGGAGCCTTTCCATGGCGCATGACGCACCCCAGGCCACCGGACCCTCGAAGCTCGTGATCCGGAATATCGGCCTGATCCTGTCCGGCGCCCTGGAGAAGCCGATCCTGGATGGCGACACCATCGTCGCCGAGAACGGCAAGATCACCGCGATCGGCCGCTTCAAGGACGTCAACGTCGAAGGCGCGACCACCATCGTCGATGCCAACGGCACCACCGTCGCACCCGGCCTGATCGACAGCCATGTCCACCCTGTCGCCGGCGACTGGACGCCGCGGCAGAACCAGATCAACTGGATCGACAGCTACCTCCACGGCGGCGTCACCACCATGATCTCGGCGGGCGAAGTGCACATGCCTGGCCGCCCCCGCGACGTCGTCGGCCTGAAGGCCATGGCGATCTTCGCCCAGCGCGCGTTCTGGACGCTGCGTCCGGGCGGCGTGAAGGTTCACGCCGGTGCGCCCGTGATCGAATGCGAGATGGTCGAGGAGGACTTCAAGGAGATGGCTGCTGCCGGCGTCAAGCTGCTCGGCGAAGTCGGCCTTGGCGGCGTCAAGGACGGCCCCACCGCGCGCAAGATGGTCGGCTGGGCACGCAAATACGGCATCCAGAGCACGATCCACACCGGCGGTCCCTCCATCCCCGGCTCCGGCCTGATCGACAAGGACGTGGTTCTGGAGGCCGACACCGACGTGGTCGGTCACATCAATGGCGGCCACACCGCCCTGCCCGACGACCAGATCCGCTGCATCTGCGAGGGCTGCAAGCGCGGGCTCGAGCTCGTGCACAATGGCAATGAGCGCTCGGCGCTGTTCACACTGCGCACCGCGCGCGAGATGGGCGATCTGCACCGCGTCATCCTGGGCACCGACGCGCCGGCCGGCTCGGGCGTCCAGCCGCTCGGCATCTTGCGCATGGTCTCGATGCTGTCCTCGCTCGGCGAACTTCCGGCCGAGATCGCCTTCTGTCTCGCCACCGGCAACACCGCACGGATGCGCGAGCTCGATTGCGGCCTCATTGAAGTGGGCCGCTCCGCCGATTTCGTCATCATGGACAAGGCGCAGCATTCGCCCGGCAAGAACATTCTTGAGAGCGTGCAGCTCGGCGACCTCCCCGGCATCGGCATGACCATCATCGACGGTATCGTCCGCACGCAGCGCAGCCGCAACACCCCGCCCGCAGGCAAGGTGCCGGAGGTGGTGGGGAAGTGACGCCGCTTGGCGTCATTCCGGGGGCGCGTCAGCGCGAACCCCATTGCGCAATTGCGCAATGTGGAATCTCGCCCAACAACCTCGGGATTCCGGGCTCACGCGCGATGCGCGTGCTCCGGAATGACGGTGTGGAGTTCACCGCAGCTTGTTCAGCAATCCCATCAGCAGCTCGCGCTCCTTGGCATCGAGCGGCGCCAGCGTCTCACGCGTGATCGCGAGCGCGTTCGGCGCAACCTTTTCAGCGAGCTGCTGACCGGCGCGCGTCAGGCTGACGAGCAGCCGCCGGCCGTCCCCAGGGTCCTGGCTCGTCTCGGTCAGTCCGCGTGCGCTGAGCCGGTCGATCACGCCCTTGATGGTCGCGACGTCCATTGCGGTCAAGCGGCCAAGCTGGTTCTGCGAGCATGGCCCGGTCTCGGCAAGCTTCGACAACGCCGCCCATTGCGTCGGCGTCAGATTGGTGCCGATGTCGCGGGCAAAGATCGCGCTGTGACGCTGCCAGACCTGGCGCAAGATGAAGCCGACCTGCTCATCGAGCACATAAGACGGCTTGGCCTGCCTGATGCTCTTCTTGGCTGCGACGCCCCTCGCCATTCCTGCCCCTTCACAATGACAGATGTGCGTCCCGGATATCCGGGCGCGCATCGAGCTCGGCCATCGTACCACCGAAACAGATTCGGCCGCGCTCGATGATATAGGCGCGATCGGAGATCAGCTTTGCAAAATGCAAATTCTGCTCGGAAACGACGATGCTGACGCCTTCCTTCTTCATGGTCAGGATCGCGTCGACCATCTGTTCGACGATTTTCGGCGACAGCCCCTCCGACGGTTCGTCCAGCAGCACCAGCGACGGATTGCCCATCAGCGTGCGGGCAATGGTCAGCATCTGCTGCTCGCCGCCGCTCATGCGGCCACCAGGCCGGTTGCGCATCTCGTTCAGATTCGGGAACAGCGCGAACAGCTTTTCGCGCGTCCAGTATGGTGCATTCGGCCGCTTCGGCTGACGGCCGACTTCGAGATTCTCCTCGACCGTGAGGTCGGTGAAGATGCGGCGCTCCTCCGGCACATAACCGAGCCCGCCGCGCACGATCTCATGCGTCGGCCGGGCCGAGACGTCCTTGCCTTCGAACATGATGCGACCCGAGCGCTGCGCGACTAGGCCGACGATGGAGCGGAACGTCGTTGATTTGCCGGCGCCGTTTCGGCCCAGCAGTGCAACCACCTCACCGTCGCCGACCTCGAGGGCAATGTCGAACAGGATATGCGCCGGACCGTAATGGCTGTTGAGCCCTTCGACCGTGAGCTTCATGTTGCGGCCCCCTCGCGATGACGGGCATCGTAGACGAGGCCTTCGCCGAGATAGACCGCCTGCACCTGCGGATTGCCCCGCACTTCCGTCGGCGAACCCTCGGCAATCAACGTGCCGCGATTGAGCACGATGATACGGTCGGCATGCTCGAACACGACGTCCATGTCGTGCTCGGTGAAGAGCACGCCGATGGATTTCTCGCGCGCGATGCGCGCGGTGAGCCGCATCAGGTCGACGCGCTCGCGCGGCGCCATGCCGGCGGTCGGCTCGTCCATCAGCAGGAGCTTCGGCTCGTTGGCGAGCGCAACCGCAAGCTCGAGCCGCTTGAGGTCGCCATAGGCGAGCTCGCCGCACGGACGATCCGCATAGCCACCCATGCCGACGAGCTCCAGGAGGCGCACGGCCTCGTCGCGGTCGAAGCGCGGCGCCGAGCCCCAGAGATTGAACACCTGCTTTTGATACGAGATCAGCGCGACCTGCACGTTCTCGCGCACCGTCATGGTGGCAAAAGTCGCCGTGATCTGGAAGGTGCGGCCGACCCCGAGCCGCCAGACCTCGCGCGGCTTCTTGCCCGTCGTATCCTCGCCGAGCAGGCGGATGCGCCCGGCGTCCGGCGTGTTCTGGCCGTTGAGCATGTCAAAGCAGGTGCTCTTGCCCGCCCCGTTCGGGCCGATCAGCGCCAGGATCTCGCCGGCGCGCAGCTCGAACGAGACGCCGCGCACGGCATGGATGCCGCCATAGGATTTGGTCAGGCCTTCGACCGAAAGAAGTGTGGGTGCGACGCTCATTCGGCGGGCCCGATCGGTTTGGCGAGCAAGGTCGAGCCCGGCGGCGAGGATCCCTTGCGCCGCTGCGCAAGCATTTCGAGCATGCCGACGATCCCCTTCGGAAAGACGACCACGATCAGCACGATGAAGGCGCCGAGCACGAGCTTCGACAGGTCGGTCTGGCTGACGAGCCAGATGTTGAGCGCCTTGTAGACGATCGCGCCGATCACCGCGCCCGACACCGTCTCGACGCCACCAAGCAGCACCATGACCAGCGCATCGACCGAGAGCGAGATGCCGAGATTATCCGGGAAGACGCTGCCCTTCAGGTAGGCGAACAGCGCACCACCGATGCCGGCCGTGGTTCCCGCGATGACAAACGCCGTCCACTGCATGCGCTTGACGTTGATGCCGATCGCCTCGCTGCGCAATGCGGAGTCCCGCGTGGCCCTAAGTGCGTAGCCGAACGGCGAGAACACCGCGATGCGTAGTGCGATCGTCACAAGCGCGGCAACGCCGAGCGCCAGCCAGTAGAAATGCGACGGGCTGGCCGCCCATTTTTCCGGCCAGACGCCCAGAATGCCGTTGTCGCCGCCGGTGACGCTGACCCACTGGAACGCGATCGACCATACGATCTGCGCGAAGGCGAGCGTCAGCATCGCGAAATAGACGCCGGAGAGCTGCACGGCGAAGAAGCCGAACACGGCGGCACCGAGGCAACCGAGCAGCGGCCCCAGCAGCAGGCAGACGATCATCGGCAGTCCCGCCATCTTGGCGAGGAACGCGACGCCATAGGCGCCGAGGCCGAAATACGCCGCGTGTCCAAAGGACGCGAGGCCGCCGACCGCCATCAGGAAATGCAGGCTGACGGCGAAGATCACGAAGATCGCGATTTCCGAGCCGACTGTCAGAGCATAATTGCCGGCGAACAGCGGCAAAGCTGCCGCAACGATGATTGCGGCAAGCGCGGCCAGCCGCTCGTTCGACGTCAGCGGACGCCATGGATTGACGGTGAGGCCCGGCGTGCGGCGCGCGGGCGCCTCAGGCCTGCCGAACAGGCCCCAGGGGCGGACGATCAGCACCACCGCCATCACCAGGAAAACCAGGATGATGGAAATCTTCGGGAAGATCAGGATGCCGAAGGCATTCAGCTCGGAGACCAGAACCGCCGCGACGAAGGCCCCGACGATGCTGCCGAGACCACCGATCACGACGACGACGAAGACCTCGACGATGATGCGCAGGTCCATCGCGTGATGCACGGCATCGCGCGGAATTTGCAGCGCGCCGCCGAGTGCTGCGAGGAAGACGCCGACCGCGAACACTGACGTGAACAGCCATTTCTGATTGACGCCGAGCGCCGCCACCATGTCGCGGTCCTGCGTCGCCGCACGCACCAGCACGCCCCACCGGGTGCGCTGGAACAGCAGCCACAGGATGCCGAGCACGACAGGGCCGAGCACGATCAGAAACAGGTCGTAGCTCGGGATGTTCTGGCCGAAGAAATCGACCGCGCCCTTGAAGCCCGGCGCGCGGCGGCCAACAAGGTCATCGGGTCCCCAGATCAGGACCACAAGGTCCTGGACCATCAGGGTCAAGCCAAAGGTCGCGAGCAACTGGAACAGCTCGGGCGCGTGATAGATGCGACGAAGCAGCACCATCTCGACGAGGACGCCGATCAATGCCACCGCAAGCGCGGCGACGACGATGCCGCCCCAGAACCCGAACGCGCCGGACAAGCGGTCCGTGAGCGTGAAGGCGATATAGGCGCCGATCATGTAGAACGCGCCATGCGCGAAGTTCACGATCCGCGTCACGCCGAAGATGATCGACAGGCCCGAAGCCACCAGGAACAGCGACGCTGCGCTGGCGAGTCCGGTCAGAAACTGTACGACGTAAAAGGCCATCGGCGGTCCGGGTTGGTGGGGACTACACCTCTCCCCGCAAGCGGGGAGAGGGAGAGGAAAGATCAATCCTTCGGACGCAGCTTCTCGACTTCGGCGTCACTCGGCAGATAGTCCGCGCCCTTCTTGTAGGACGAATCCACCATGACGCCCTTGCCGTCCTTCAGCGCCGTCTTGCCGACGAAGGCCCCGAGCGTCGACTGGTGATCGATCTTGCGGAACGTGATCTCACCGAAGGGCGACCCCACCGAGAGGCCCTCCGCAGCCGCGATCAACTTCTCCGGATCGGTCGAGCCGGCCTTGGCCAGGATCGCGGCCGCCGACTTGATGGTCTGGTAGCCGACGATCGAGCCGAGGCGCGGATAGTCGTTGTACTTGGCCTGGTAGGCCTTCAGGAACGCATCGTGCTCGGGCGTCTTGATCGAGTACCAGGGATAGCCGGTGACAATCCAGCCCTCGGGCGTCTCGTCCTTCAGCGGATCGAGATATTCGGGCTCACCGGTCAGGAAGGAAACGACCTCGCGTCCCTTGAACAGGCCGCGGGTATTGCCTTCGCGCACCAGCTTCACGAGATCGGCGCCGAAGGTGACGTTGAGGATCGCCTCCGGATTGGCCTGGGCAACCGCCTGCACCACCGGGCCCGCATCGATCTTGCCCTGCGGCGGCCACTGCTCGTCGACCCACTGGATGTCGGGACGCTTTTCCGACATCAGCTTCTTGAACACGGCAACCGCCGACTGGCCGTATTCATAGTTCGGCGCGATCGTCGCCCAGCGCTTTGCCGGCAGCTTTGCCGCTGCTTCCACCAGCATCGCCGCCTGCATGTAGTTGGAGGGACGCAGGCGGAAGGTGTACTTGTTGCCCTTCGACCAGGTGACGGCATCCGTCAGCGGCTCGGCGGCGAGGAAGAACACCTTCTTCTGATTGGCGAAATCGCTCACGGCGAGGCCGATGTTCGACAGGAACGTACCCGCGAGCATCGCCACGCCTTCGCTGGACACGAGCTCATTGGCGGCGGTCTGCGCGTCCGCCGGCTTGCCGCCATCGTCCTTGGAGATCACGACGAGCTTCTTGCCATTGATGCCGCCCGCCGCGTTGATCTCCTCGACGGCAAGCTGCCAGCCCTTGCGATAGGGCTCGGTGAACGCAGGCAACAGCGAGTAGCTGTTGATCTCGCCGATCTTGATCTCCTGCGCCTTAACCGAGCCGGCCATGCCGCCGGCCAACAGCGCGAAAGCCGCGCCGACGAAATAGTTCTTTGCTCGCATCCCAACCTCCACTTTCTGAAGACTCTATTTCTTGAGCATGATCTTATCGGAAAACCGGTTCCCACTTTTCCGGATCATGCCCTAACGCAGGCCGTCTTCGCCCTTGATTTCGGCAACCGTCAAGCCGCCGACCCGCGGCAGCGGGCGGCCGCTGTCGGTGACGGCCACCGCGACCATGATCTCGTTGGCCCGCGGCGCGTCGTTGATCTGCACTTCCATCCCGTCGAAATGGCTGCGCACGAAGGCCGCGTCCTTGTGACCCAAGGGAATGTCGAGCGTCGTGCCGGGACCGCTGCGCTTCTTCGACGACGGAATCAGCGCCGCGCCCTTGCTCAGGACCTTGCGCACCGGCGCACCCATCTTGGGATGCAGGATCGCGGCAGCATGCTCCAGCTCGCCGTTCTCGCCGACGGCGGCGGCCTTGCCGTAGCTCTGCACCTTCGAGCCTTCGATCCCGAGCGCCGCCACCGCCCGCTTTGACAAGAGATCGCCGAGCTCCTCGCCGATCGCGATCAGCGGCGAAAGATCTTCGACGTATTTTCCGGCGAACGGGTTTTCAATGACCGCAATCGCCGCGGCGCGCCGGGTCGGCGGCGACACGGACCTTCCCATCTCCATCTGCGTCTCTTCGACGACGGTGACGATCTTGCGGATGATCGCGCTCATGTCGGCTTCCTTGGCTCGCTTCCCTGATCAGGCATGAATCGCGTTCTCCAGCACGGACGGGCGCGATCGCTGCCGTTCAATATTCCTTGTCCCGATGACGAGCATATCACCACACAGCCTGAGCACGGCACCCTCGATCAGCCCGCGATCGAACAATTGCCGTGCACATTCTGCGCCAGATTCGAGAGCCTCACGAATTTCTGTCCGCGACAATGCGCCGACCTCGCGGGTGACGAGACGCATGCCGAGATCGCTGTCGGGCTGGATCTCATTCGCTGGACGGCGCTTGACCGCCGGATGGTTGGGCAGATCGACGGCATTGGCGATCACGGTCGCTGCCGCATCGGCCTGCGAGGCCGTCGCAGCCAGCACCGTCACCGCATCGGCAATGCCGAGCGAGAAACTACGGCCATGGCGCCCGCTGGTCGCAATGCCGCGGACGGGATCGTCCGCCTCGATCGTCATCGCCCGCATCACGCCGTCGCGGTCAGGTCGGTCCATGAGGCCAACGGTGAAACGTTCGCCCTCATCAAGATGAAGCGCAATATCGCCGCCATTATTGACGTAGGCCTGGTCGAGCCGCGCTGCATCGAGCATCGCGCCGAGAATTTCCTCGGCGACACTTCCAGCCACCGCGGCCATCGGCGTGATGAAGCAATCATCGGCAAATGGCGCCACCGCGGCGTACATGCGCCGCGCCACAACGCCGCGCAGGGCACATCGCGTGGGCTCGGCTGCCTGGCGCAGCTCCATCAATTCCTCGCAGAGCTCATCGAGCAGTCCGGTGAAGCGCAGCGCCGCAGCCTCATAGGCCGAGCGCACCTGATGCGCATCTCCCCTCGCCTCCACGATCAGATCAATCGGACCATCCTGCAAATGCAGCCGCCGGCCATCAGACAGCAATGCGATTTGCGGGAGCCTCCTCATGCGCGCCGCCCAGGGATCGGGTTCTGCCACGGCACCTGGCGGATATCATCGCTCTCCCGGACCTCGGAGAGCGGTCGCACATGGTCCATGTGCCCCCCGAGCGTGGCATAGTCGGACAGCCTCATCGTGAACTCGATCGGCGCGACAAGGGCCGGCGTCGGCACATAACCGAACGCACCAGCCGGCATCTGCGTCACATCGACCATGTAGGTGATGCCGCCGCCGGGCCAGACATAAACCGGCGCGCCCCCGCTGGTGACGCGCGTCAGCGCATCCTTCACCGAGCGTGTCAGACGCACCGGATTATCGGTGACGCCGGCGCGCAGCGATCCGCCGGCGCCCGCCATGAACAACACCGTGCACAGCGCCGGCTCGCAATTCTCCTGGATGCGCTCGACCGAGAATCGCAGGTCCGCCGGCATCTCCGTCTCGACCGGCTTCAACGCGTCGTCGAGCACATAGTAGGACGCGTGCTCGCCGGTCGTGGAGACCATCAGCATGGTCAGCCCGGGTTTTGCTTCCTTGGCGTCGAAGGGACCGAGGATCGACAGCGGATCGGAGATGTTGGTGCCGCCCCAACCCGTGCCGGGATCGGCGACCTGGAAATAGCGGCCGGGCGTCGAGCGCCGGCCCTTCATCTTGATGCCGGTGTCGACGATGTCGAGCAGCTTGCCGGCCTGGTGCTCGCTGAGCACCCCGGTGATGTGATCGTCGACCACGACGACCTCATCGACCTTGCCGTGCCACTGCTTTGCGAACATGCCGATCGTCGCCGAGCCGCAGCCGACCCGCATGCGCTCTTCCTTCACGCCGTTGACGATCGGCGGCTCTCCCGCCTGCACCACCACCGTCGCGCCGCCGTCGATCGTGAACTCGACCGGCTTGCAGTTGGAGAGGTCCATCAGCGTGTCGCAGGTGACGCGGCCTTCCTTCTTGGAACCGCCGGTCAGGTGGTGCACGCCGCCGAGCGACAGCATCTGCGAGCCGTATTCGCTGGTCGTGACGTGGCCGACTGCCTCGCCCTGCGCGCGCACGATCGCGCTTTCCGGGCCGAGATAACGGTCGGTGTCGATCTTCACCTTGACGCCGCAATAGGAGAAGATGCCTTCGGTCACGACGGTGACCATGTCGACGCCATCAACTTCCGATGACACGATGAACGGCGCCGGCTTGTAGTCGGGATAGGTCGTGCCAGCGCCGATTGCCGTGACGAAGGTCGAGGGCTCGTGGACGATCTTGCCGTCCCAATCCTCTGACCGGCTGAACGGCACCAGCTTGCCGCCATGCGACACCGTGCGCTCGAGGATGATGTGAGGATCGACGCGGACGAGCTTGCCGTCGTGATTGGCGTAGCGGTCGCAGGCGCCCGCCGCGCCGGGCTTGATGTAGCACATCACCGGACAGGCATCGCAGCGGATCTTGTCGGAGGCAGCGCTCGTCGCTTCAGTCACCATGTCAAAGCCAGCGGATCACAGGGCTTATCATTCGTATACGAACGATGTTGCGCGCGATGCCTGGAGCTGTCAAGCGGCGCCATCGGCAAAACCAAGAGGCTGCCGAATAAAACCTCATTTGCCTGCCGCCCTGTCCACAAAGCGGGCAACCGCGCTGCACTGCGGCATGCGGCGCTTGCACGTTTGTGTACAAACGGTATCGTCGGGCTTCGCGATTTTGACACGCGCGCGCCGCGCCGGGACCAGAGATGACGCAGACCATGATCCGCCTCACCGTGAATGGCAGGATCCACGACGTCGCCGCCGCGCCGGAGACGCCGCTGCTGTACGCGCTGCGCAACGACCTCGCGCTCAACGGTCCCAAATATGGCTGCGGCCTCGGCGAATGCGGCACCTGCACTGTCCTGATCGATGGGCTCGCTGCACGCTCCTGCGTCATTCCGATCAGTGGTTGCGTGGGGCGCGACATCGTGACGCTTGAAGGGCTCGGCACGCGCGACAAGCCTGACGTCGTGCAGCAGGCCTTCATCGACGAGCAGGCCGCGCAATGCGGCTACTGTCTCAACGGCATGATCATGACCACCAAGGCGCTGCTTGCGATGAATCCACAACCCAGCGAGCAGGAGGCGATGGCCGCGCTGCGATACAATCTATGCCGCTGCGGCACGCATGTGGAAATCCTGCGTGCCGTGATGCGCGCATCAGGCCAGCTCGCTGAGGCCGGTGATTGATGGCCTCTGTTGCGAACGGAGCAGAGCGAGGGTCGCTCGTCGTCGTCCGCACGGTGGACGAGATCACATCCGAAACCTTCGTGCGGATCACCGCGGACGGTACGGTCAGCGCCTATAACGGCCATGTCGATCTCGGCACCGGCATTCGCACCGCGCTTGGCCAGATCGTCGCCGAAGAGTTAGATGTGTCCTTCGCGCGAGTTGTCGTCGTGCTTGGCGACACGGCGGTCGTGCCCAACCAGGGCGCAACGATTGCGAGCGAGACCATCCAGATCACCGCCGTTCCCCTGCGCAAGGCCGCCGCGCAAGCGCGGCAGTTCCTGATCGCACGCGCCGCCGAGCGGCTGGAGCTGCCGGCGGCGGATCTCAGCATCGAGGATGGGCTGGTCCGCGGGCACAACCGCAGCATCAGCTATGGTGAGTTGATCGGCGATGAGATCATCCGTCTCGACCTCGCTGATGATGTCGCCGTGAAGCCGGTCGGCAACTACACGATCGTCGGCCAGTCCGTCCCGCGCGTCGACCTGCCGGCGAAGGCGACGGGCGAACTGACCTTCGTCCACGACATCCGCGTTCCCGGCATGCTGCACGGTCGCGTCGTGCGCCCGCCCTATGCCGGCGTCGATGCCGGCCCGTTCGTCGGTACCAGTCTGATCGCGGTGGACGAATCCTCGGTGCGCGATATCCCAGGCCTCGTCGGCGTCGTGCGCATCGGCGACTTCGTCGGCGTCGTCGCCGAGCGCGAGGAGAATGCGATTCTGGCCGCAAGCCGGCTCAAGGTGAGCTGGAAGCCGACACCCACCCTGCCCGATCTGGCCGATCTCGAGACTGCGCTGCGCGCCAACCCGTCGACGCCGCGCACGCTGATCGACAAGGGTGACGTGAACGCGGCAATCGCCGGCGCTGCCAAGCCGATGCAGCGCACCTACGTCTGGCCCTACCAGATGCATGCGTCGATCGGGCCGTCCTGTGCCGTTGCCGACTTTCAGGACGATCGCGTCCGCGTTTGGTCCGGAACGCAAAACCCGCACATCCTGCGCGCCGACCTTGCCTTGCTGATCGAGCGGCCCGAGACCGAGATCGAGGTTATCCGCCTGGAGGCCGCCGGCTGCTACGGCCGCAACTGCGCCGATGACGTCAGCGCGGACGCACTGCTGCTGTCGCGCGCGGTCGGCCGTCCCGTGCGCGTGCAATTGACGCGAGAACAGGAACACGCCTGGGAGCCGAAGGGCACCGCGCAGCTCATCGACGTCAATGGTGGGTTGAATGCCGACGGCGGCGTCGCCGGCTACGATCTCGCCACGCGCTATCCGTCGAACGCCGCACCGACGCTTGCGCTGCTTCTCACCGGCCGGATCTCGCCCGAGCCCGACGTGCTCGGGATGGGCGACCGCACCGCCATTCCGCCTTACGATTACGACCACATGCGCGTCGTCGCGCACGACATGCCTCCCATCGTGCGCGCCTCCTGGTTTCGCGGCGTCTCGGCGCTGCCGAACAGCTTTGCGCATGAATCCTATATCGACGAGCTCGCAACCGAGGCCAGCGTCGATCCGATCGAATATCGTCTGCGCTATCTGAAGGACCAGCGCGCGGTCGATCTCGTCAATGCGGTCGCCGAGCGCGCGGGCTGGACACCGCGCCCCGTCCGGCAGGAGAAGGACGGCGAGATCGTGCACGGGCGCGGCTTCGCCTATGCGCTCTATGTCCACAGCAAGTTTCCCGGCTATGGCGCGGCGTGGTCGGCCTGGATCGCCGACGTCGCAGTGAACAAGACGACTGGCGATGTCAGCGTCACCCGCGTCGTCGCCGGCCAGGATTCCGGCTTGATGATCAATCCGGACGGCGTGCGCCACCAGATCCAGGGCAACGTGATCCAGTCGACCAGCCGCGCGCTGATGGAGGAGGTCTCCTTCGAGCGCGGAGCGGTCGCGGCGCGCGAATGGGGCGCCTATCCGATCATACCCTTCCCCGAGGTGCCCAAGATCGACGTGCTGATGCTGCCGCGTCAGGACCAGCCGCCGCTCGGCGTCGGCGAGTCCGCCTCGGTACCGAGCGCCGCGGCGATTGCCAATGCGATCTTCGATGCGACCGGCGTACGTTTCCGCGAGCCGCCATTCACGCCGGAGCGCATCCTCAGGGGATTGCGTGGCGACGCGTCGCCTGCGCCTCAGGCGTTACCTGCGCCGGCGGCCGCGCCTACTCGCTCCTGGACAAACCCGTTTGCGAAGCGCGCCGGCATCTTCGCGAGCGTGGCCGCGCTCTGCACGGCCGCGATCGGCATCGGCGCCGCCATGCTGCCGGGGCGCGCCATCGCGCCGATCGCGCGGCCCGATGCGTCGGTTTATTCGGCCGCAACGATCGCGCGTGGCGCAGAACTCGCCGCGCTCGGCAATTGCGCGGAATGCCACACGACCGCGGGCGGGGCGCTGAATGCCGGCGGGCGCGGGCTGGAAACGCCGTTCGGCACGATCTACAGCACCAATATCACACCCGACGTCGAGACCGGCATCGGCGCCTGGTCCTATCCGGCCTTGGAGCGCGCGATGCGCGAAGGCCTGCACCGCGACGGCCGGCAGCTCTATCCCGCTTTCCCCTACACGCATTTTGCGAAGACGAGCGATGCCGACATGCAGGCGCTGTACGCCCACCTGATGGCGCAGCCCGCGGTGCGAGCGACCGCGCCGAACAACGCGCTCGCCTTCCCGTTCAATCTTCGACCTCTGTTGGCAGGCTGGAACGCGCTCTTCCATCAGACCGGCGCGCTCAAGCCGGATCCGACCAGGTCCGAGCAATGGAATCGCGGCGCCTATCTCGTCGAAGGCCTCGGCCATTGCAGTGCCTGCCATTCGCCGCGCAATGCGCTCGGCGCCGAGCAGCAGCACGCCTATCTCGCCGGCGGCTTTGCCGAGGGCTGGGAGGCGCCGGCGCTGACGTCGCTGTCTCAGGCGCCGATCCCCTGGAGCGAGGACGAGCTTTACGCCTATTTGCGCACCGGCCATTCGCGTTTCCACGGGGTGGCAGCGGGCCCGATGGCGCCGATCGTGCGGGATCTCGCCGCCCTGCCCGATCAGGACATCCGCGCGATGGCGGTCTATCTCGGCTCGTTCAACGACACCGTGATCGACCACCAGGCGCAGGGCGCGCTGGCCACGAAACTCGAAGCTGCGACGCAAGTCACCGTCGCCGCCTCCACCGGCGCGCGGCTCTATCAGGGCGCCTGCGCCGTCTGCCACGAGGTCGGCGGCTTGCCGCTGTTCGGCAGCAGGCCTTCGCTTGCGCTCAACAGCAATCTACACAGCAGCGCGCCGGACAATCTGGTGCAGGTCATCCTGCACGGCATCACTGAGCCCGCATCCAGCGACCTCGGCTACATGCCCGCCTTCAAGGACAGCATGAGCGACGCGCAGGTCGAAGCTCTCGTCACGTTCCTGCGCAAACAATTCGCGCCGGACAAGCCGGCATGGACGGGCGTGCGCGAGACGATCGGACGGGTGCGCGCTCCCGCAAACTAAGCACGATGGGTTTTGCTTTAATCGATTGGGCCACAGGCTTGCTAAACCTCTCCCGCTTGCGGGAGAGGTCGGCGCGAAGCGCCGGGTGAGGGCTCTCTCCACTTGGGGATCGTCCACTGCGGAAACACCCTCTCCCCAGCCCTCCCCCGCAAGCGAGGGAGGAGCGCACCTTCCTTGAGGCGACAATCAAGCCTATTCCCATCATGCTCTAGGCGTGCTTTTTCGTCTCCACCGGCGGCGTGCCGTGGGTGTGGAAGGACTCGATCGTCTTCAGGCCCCAGGCCTGGCCCTTCTTGCGCTCCTCTTCCGTCCACACGATCGGCTTCCAGTCGGGCGCGAGAATGAGGCGCGCGCCGGCATTGGCGACTTCGACGCGGTTGCCGCCGGGTTCATAGACGTAGAGGAAGAAGGTCTGCTGGATCGCGTGCTTGTGCGGGCCGGTCTCGATGTAGACGCCGTTCTCCAGGAAGATGTCGGCCGCGCGCAAGATCTCTTCGCGACTGTCGAGCGCGTAGGTGACGTGGTGGAAACGGCCGGGCACGCCGGAGTGGTCGAGCGAATAGGCAAAATCGTAGCTCTTGTTCGACACCGTCAGCCACATCGCGGCTTCACGGCCGTCGTTGAGCACGATCTGTTCGGTGAGGCGGCAGCCGAGATAGTTCTCGAAGAACTCGCGGTTGGCCTTGATATCGGCAGCGAGGCAGTTGAGATGGTCGAGGCGGCGCACATTGACGCCGCGCGCGGGAAAGCGCTGCGCCTGGTTCTTCAGCGCGGGCTTCAGCTCGGGCGGCGCCTGATACCATTCGGTCTCGTAATAGAGCTCGACGATGTGGCCGTCGGGATCGCGGCAGCGGAAGGTCGGGCCCTGCCCCATGTCCCCGTCGATCCAGCCGATGTCGAAGCCGGACCCCTTGAGCGCCGAGACCCGCCGCTCCAGCGCCTGCTGGCTGCGCGCGCGCAGCGCCATGTGACCCATGCCCGAGGACTTCGACGCCGTGAGTTTGAGCGAGTAGCGCTCATAGTCATCCCAACCGCGCAGGTAAACGGACTCGCCCTTCTGCCCGCTGATGGTCATGCCCATGACGTCGACGAAGAATTTCAGGCTCTCGTCCGGTTTCGGCGTCAACAGCTCCATGTGGCCGAGATGGGCGAGATCGAGGATCGGTTCTGGCTGCATCATTTCCTCCATGGCATGACGGGCGATCCACTCTGCGGATCCCGGAATTTCGATGCGGGCTTACGGACGCGACGGTGGAACCCGCATCCGCGGTTGGCCTTGCCGGTCGCCAGATCATTTGTACTAATGTACAAATGATTAGGTCTCGTCAACAAATAGAAATCTCTGGTGCCGCAGGGAGCTGCACCGAGCCGCGCCGCTTCCAGGTTCCGACCAGGCCGGGACGCCTTTCCGGATGGTAAATTCTTCCTTACGCACCGACTGGCCGGCTGGCCCAGGAAAACGGCATTCGCCTACCGATTTTCGCGACAACTCCGTATTTGGACAAATCTCCCGACCGAATTGTCGCGGATTTAACAAAGCCGCGACGCCCTGCATTTAACCGTTTGTGCAGTGACGGCCGCGCATAGTCGCAAACAAATCCTTGTCGTTGCCAGGTTCATCATCGTGACATCCTTTGGACGCGTGATTTCGGTACGCGGATCGCTCGCCCGGGTCGGGCTTTTGGCTGAAAGCCGGATGCCGATCTCGGAAGTGCGTGCCACCGTCGGCCGCTTCGTCAGCATCCGCTGCGGCAGCTCGATCATCGTGGCCATGATCACCGAGGTCTCCTGCGAGAACCTCGCGAACGACAACTACATTGCCATCGCCTCCGTCGACCTGCTCGGCGAGATCCTCAATGCCAGCGACAAGGCCAAGTTCCAGCGTGGCGTCACCAACTATCCGACCATCGGCGATGCGGTCGACCTGATCACCAGCCAGGAGCTGCGCACGATCTACGCGCCGACCGGCGCTGACCAGATCAATGTCGGCTTCCTGCAACAGGACCGTTCCGTCGTCGCCTATGTCGACGTCGAGGAAATGCTTTCCAAGCATTTTGCGGTGCTCGGCTCGACCGGCGTCGGCAAATCGACCGGCGTGTCCCTGCTGCTCAACGAGATCCTGAAGGCGCGCCCGAACCTGCGCATCTTCCTGCTCGACGTCCACAACGAATATGGCCGCTGCTTCGGCGACCGTTCCCTGGTGCTCAACCCGCGGAACCTGAAGCTGCCGTTCTGGCTGTTCAATTTCGAGGAAATCGTCGACGTGCTGTTTGCGGGCCGCCCTGGCGTCCCCGAAGAGCTCGACATCCTCGCCGAGGTCATTCCGATCGCGAAGGGCGTCTACACCCAGTACCAGAACTCCGACCGCATCGGCCTCAAGCGCATCGATCCCAAGCAGGTCGGCTTCACCGTCGACACACCAGTGCCGTACCGTCTCGTCGACCTGATCTCGCTGATCGACGAGCGCATGGGCAAGCTCGAAAACCGCTCCTCACGCATCATCTATCACAAGCTGATCTCGCGCATCGAAGCGGTGCGCAACGACCCTCGCTATACCTTCATGTTCGACAACGCCAATGTCGGCGGCGACACCATGGCGGAGGTGATCAGCCATCTGTTCCGTCTTCCGGCCAACGGCAAGCCAATGACGGTGATGCAGCTCGCCGGCTTCCCGGTCGAGGTGATCGATTCCGTCGTCTCGGTGCTCTGCCGCATGGCCTTCGATTTCGGCCTGTGGAGCGACGGCGTCTCGCCGCTGCTGTTCGTCTGCGAGGAGGCGCATCGCTATGCGTCCGCAGATCGCAACATCGGCTTCGGGCCGACCCGCAAGGCGGTGTCGCGCATCGCCAAGGAAGGCCGCAAATACGGCGTCTATCTCGGCCTTATCACGCAGCGTCCGGCCGAGCTGGACGCCACCATCATCTCCCAGTGCAACACGCTCTTCACGATGCGCCTTGCCAACGATCGCGACCAGGCACTGCTCCGCGCCGCGGTGTCGGACGCCGCCGCCAACCTGCTCTCCTTCGTGCCTTCACTCGGCACCCGCGAGGTGCTGGCGTTCGGCGAAGGCGTGGCGCTGCCGACGCGGCTGCGCTTCAAGGAAGTGCCGCCGCATCAATTGCCGCGCGGCGAAGCAACCATCAGCAGCGTTCCCTCAGTCACTGCCGGCCATGACATGCATTTCGTCGGCGCGGTGCTCGAGCGCTGGCGCGGCGCCACGTCGCAGCGCGACGTGCCGAATGATCCGGTGTTCTCGGCGCCGCCTGCGAAAACGCTCTCCAGCATCGACACCCCAATGCTCCAGCCGTCGATGGGGCTGGACCCCGACCGCTTCTCGCTGCTCAAGAAGCCGCTGCGGTAAAGGCGAACGATCCCCTCATTGCAAACGAGGCGCACGTTCGCCCGCGTCTCCGACCTTCGCTCGAATAGCGGACACTGCCGAACGACGACATTGCCTCGGGTTTCGCGGCTATGGGTCGCGTCAGGCCGATAGCGGAAGGTTGGTCCTTCGTGCTACCTTGCGTTCCAGAGCCGGTTTGGGCGCGCGGGGCGAGAAAATGGCCGTGGGCGGAGCCAATACTGCGGACCGTAACATCATCACGGTTCTCGCCGTCGACATGGTCGGCTCAACTCGCCACATCGCGACTTGCGATCCCGATGAGGCTCAGGCGTTCTTGGACCAATGGCTGGAGCATATCCGCAATTCGGTGGAGCGCCTTGGCGGACAGATCGTTCACTATGCGGGCGACGGCGGCATTGCCATATTCGGCTGGCCTACCGCATATGAGGATCATGCGGATCGTGCGTGCCTGGCTGCCTGGGACATTCAGAGCCATAGCCAATCGACCGGCCCCGGGGGAGATCCGGTCAATCTCCGCGTCGGGCTTCACTCCGGCCTGGTCGGTTTGCGCATGGGCGGAAAAAATGCAATCGCCCGCTTCGACGTTGCCGGCGCGACCGTGCACGTCGCTGCCAAGCTGCAGCAGGATGCAACCGCCGGCGAGATCCGGGTTAGCGCCGAAACCGCAAAGCTGTGCCGATCGCCACTCGACCTCACGGCCCACAGGACGACTTCGGGAATCGCCGATCGGCTGATCGAAGCCTACACGCTGCATGCCCGGCCTGACGACGTCGATCACAACGACATCGCCTGCCGCTATCAAAATCCGATCGTGAACCGGATCGACGAACTTGCGCAGGTTCGAGAGCTACTCCCGCGCCCGGGCGGCAGCAGCAGCTCGATCGCCTTGCTGGGCGAACCTGGCATTGGCAAGAGCCGGCTGGCGACGGCCATCATGACCGAGGCGCTGACATCCGACGTGAGCTGCTATGTCTTTTTTGGCGGCGTGCAGCGGCGTGTCACCGCCTTTGCCGCGGCCCGGACCCTGGTGGGCGACATGCTGGCTGCAAGCAGCCTGTCGTCGGATGACCATGTTCGCGAGGCGCTCGCGGAACTGGACGTCGAGGCAGGCGATCGCAGGACACTCGAAGCCCTGTTCGTCGTCGCAAAGACGTCGGCGCGCCAACGATTGAGCGACAATACGCAAACGCAAATTGCACGCGCACTCGTCAATGCCTTCCTGGCATTGGCGCTCAGCAGACCTACTCTCTTGCTGATCGAAGACCTCCAGTGGATCGATCCGGAAAGCCGCCATTTCCTGAAATTGCTCGCGCGTGCGGATACCCCACGGCCGCTTTGCATATTGCTGACGGGACGTCCGGAAGCGTCGGACCACGCCATGCATATTGCGGAATCGATCATTCATCTGCAGCCGCTGTCGCGGACCAATATGGAGGCCTTGGGACGCCAGTTGTGGCCAAGAGATCGATCCCCGGCGGTGCTTGCGAGAGCCGTCGATCGCGCTGACGGTGTCCCCTTCGTCCTGGAAGAGTTCTTGCGCTCGGCGGACGCGACGAACGCAATGAGCGAAAAGTCACTGCCTCAGAGCGTCGAGTCCGTGATTCATGCGCGCCTACAGCGCCTGTCACCGAAGATAAAGGCATTCGCACAGACGCTCAGCCTGCTCGGAGAAGAGGTTGAAATCCAACTGGCCACGGCGGTGCTCGGCGTGGAGGTGGACGAACTTTTTGCCGCTCTGTACGAGCTTGCTCGATTTGCTTTTGTCCATCCGCTTGCGGGCAACACCGCGCGTTTCCGCCACCAGATCATTGCCGAGGCCTGTGCCAACACGATACCGCGCGATCGGCGCTGGGAAATCCACCGGACCGCCATTCAGGCAATCGTGCAGCGTTACCCAAACCTGGACGGTCGTTACGAGCAGCTGGCCTTTCATGCGGAAGAAGCAGGAGATCCCGGCGCCGCGCTTGGCTATCTCTGGGAGGCCGCCGTCGAGGCGCGTCGCAACGCTGCGGCGTCGTCGCTCAGCTTGATATATGATCGCGCGCTCAAGCTCGTCGAGCGTCTGGGGGAAGCTGCCGAAGAAAAATATGTCGATTTCGGCCGAATGAGCTTCGCTTCGATGTTGCAGCTCGGCGAATTCAAGAAGGTCAACACGCATTTGCCGCGAACGTTGGAGCTGGCGCGGCGCCAGGGCAGGATTGCCCAGGTGTGCAGCGTCCAATCGCAACTCGGGATGCTCTATTGGTTTGAGGGGCGGTATGAAGAAGGGCTGCAGATCACGCGCGAGGGATTGAAGACGGCTAGATCGCTGAAATCGCCCGCGCTGATCTTTTCAAATCAAACCATCATGGCCAATCTGTTGCACAGCATGGGCCACGTCGATCGCGCGATTGCGGCGATGGACGAACTGAATGAAATGCTCACGGGAGAACTCGAGACTGCCCGACTCGGAACGCCAGCCGGCCCCAAATGCACGGTCCTGGCATTCAGAAGCTGGTTCATGAATGCAACGGGTCAATATGCTGAGGCGCTTGAATTCGCCTCACGCGCATTGGAAATTGCAGTTCGCGAACAGGATTCATATGGGGAAGTGCTCACCCGTATTACGATGGGGCGAAATCTCCTCATGCTCCACCGGAATGACCAAGCCGTGGAATGTCTGTCGATTGCGCGAGAGATCGTCGAACGCAACGGCTACGACGCCAGCAAGGCCAACCTGACCGGAGCACTGGCGACCGCGCTGGCACGAGCAGGCCAAGCGCACCAGGGCATCGACCTGGTGGAAGCTTGCATGGAAAGCGGCGCGCATCTGCGGACGGGCCAGATCGAGCTCTGTCTTCTCTATACGGGTTACGCTGAGGCTCTCGTTCGGGACGGCAAATCCAGGCGTGGCCTGAACGCCTTGGATGATGCGCTTTCCATCGCCAGAACCATCGGGAATCCATGGCTCATCGTCGAATGTCTCGCTCTGAGGGCGCGACTGCTCGCCGAAGCGAAGCCTGACGCTCCCCGCGCCGCTGAGGCTCTCGCCGAGATGCGCGCAATTTGCGATCAGTTTGGCATCGTCGCCTGGGACGTATCCCGGCTCATGAATTAGCGGGATTTCGTGGGTCAGCCGCGCTCGACCGGCGCAGTCCGAGATTCAGGCGGCCGGCTCGAGAGCAACGACCTTGACGGGAATTGGCCACGAAGTACAATCGCGGCCTCCGGTGGCTAGTTCTGACAGCTCCCGTCGCCGCCGGGCGAGCTGCGCTTTTTCTTTCGCTCGGCTCCGCACGTCTCCTGCGCTGCAGCGCCGACGCTGATTTCTTCCGGTCTGATTTCGCCTGGTTTCGAAAAAATAGGTGGTCAAGTTGTAGTTTACGGAGGGTCATGCGATGGATCGTGTCGCTTTCCTCATTCGCTTTGCGCTGATCGTTGCGGCAATCTTCGGAATTGAAGCCGCTCTTGGCGATCCACTCGCTCTCGGCGAGCCAATATATGTCAACCAGGGCCCAGATTGGACAGCCGCAGAACGGGCTGACTATTACACGCGCGACCAGGGCTCGCGCCTGATCCGCCTCGCCTGGCTACGGGCATTGAAAGCGAAGGACGGACAGCCCTTCCTCGCGGACGGGCTGGCCCGATACGGCTTTCTCCCAAATCCCGGCAATACCGACAACCTTCCCGTCGGCCTCCATACCACCGGTCCGGCGGATTCTCTGATGGTCGGGATAACGTGCTCCGCCTGTCATACCCGACAGGTTGAAGTGGACGGCAAGGCGTATCGCATCGATGGCGGACCGGCCTTCATCGATTTCCAGGAATACTTCAGCGATCTGAACAAGGCGGTGGGAGACGCCACCGCCAGCGAGGCGGCGTTCGCTGCATTCGCGGCGGCCGTCTTCCAACCAGCAGCGCCCTCTCCTGCTGATATTGCCGACCTGCGTCGGAAGGTTGATGCATGGCACCGACGCGTCGATGCATTCGTGGCCGGGACAATGCCGCCAGTGGGCTGGGGGCCTGGACGGCTGGACGCAGTCGGGATCATCTTCAACCGCATCGCCGGGACCGACGTCGGGCCTCCGCCCGATTTCTTGATCAAGGAGAACATGAAGACTGCCGACGCTCCCGTCCGGTATCCATTCCTGTGGAATACGCCAATGCAGAACCAGACCGACTGGGCCGGTTTTGTGTTGAATGGAAACCGCGTTTTCGCGCTTGCCCGGAACACTGGGCAGGCTCTGGCATTCGGCAATTTCGAACCCAAGCGTTCGTCCGGCCTATTCTTCGACTATGCCAACTCCGTCAACTTCGATGGACTGGAAAGACTCGAGAAACTGGTCATGAAAATTGGCCCGCCAAAATGGCCAGAGCAGTGGCCTTTCGACTCGAAGCTGGCTGAAAAAGGGCAGAAACTCTACGAGCGATACTGCAGTGACGGCTGCCATGAGAAGAAGGAGATCCACGCCCTGCGTGACCTGTTCACTACGACGTGGGAGACGCCGATCAAGAACGTCGGCACCGACACGCGTCAGTACGATGAGCTCGGTTGGAGAGTGAAGACCGGCGCGCTGAAAGGAGCAGGTATCCTGGGGATCGCCAGGTTTCTCGAGGAGGAGGATTACGCCGTCCACATGATGTTCAGCGCAGTCGCCGGTACGATTCTGGACCACAAGCTGCATCTGGGGAGCGAGCTCGGTGCCGGTGACGGCTTTGGCTCCTCCGTGACTGCCGACGGGCAAGTGGCGCATTCCGAACGTCCCTCGCCGGTGCAGGCCTCCAACGCGCTGCCCAGCAGCGCGCAACCTTCGGAACCACCAGAAAGCCTGACGATCGAGTCTTGGACGCTCCTGAAGCGCACTCTCCACAGGGGCGAGTATGAAGCTCGCGTGCTGGAGGGAATTTGGGCCGCGGCGCCCTATTTGCACAACGGCTCGGTGCCGACTTTGGCGGAATTGCTCGTGCCACCCGCGCAGCGCATGTCACAATTTAATCTTGGCACGAAATACGACATCGAGAACATCGGTCTTGACGCCAAGCAAGCGGGACCATCTCGCAAAGTCACCGATTGCAACGACCTCAATTCAGGAAACAGCCGGTGCGGGCATGACTATGGCACGCACTTGACCAACGACGAAAAGAAGGCACTCCTCGAATATTTGAAGACTCTCTGAGAGCCTCGGCTGAAGAAGCCGCTCACGGTGCCGCAGGGAGAGTTGCCAGCCGAAGCACATCTGCGACATCGGCTGCGGCTTCCAATGCGTCGACACGCGACCACAACTCCTCGGCAGCGCTTGGTCCAACGACGGACATCGCATTGTCGATAAACTTGCTCCGGATCAGCCCCTCGGAGACTGGCCGTTCGACACTGCCGAGCGCGAATTCAATGAGGGGGGACGCAAATGACCTTCCCCTGCTCGTGACCGTGACGCGGCCGGCCGGCCGGCGCCGTTCGCCGCTCATCAAGTCATCGATCGCGGGATCGACTTCCGCACGAACTCGCCCGGCCAGTTGAAGCAGATCGGCTCGCGCAAAAGTCTCGGGGGCATACCATCTGGAAACGGGATGGATCCCAAGAAGCAAAGCTGCGATCGCAAAGGGGAAACTGAATTGGGCATCCACCATCGTCGCGGGTGCCGGATCCATGAAATCCCGACAAAGACCGCTCGATGTATGAACGACAACATGGTCGATATCGACGGGGCCAAGCGAATTGTCCCTGGCCAGTTGCTCCAGGGCTTCCATGGCGGTGTGCATCCACCGGCACACCGGATAGGCCTTGAAGGCGCTGCCGAGGATTGCCCATTCCTCTCCCAGGTCGGCGGTGAGCCCCTCCTCCTCGAAGCAATCAGAGCCAAGCATGCGCCACAGCCCCGTCGGGCCGTCCAGCACGCTTTTCGATCCGACGATGCCGCATCCATGCATCTGCACGGCGCGTACGCCCGCCTCCGCCGCGGGCGCATTGAAGTCCTTGAGCGAAATCAGCGGGCGCTCATCGAAGTTGTACTTCCGCAGACTTGGTACGCTGGAAAGCGTGGCGGCAAGCCCCACGGCGTTGTTCATTTCGTCAGCGTCAAGCTGCGAGAGTTTGCCGAATGCGATGCAGGCGGACACCGTCTGGTGCTGGCAGACACCGTAGACTTCGCGAAAGCGCTCGATCGTCGGCTGAATTGAACGGATGAGCCGGTTGTTGATCTCATAGGCGGCGACGACCGCCGTCAGAAACTCGCTTCCGCTGACCCGGTTTGCGAACGCCCCGCTCGCGGCGGCGGCAATGATCGTAGCGCCGGGGTGCCCCATGCCCTTTCCGGCAATCTCATAGCCGTCATCGAAATCAAGGGCATTCATGCATGCGGAGTTGCCAAAGGCGGCAGCAGCCGAGCCCAATTGCAGGCCCGCCCCGAAGACGGGAACGTTTCCGTGCGCATGTTCCAACCGGAGGTATTGCAGGAATTGTCGCGCCAGTGACGTTCCCGCGCCGGCGACGCCGCAGCCGAGAGTGTCGAGGATATGAAGTTTGGCCTTCTTGCGAACCTCGGCGGGTATGTCTTCGATCCGAAGCTGCGCCGCGAACCGGCAAACCTGCGCTGTCAGAGCTGACGCCACCTCGTTCATGTCGAGGCGCCGTAGAACCGTTGCTCGTAGGCACTCGCGAGGGAAAGCGTCACGGGGCCCGGCAACCCGTCGCCAATCCGACGTCCATCCACCGAACGCACCGGCGTCACGCCGCCGAACGTGCCGGTCACGAACGCCTCATCCGCCCCGTAGACCTCCGCCAAGGTGAAGTCGAGCTCTCGGCATTCGAGACCGAGACCGGCACAGATCTCGATGATCTTGGCCCTCGTGATTCCCTTGAAGCAAAACCGCCCTGTCGATGTTTCGACCCGTCCATCCCGGACAATGAAGAAGTTGGTGGAGTTGCAGCTCGACACAAAGCCCGACGGATCCAGCATCAGTGCCTCGTGGGCACCGCTGCTGATGGCTTGAAGCAGGGCCTGAATCAGATTCAGGCGGCTGTGCGAGTTCAGCCGCAGGTCGAAGACATCAGGACTGCTGCATCGGAAAGTGGAGGTTGCGATCTTCATTCCGGAAGCCTTGATTTCCGGATCAGGCAGCTTGTACTCGGCGGTTATCGCAACGGTCGCCCTGCCGAGCGCGTTCCTTGGGTCCTGGTGGACGGTTCTCTTTTCCCCACGCGTGACCATGAGGCGGAGATGCGCTCCATCCTCCATTCCATTGGCAGATACGGTCTCCTCCAGGGCGGCTCGCATCTGGGCGACCGTCATGCCGATGTCTATCGCGATCGTCTGGGCACCCCGGTAGAGCCGCTTCAGATGCTCGTCGACCAGGACGAGCTTGCCGCGGCTGAGACGAATGCCTTCCCAGACGCCGTCTCCCAAGCCAAAGCCGGCATCGAAAATCGAGACCACGGCTTCTGATCTGGGCACCAGCCTGCCGTTGAGCCAGATCAACACGTGCGCGTTGCGTGGGTCTTCCACTGGCGTCTGAGCGCCCTTGCTCTCGATCATCGGACCATGCCTAGAAGCTGAATTCGGTGAAGCGGGTCAGGAAGGCTTTGGTGCGCTCTTTCTGGGGAGCCTTGAGCACCTGGTCGGGTGTCCCCTCCTCGTGGATGCGCCCCTCATGAAGGAAGAGAACGCGCGTCGCAAAATGATAGGCAAAGCCAAGCTCATGCGTGACGAGCAGCATCGTCCGGCCCTCCCTGGAGAGATCGAGGATAACTTGCAGCACCTCGCCCACCAACTCCGGATCGAGCGACGACGTGGGTTCATCAAAAAGCAGGATCTCGGGATCCATCGCAAGCGCCCGCGCGATGGCGACGCGTTGCTGCTGCCCACCCGAGAGCCGTGAGGGAAACTGGTCCGCCTTTTCGGCAAGCCCTACCCTTGCGAGGTAGTGGCGCGCCCTGGTGGCCGCCTCCGATTTGGATTTGCCGAGGACCGAGAGGGGTCCCTCCATCACGTTTTCCAGCGCGGTTTTGTGCGGGAACAGATTGAACTGCTGGAAGATCATTCCGATCCGCGTGCGCAGCCGGCACAGCTCGGCCTCGGGATAGCGGATTGCACCCAATCCGTTCTTGCCGGTCGCCTGCCCGATTGCCTTGCCGTCGAGCCAGATGCGGCCATCGGAAGGCGTCTCCATGAAATTGATGCAGCGGAGGAAGGTGCTCTTTCCGGACCCGCTCGAGCCAAGAACAGCGATGCGTTCGCCGGGCTTCACCGCCAGATCGATGCCGCGCAGCACGTGGTTTTCACCGAAGCTCTTGTTGAGGTTCTCGACCCGCAGAATGTCGTTGTCCATAGGATCAGGCTCCCCTGGCATTCAGCCGGCGCTCGAGCAGATATGCCGCAAGCGTACCGGGATAGATCAGGACGAAGTAGATGATCGCCACGACCGTAAAAGTTTCGAGCGGCAGGAATGTCTGCGTGCTCAAGGACCGAGCCTGATACATCAGCTCATTGACCGTGATGACGGAGGCGATCGAGGTCATCTTGGCGAGCTCGACGCCACGGTTCGTGAATGCCGGAATCATCCGCCGCAGTGCCTGCGGGAGAATGATCCGCTGCATGACCTTCCAGTACGGCATGCCCAGGGCACGTCCTGCTTCCCACTGCCCTCGGAAAATCGATTGCAGGCCGCCACGATAGATCTCTGCACAATATGCCGATGTGTTCAGGCAGAGTCCCAGGCTTGCGGCGACGAACGGCGTGGTCTGGACGCCCGTCAGCACCGGAAACGCGTAGTAGAACCACACCAGCTGGACCAGGACAGGCGTGTTCCGGAACACCTCGATGTACAGTGAGGCGGGCCAATTGATCCATTTGCGCCGAGAGCTTCTGGCGATCCCGAGGAACAGGCCGACGATTAGTGAGAACGTGAAGGCTATTGCCCAGAGTGCGAAGGTCAGGCCGATGCCACGCAGCAGCAGGTCGGTATTGGAGAAGATTTCGGCGAACTGGAATTCGTAGCTCATGTCAGTCGCCGTTTCCGTGCAGGCGCGCTTCGACCCGACGCATGACGAGGCTTGCAGCCAGGAGAACGGTGAAGAAGATCGCTGCGACCGCCGTATAGGTTTCAAGCGGCCGGAAGCTCTGTGAGGCGACCGTCATCGCCCGGTAGAGCAGTTCTCCGTAAGCGACGGTAGCTGCAAGCGCCGTCGTCTTGACCAACTCGAAGGACCGCTCCATCAGAGGCGGCACCATCCGGCGTATGGCTTGAGGCAGGATGATCCGCCACATGAGCTTCGTGTAGTTCATGCCGAGGGCACGCGCAGCTTCCCACTGGCCCTTTTCGATTGAAACGATGCCGCCTCGGAAAACCTCGGCGAAGAACGCGCCTGATTGGACCGATAGCGCCAGCAGGGCCGCCGCAAAAGGGCTGAGGCTGACGCCGGTGACGATGGGCAAGCCGTAAAAATACCAGAAGAAATGAACGAGCGGAGGTGTGTTCCTGTAGAACTCGATGATCGCCGTGGCCGCAAGCGACAGCACCCGGGATTTGGCCAGGCGCATGAGTCCGAGAACGAGACCGATCGCCATGCCGAGAACAATGGCGCATGCCGACAGCCAGAGAGTATTGAGCAGGCCTCCGAGAAGGAAGCCTGCATTGTTCCAGACGGGGCTGAAGTCCCAGGTATATCGCACGGCAGCTACCCCCGCACTTGCAACCGGGCGGGAAACACGTAACCCCGCCCGCCTCGGTGTTACGGCAGAGCCATCATTTCCATTGTTCGCGAACGATCGCGGGAGCTTTCGAAGCGTCGATGTTCCGGAACTTCAGGTACTCCTCGTAGATCCGCTGGGTCTCGCCGGTCGCGTAGTAGTAGGCGAGCGACAGCCCGAGCCAGTCACGCCACGACTTGTCGGTATCACGGCGTACGCCCGCGCTCGTGCTCGAGGCGCGAATGGGTTCAGGCAGGATAACCGTGCCCTTCTTGACCCGCGCCTGAAGCATCACGAGCGCGGGATGAAAAAGCGAAATCGCATCGACGCGGCCGGCCTGGAAGGCCGCCGCAGTTTCATCGCCTGACGGGAAGCGCTCGATCTGCGCGTTGGGAAGTCTCGTGGTGATATCGCGATCGGGCGACGTGCCGAGGACGACGCCGATCCTGACCTCCGGCTTGTTGAATTCGGCCCACGACTTGGCCGCGAGGCCGTCGCGAACGAGCAGGCCCTGCGCATACCAGAACATCGGCTCGACCGGGAAATCGACGGCCAATGCCCGCTGTGGCGTGGCGTCGAGCACGAACATGACATCGAATTGTCCTGCCTGAAGCCCGGCAACCGCATTTCCCCATGTGGTCTCGACCGGAACGGGCTTCACGCCGAGATCGCGTGCAAGAGCAACGCCAACGCCCCAGCCGATGCCGTACCATTCGTTCGACCGCGCATCCTTGTAGAACCACGGCTCGCCTTGCGCGACGCCGATCTTGAGCTCTCCGCTGTCGCGAATGCGCTGAAGGGTATCGGTCGACGACTGCGCCTGCGCGCCCGATGCGGCGACGGTGGCTGCCGCGACGCCAACGGCGCCAAGGCTCAAAAGGTTGCGGCGGGATGTAGACGGCTCGGTCATGCGCTGTCCCTGTTCTGGATCGAACGAAATGCGGATTTTGGGAGGCCCTTGTCAGGCGCCGGCATCCCTCTGTCTTGCGAGGCATGACCGAGGGCTCTTGGAATTCCGTGTAATACGATTTCACCCGATAATACCAGAAGAACTTCTTCTCCCGCGTGCGCGATGAGCTCGCTGAAATCCCTGAGGCCTCGATCGCAGCCTTCAGCGGAATCATTTTTTCCAGAAGCGGTCGATGCAGAGCATCCGACAGTCGCAATTCTTCGTTCTGAAGAACTTTCCTTGCCCGCCTGGACCGCCGGGGATGGTCCGGACGTTGAGCACGGCACCAGTCTCGATTATGGTTGCCACCCCGATCCGGAAGGCCATGCCGATGACCAAACCCTCCGAAAAGCGCTTCCCCGCCCCCGCCCTCGACACGCTGCCGGAGGACATCCGCGCGCGCCTCCTTGCCGTGCAGGAGAAGAGCGGCTTCGTGCCGAACGTATTCCTGACACTGGCCTACCGGCCCGAAGAGTTTCGTGCATTCTTCGCCTATCACGATGCGCTGATGGAGAAGGACTCCGGCCTCACCAAGGCCGAGCGTGAGATGATCGTGGTGGCGACCTCGGCCGCCAATCAGTGCCAGTATTGCGTGATCGCGCACGGGGCGATCCTGCGCATCCGCGCCAAGAACCCGGTGATCGCCGACCAGGTCGCGGTGAACTACCGCAAGGCCGACATCACGCCGCGGCAGAAGGCGATGCTCGATTTCGCCATGAAGGTCTCGGCCGACGCGCAGCGGATTTCGGAAGAGGATTTCGCGACGCTTGCCCCGCACGGCTTCAGCGACGACGACATCTGGGATATTGCCGCGATCTCGGCGTTCTTCGCGCTGTCGAACCGGCTCGCGAATTTCACGGGCATGCGGCCGAACGACGAGTTCTACCTGATGGGACGCCTGCCGAAACAATGATCGCGCCGCTCGACTGGCCGGAAATCGTGCTGCGGCTTGGCACCGCCACGCTCGCGGGCTGCGCCATCGGCCTCAACCGCGACCTGCACGGCAAGCCGATCGGGCTGAAGACGCTCGGCATCGTCGGGCTGTCGACTGCGACCGTGGTGTTGCTGGCTGCCCAGTTCGCCGAGCCCGGCAAGATCTCGGACGCGGCAAGCCGCGTCATCCAGGGCATTTTGACCGGCATCGGCTTTCTCGGTGCCGGCGTCATCGTCCATGAAAGCGAGCGTTTTCGCGTGCGGGGCCTGACCAGCGCCGCCTGCACATTCCTCGCCGCCTGCCTCGGGATTGCCTGCGGGGCCGGCGAGTGGCCGATCGTCGGCACGGCGTTCGTCCTGGCTTTCCTGATCCTCACCGTCGGCAACCGCACCGAGCACTGGCTGCACCGCGCGCTCGGCGGTGAGGAGGAGTCGCATGATGCCGAGACAACGGCGAAGCGAGACGCGCGGGAGCGGTAGCACGCGGACTAAATGCCTCCAAGCTGACCTGAACAAAACCTTAAACGCACTTGTGCTTAATCACGATGCCAACGAAGATATGGGAGTTTTCGCAAAACCCGCTCCCGCAATGACCCAGCTCGCGATAGTCTACTTTTCCGCATCCGGAAACACCGAGAAGTTGGCACGGGCCATAGAGCACGGCGCAGCTTCGACTACCGATGTGACCCTCTGCCGGATCAGCGGCGATGACGTTGTCTCAGGCCGCTTTCAGAATGAGATGTTGCTGCGCACCATCGACGCGGCAAGGGGAGTGGCATTTGGCAGTCCGACTTACATGGGCGGACCTTCCGCTCAGTTCAAAGCGTTTGCTGATGCCTCCAGCGACAGATGGAGCAAACAAAAGTGGGCAAACAAGATTGCGGCAGGCTTTACGACGGGCGCCTGTGCGAGCGGCGATCAGCTTCACACATTGACTTACTTCACGATTCTCGCCGCTCAACACGGCATGCTGTGGTGTGGCCTGGACATTCCAGGAGGAGAGGATCCCAGTGACCGCAATCGTCTCGGGAGCCAGCTTGGACTTGCGACTCACCTTGTTGATGGGGCCTTGCCCCAAAGTGACCTGAGCACGGCGCAATATCTTGGCAAGCGATTGGCTCAGATCATGAGCCGTGATGTCCCTTAGCGGCTCATCGCGAGATAATACGCCGCGCACGAACTTGGTCGCTACAGGGGCAAGCAGACTTAATCCTCGTCGCGCCACCGGCCGGTTTATGGGTACACTCTAGTCCCCGTACGGCTTCGCCTGATGCCTCTACCTTGAAGAGCAACACATGCAGCACGCCTATGCAGGCGAGCGGGGTTCTGGACTCAGTCGATCCCATTTACGCTCACTCGCAGGCATCATCGGTTCTGGACCCGCAACTTATGCATTATGTCACGTCTGGTCGCGCCAGGCTCGCTACGGAAATCGTGGGCGACGGCACTCCCATCATCTTTCTTCATGCCAACGTGTGCGACCGGCGCATGTGGCATGACCAGTTGATTGGATTAGGCGCCGCTCATAAGGCGGTTGCTTATGACCGCCGCGGCTTCGGCGAAACTCGCGCCGAGCCGGAGGACTTCTCCGCCCTCGCAGACCTCATCGCGGTGCTGGATGCGACCGCAGACGACCAGCGGGCAATCCTCGTTGGCTGCTCCCTCGGCGGGCGCATCGCGCTTGATGCCGCACTCCGGCACCCGTCGCGTGTTGGCGCCCTCGTTCTGATCGCCCCCAATGTCGCAGGCGCACCTGATCCGGTCTATCCTCCCGAGATCGATAGACTGATGACGCAATCAAGTGAGATTGAGGCATCAGGCGATCTGGACCGGTTGAACGCGATGAAGGCGCGTCTCTGGCTGGACGGACCATTGGCCCCCGAAGGCCGCCTCGCCGGTCCGGCTCGCGATCTGTTCCTTGACATGAACGGCATCGCGCTCCGGGCCTCGCCGTTCGGATCGGACATCGACATTCAACCCTTCTTCCACCGCCTCAATGAAGTCGCCGTGCCGACGCTTGTGATCTGGGGCGATCTCGACTTTCCCTACGTTCAGGAACGCTGTCGTCACGTGGCAGCGACGGTACCAGGCGCGGAACGTCGTGAGATGCCGGGTGTCGCACATCTGCCCAGCCTGGAGCGCCCGGCGGAAATCACAGCCCTCATTACCGAATTTGTCGCTCGATGCAGGGGATCAGCCGAGTAGACGTGAGAGTCTCGCGATCGAATTTCGTGCCAATTGCGCGAGAGGCCACAAGTCATGCTGACAGGACGCTGGCAGCAGCGCTCGCTTAGGCATGTCCGGCCCGCCATTGATGCGGGCAGACGAACCATCGATGGCATCCGGAAAACGGGGGAATGAGGCGACAATGACGGATCGTACGGGAGGATGTGCTTGTGGGGCGATCCGGTTCAGGATCACGGCGCCGCTGAAGGGCGTCGGGGTCTGCCACTGCACCGACTGTCAAAAGACTTCCGGCGGCGGGCCGAACTATGTCGCACTCGCGCCCAAGACCGCACTCGAAGTCACGAAGGGCGAGGCGCGAGTTTACGTCTGCAAGGGCGACAGCGGCGGCGACGTCGGTCGCGCCTTCTGCCCGGATTGCGGGTCTCCGCTGTGGAGCCTGCCGCCCGATGCGCCGTTCCTGACTATCAAGCTCGGCGCGCTCGATCACAATTCAGACCTGACGCCTGCCCTGCATCTCTACACGTCCTCGGCGCCGCCATGGCACCTGATGCACGAGGGGTTGCCGACCTTCCCGAAGATGCCGCCATCCCCGCCACCCGGAGCCTAAGCGACTACGGCTGACAGCGATCCGTTACTAGCGGCGGCGACGCGCCGCTAGCGCATCAACTCGAGCGCAGGGGCGAACCGCTCGGAAAACGTCAATGTCCTGGCATCGCGGGCTGCGGCAAGCGAAGCCGAGATGAAGCTGTGAAACCCTATTGTGGCGACCGCGAGCAAGGCGGCGGCGAAGACCAGACGGCGCATTCCTTCCTCCTTTGTGGGCTCGACTACCCGTTAGGATGGAACGGCTTTGTTTCAGGACCTCTTCGTGCGGCCGGAAAATGATTTCGCTCAAGAGACCGTGATGAGGTCGGGCCGACCAGGACGCTCCGGCAAACAACGGAATACCTTCGTATAGCTTCCCCATCCCTTTTTATGCCTGCCGCATCGGCTCGTACAATTGAGCGGCGGTGAGAGGTTCTTATGCTCGCGGACTAGTCCAAAGCGACGCATGAACCGCGCGAACTTCATTCTCGAACAGCGCGACCAATAAAGGTCACCGTCGTTTTACGGCGGGCGCGAGCCAGGTCGGGAATTTTGCGCTCGGGATCACGATCGTGAATCGCAAGACTGCCGCGACAAGCAGCTCTTGCCGGAATGCAGGGTCTTCGAGGAATACTCAGATGAACGTCGTCATTCAGAAGCTCAATGGCCTGTGGCACCTGATCGTCGGGTCGTGTCAGATCCGAACTCCATTCCTGGAGACACAGGACCGGGAGCTGGTCGTGACATACGCCCGGCGCGTCTATCCCGGCGCCAGGATCTTCGAGCGCGACTGACCTCGCGCGCTAGTCCTCCGACGCCGGTCCGCACCAGCCCGGCAGATAGATCGCGTCCTTGATCTTTGCGGCAGCCAACGCCTTTTCCAGCGCCTTGTCGAAATTGGCATCGACCGCCTTGCGTGACAGCTTGCGGCGCAGATAGTCGGCCCACAGGAATTCGGAGAAAGGCGTGGTGTCCTTGGCGAAGCCGCCCATGCGGCGGAGCTCGCCGGCGAGGCTGCGAAACGGATCGTCCTTGAGATCGGCGACCGATTTCGGCAGGTCCTTGAAATGCCGCCGCTCGCCCTTGGCATCATAGGGGTAGACCCAGCGCTTGTTGTCCATCACGCCCCAGAAGGCGTCACGCTCGACCATCCTGAGATCGCCGACGATGGTGACCAGCACGTCCTTGACGCCTTCGTCATGCAGCGCACGGGCGAGGTGGTGATGGTCGATGACGTAGTAGCGCTGGTCCGGCCCGTAGACCACGGGGATCATGTGCTTGCCGAGCGCGTCCGCCTGTTTGTTCTTGTCCTGCTCACGCCACCGCTTGCGCTTCTCCTTGACCTCGCGCATGCCGACCGTCATCTGCGTCGGCCTCAGCGACAGGATCGGCACCGGGTGTACTCTGGGCTCGCGCGTGTTGGTCATGATCGAAAACCCCGCAAAGGTTGCACACAAGTCCCTACGATTATGCCATGACGGCCGGGACGGCAAACCAGGTTCCACCAAGTACCGGAGACGACCAGCGAAGGATAATGCCGAATGCGCGGATGCCCGCTGTATTTGCGAAGATTTTCTGCAACGCTTCGCAGCCCTGTGCTATCTAAACTTTGCTGCTTTGAAGGCTGATCCGCGACCGATCCTTTGGCATGAAAACCCAGCGGCCCATACCCTCGGACGACGAGCACCGGGTGCTCCAGTTCAGGCCGCGCAGCCAGCTCCAGGGCGTCCCCCGGCGGGGAAACGGGACCGTACAACCGTTGCACGTCCAGCCCGCGCCGGAACCGCTCGACCTCTCGCGCTACGAACAGCCCCGCGACGAGCCGGACGACTTCCGCCACCGCATGCTCGCCAACATCGCGGCCCTCGCCTTCACCATCGCGCTCACCGCGATCGGGATCTGGCTCGCGGTCAGCATTGCCGACCTGCGCCGGACCCAGGATTGCGTGCTGATGGGCCGGCGCGACTGCGTGAAGATCACGACGCCGCATATCTAGGCCGGCCGACCCCCGGTTCGCGGGCCTCCGACCGGCATCCCCAGCCCTGTCCTTGGGCCCTGCCCGGCTCCATTGAACTCAGGGCGGCCGTCCGATATACGGGCACTCGACCCGGCCAGAGGGCGTTTGAGGGCATCACTCGGGGCGCGATGCCCGCCCACCGTGCCTCTCTGGCAAATCTGACAAATACCCGCAATATATCAAAGGCTTAGTGATGTCCTCCACATTCGATCAGGTCGCCACGATCATCGCTGAAACCTGCGACATCCCGCGCGACACGATCACGCCGGATAGCCATGCCATCGACGATCTGGGCATCGACAGCCTCGATTTCCTGGACATCGCATTCGCGATCGACAAGCAGTTCGGCATCAAGCTGCCGCTCGAGAAATGGACCCAGGAGGTCAATGACGGCAAGGCGACCACCGAGCAGTATTTCGTGCTGAAGAACCTGTGCGCGCGCATCGACGAGCTGGTGGCCGCCAAGGGCGCGAGCGCCTGATCGCGCGACCATGCAACTCGAATACTTCCACATGATCGATCGCATCGTCGACCTCAACGTCGACGAGAAGCGGATCGTCGTCGAAGCGCTTGTTCCGAAGGAAAGCACCATCTTCGAGGGACACTTTCCGGGCTATCCCCTGATGCCCGGCGTGCTCCTGATCGAATCGATGGCGCAGGCCTCGGGCTGGCTGCAGCTCGGCGTGTTGAAGTTCGAGCGCATGCCGATCCTTGCCGCCGTGAAGGAGGCCAAGGTCCGCGGCTCCGTCTTCCCCGGCGATCTCATGAGCATCGAGGCGACCCTCGCCCATGAGGGCTCGGGCTATGCCATGACCGAAGCCAAGATCAGGGTCGGCGGCAAGCTGCGCGCGAATTCGACGCTCACCTTCACGCAGATTCCCTTCCCCAATGCGGATATGCGCGGCTACATGGATGCGTTCGCCAAGCGCATCGGCTTTCCGCAACAGGCCGTATCGCCATGACTGACACTCCTGCTACGAAGCCCGGCCAGACGGAAGTCTGGATCACAGGCATTGGGCTTGCCACGTCGCTCGGCGAAGGGCTGGACGCCAACTGGGCCGCGCTCGGCGAGCAGCGCATCAACGTCGACGAGAAGGGGTTTGCCCCTTTCATCGTGCACCCCCTGATGCCGGTCAGTTTCGACAGCCAGATCCCGAAGAAGGGCGACCAGCGCCAGATGGAAGCCTGGCAGCGCATCGGCACCTACGCCGCGGGCCTTGCGCTCGATTCGGCCGGGATCAAAGGCAACAAGGACATCCTGTCGAAGATCGACATGGTCGTCGCGGCCGGCGGCGGCGAGCGCGATCTCAACGTCGATACCGGCGTGCTCACGGCCGAGGCCAAGGGCGCCAATGCGCCCGGCTTCCTCAACGAGCGGCTGATGAGCGATCTGCGGCCGACGCTGTTTTTGGCCCAGCTCTCGAACCTGCTCGCCGGCAATATCGCCATCGTGCACGGTCTCGGCGGCACCTCGCGCACCTTCATGGGTGAAGAGGTCGCGGGCGCGGATGCGACGCGCATCGCACTGGCACGGATCGCCTCGGGCGAGAGCGACATTGCGCTGGTCGGCGGTTCGCATAATGGCGAGCGCAAGGACCTGATGGTCCTCTACGAGTTCGGCGACTTCAACCTGAAGGACAAGTTCGCTCCCGTCTGGGCGCGCAAGGACCACGCCGGCTTCGCGCTCGGCTCGGCCGGCGCGTTCCTGGTGCTGGAATCGAAAGCCCATGCGGAAGCGCGCGGCGCAAAGCCGTTCGCGAAGCTGACGAGCGTGGTGGCCGATCTGGCCAGGCGCAAGCAACCGGGCGAATTGACCGCGACGCTTCAGAAGCTGTGGTCGAAGCTCCCTAGGCGCGAGGGCAAGGGCGCGATCATCACGGGGGCAACCGGCGCGGAGCCGGCGACTGCCGAGGAGCGCGCCTTCCTCGAGAGCCATGCGGACTTCCCGGTTCGCGCCACCGGTACCATGTTCGGCCACACCATGGAGACTCAGTTCCCGCTCGGAATTGCGCTCGCCGCGCTGTCGCTCTCGCGCGGAGCCCTGTTCCCGCCGAACGATTCGACCGGCCTCGAGATTGAAATGCAGTCGGCTCCGACCCAGATTGTGGTGGTGGGCGCCGGACACTGGCGCGGCGAAGGCATGGCGCTGGTGGAAGCGGTCAGCTAGCCGCGCGTTCGGCTGGTTGTTTGGCACGATTGAGACGAGCGGGGAAACATGACAGCACCACGCGACAAATTCGGGCGGCCCATCGTCGTCGTCACCGGCATGGGCATCATGACCTCGCTTGGCGCCGGCAAGGCCGATAACTGGTCGAAGCTCGTCGCCGGGCAATCCGGCATCCGCACCATCACGCGCTTTCCCACCGACGGGTTGAAGACGACGATGGCCGGCACGGTCGATTTCGTCAGCGTCGATCCGTTTTCCTCCACCGGCCTCTCCGAGCGGATGGCCGAGATGGTGACGGAGGAAGCGCTGGATCAGGCCGGCATCGGCGCCAAGGGTGATTTCCCGGGCCCCCTCTTCCTCGCCGTCGCGCCGGTCGAGGTGGAATGGCCGCAGCGCCGCGAGCTCGGCCGCGCCGTCGGCAAGCCCGACTTCACCTACGACGATCTCCTGCGCATCTCCGGCGGCGGCAAGTACAACGCCTATCATCACCGCTTCATGTTCGGCTCGGTCGCGGCCCATCTCGCCGAGACCTTCGGCACCAAGGGCTCGCCGATCTCGCTGTCGACCGCCTGCGCCTCGGGCGCGACCTCGATCCAGCTCGGCGTCGAGGCGATCCGGCGCGGCGAGACCGATGCTGCGCTGTGCGTCGCGACCGACGGCACCGTGAACCCCGAAGCGCTGGTGCGCTTCTCGCTGCTCTCGGCGCTGTCGACCCAGAACGATCCGCCGCAGGCAGCCTCAAAACCGTTCTCGAAGAATCGCGACGGCTTCGTCATGGCTGAAGGCGCCGGCGCGCTCGTGCTGGAAAGCTACGAGGCTGCGACCGCGCGCGGCGCAAAGATACTCGGCGTGCTCGCCGGCTGCGGCGAGCTCACCGACTCCTTCCACCGCACTCGCTCCTCGCCTGACGGCAAGCCGATCATCGGCTGCATGAACAAGACGCTGGCCGATGCCGGCATGGAGCCGGGCCAGATCGACCACATCAACGCCCACGGCACCGCGACGCCGGAAAACGACAAGATGGAGTTCAACACGACGTCGGCCGTGTTCGGCGAGCTCGCGCAGAAGATTCCGGTTACCTCCAACAAGTCGATGGTCGGCCACACCATCTCGGCCGCCGGTGCCGTGGAGGCGATCTTCTCGCTTCTCACGCTCGAGCATCAGCGCATCCCGCCGACGATCAACTACGAGACCCCGGATCCCACCATCCTGTTCGATGTCGTCGGCAACACCGCGCGCGATGCCCGCGTCACCGCCGTGATGTCGAACTCGTTCGGCTTCGGCGGCCAGAACGCCTCGCTGATCCTGACCCGCGAACCGGCCTGACCGGACGCGGCATGGCGCTGATTTCTATCAGCACGAAGATTCGCGCGCGGAATGCAGCCAAATCGATCGGTGGCAGCCTGATCGGCGCAGCCACCGTCGGCATGCTGCGCACCACGCGCTATTTCGATCCGGTCAAGACCTCCGACTTCTTCGCGCGCGTCACCAAGCTGATCGGCCCGCGCCTGCGCGAGCACCGCATCGGCCGCGCCAATCTCGCTGCGGCCTTTCCCGAGAAGTCGCCGGAAGAGATCGAACGGATCCTGATGGGCGTGTGGGACAATCTCGGCCGCGTCGGCGCCGAGTTCGCCCATATCGACCATGTCTGGGATTACGATCGCGCGTATCCGGAACGCAGCCGCATCGAGCTGCCGCCGCGCACCATCGAGCTGTACGACCGGATCAGGGACGACGGCAAGCCGGCGCTGATCTTCGCCTCGCATCTGGCCAATTGGGAATTGCCCGCGCTCGCCGCCCCCGCGCATGGGCTCGATGCGGCGATCCTCTATCGCCGGCCGAACATCGCCTCCGCCGACCGCATCATCCAGGAGATGCGCCAGATCAACATGGGCACGCTGATTCCCGCGGGCCGCGATGCGCCCTTGCGACTCGCGCAGGCGCTCAAGGACGGCAAGCACGTCGCCATGCTGATCGACCAGTATCTGACTGGCGGCGTCGAGGTCACCTTCTTCGGCCGCAAGACCCGCGCCAATCCGATGCTGGCGCGGCTGCTCCGCCAGGTCGAATGCCCGATCCACGGCGTGCGCATCATCCGCCTGCCCGGCTATCGTTTCCGCGCCGAGCTGACCGAGGAGATCCCGCCGGTGCGCGATGCCGACGGCAAGATCGACGTCCAGGGCACGACGCAGGCAATCACCAACGTGGTGGAGAGCTGGGTGCGCGAATATCCGGAACAGTGGCTCTGGCTGCATCGGAGATGGCGGTAGGCAGCACAGCTCTCTCCGTCATAGCCGGGCTCGTCCCGGCCATCCACGCGCCTCCAAACACGGGATCAAAGACGTGGATGCCCAGGACAAGCCCGGGCATGACGACCAAGCACGCGGCTGCACAACCGCCCTCACTGCTCCGGCAACCCTGCCTCGACCACGGCCTGCACGACGCGTCCCCAGGCTGCGATATTCACCGGACTTGCGTTCTTCATCGGCGGCGAGACGTTGAGCCGGGTCGTGCCGGGCCGCAGCCTCAATCCCTCCGCGACCGCCGCCCTCGCCTCCTCGAGGCGACCCATTCTCTGGTAGGCGGCGGCGAGCAGAAAGTGCGAGCGGCCGGTCCCCGGCGTAATCGCGATCGAGCGTTGCAGCCATGGCAACGCATCCTCGTCACGCCCCATCAAGACATTCGCCAGGCCCGCGCCGAGCAGCCAGGTCCAGCGCGAGGCCGGCGGCGTGTCGTAACGATCGGCTTGCTGGAATGTCGCGAGCGCATCGTCGAAGCGGCCAAGATAGACCTGGCCTAATCCGATCAGATAGAGCGCAGACCCGTTCCAGGGATCGAAGTTCAATGCCTTGGCGCAGGCGACGAGACTTTCCACGAAATGATTGGTCGCGCTGAGGAAGCGGCAAGTGGCCTCGAGCACCGGAATTGAATTCGGCTTCGACCGCAATGCCTGCTCGAGCGTTGCATTGGCCTTCGCCTCGACGGTGGCCGCCTCCTCCGGGCTGAACCAGACCATCTGGATGCCACGCATCTGCAGCGAGGCGAGCGCGACGGCGAGATCGACATTGTCAGGCTCGTCGGTGAGCGCCTTCTGCAGCATCGCCTGTGCCGCGTCAAAGCGCTCACGCGTGGTCTGGTTGATCGAGGCGAGCGCCTGCTCGACGGCCACCTTGTCGCCGCCTGCGGACGATTTGCGGCTCGCGGATGACGATGCACTCGGCTGCAGAATTTCATTCAAGCGGCGCGCAAGCACATGACCGACGCCCGCGGCAAGCCGCGACTGCGCAAGCTGCGCGTCCGCCTCGTCCGCATTGACCGAAGCCGCCACCACCGACTGAACCTCGCCGGTAGCGGTCTTGATCATGCGCGCGCGCAGCGTCCAGGATTGATCGCTATGCTGCAACTCGCCGCGGATTTCGTAGTCGGGTGATGCGGCCCGCGCACTGGTGCTTTCGACGCCCGCGAGCGCTGGCGATCGCGGCGCAACCACGCTGATGTTCTGGATCTTCGCAAAGCTGTCCGTGAGGCGGCCGGTGACCTCCTCCGCCATCCCGGCGCCGCGAGAATCGTTGCTGGCGTCAACGATCGGCATCACGGCGATGCGAGGCAGCGTTCGCCGGAACAGCAGGTCCGGCTTCAGCACCGGCGCGGCAACAGCAAGCCCGGCGATCACACCGAGCCCGGCAACGGCAGCGAACATGGCCCGCCGGCTGAAACCGAAGATCGAACTCTGCGACCTCGCCTGTGCCAGGACAGCCTCGGCCGGCGCCATCGGCGCGGCCTCCACGGCTTGGGCGAGCGGAGGCGCCTCCGCATCCGCCGTGCCCCCCGGCTCGGCCTCAACCTCCGCCGTCAGCAGATAGCCGCCGCCGGAAGCGAGCTTGATCATCTGCCGCCGGTCGTCGCCGAGCGCGGTGCGAAGCTCGCGGATGCATTGGAACAGGTTGTCCTCGCCGACATGGACGTTCGGCCAGACCGCCTCCATTAGCTCCTGCTTGCTGAGCACCCGGCCGCCGCTGGTGGCGAAAACGCGCAGCATCTCGAAGGTCTTGGGCCGAAGCTTGATGGCAACGCCATCGGCCCCGCGCAGCTCAGCGCGCGGCCGGTCCAGCTCGAAGCCGGCGAAACGAAGCACGTCACCCCCCAAAGCGTCTCTCCAGACCGCTCATATAGCGGAAGTCTGCCGAAAATGCCCGAAAAGCGGGTCTGAAACCGAAATATCAGAAACTTTCAGAAATCTGCTGGCCACATATCAGGACACCACCCCCAGCCAATGAGAAGAGTCGTGTCGGAGACGGACTCGCCGACGCGCGATGGGGGATGAGTTGAAGAAAGATTGTTTCGGGGCGACCCGCCGGCTGCGGGCCGCGCTGCTGACGTCGTCGGCGCTGGCCTTGGCCTGGATTCTGCCGGCAACGCAGTCGCAGGCACAGGACGCCACCTGGCTCGCCTCTCCCGGCAGCAACGATTATGGCACCGGCTCGAACTGGGACGGCGGCGTCGTGCCGGGGGGCACGGCCTCCTTCGGCGCCTCGAATACCACCAGCCTGGTGATCACGAGCGCCAGCGTCGGCGGCTGGACCTTCAACGCCGGCGCCTCGAACTACAGTTTTGACGTCGGCAGCTCGCTGAACTTCACGGGCGCCGGCATCACCATCAACGGCGGCAGCGCCACCATCACGAACAACTCCTCGCTGGTTTTCCAGAACACCAGCACGGCCGGCAACGCAACCATTACAAACAATAACGGCGGCACGACTCACTTTGTCGGCAACAGCACGGCAGGCAACGCAATCATCACCAACACCAACCTCCTTCTTTTCTATGACGGCAGCACCGCCGGCAGCGCCACCATCACCAACAATGGCGGCCTCTCCTTCCAGGACAACAGCACGGCCGGCAACGCGACCATCACCAACAATGGCAGCATCACCTTTCAGGACAACAGCACGGCCGGCGCTGCGGCGATCGTCAACAATGCCAACGCCTTGGTCGACTTCAGCCCGACCGCGGGCCTCAACGGCGACCACAAGATCAGCGCCGGCTCGATCGCGGGCGCGGGCTTGTACCTGCTCGGCGCCAATGAGCTGACCGTCGGCTCCAACAATTCCTCGACCGAGGTGAGCGGCGTCATCGCCGGCACCGGCGGTTCGCTGGTCAAGATCGGCACCGGCACGCTGACGCTGTCGGGCGCCAATACCTATACCGGCGGCACCACGATCAATGGCGGCACGTTGCAGCTCGGCAGTGCCAGCGGCGTTGGCGCCATTGTAGGGACCGTCAACGTTGGCGCCAGCGGCAGGTTCAGCGTCGTCAACGCCGACACCAGCGGCATCACTGGCATCTCCAACGACGGAACCACGATCTTCCAAAACGCAAACGGCGCCGGCTCGGCCAGCATCGCGAACACCGGCACCGTCAACTTCTACGACCGCAGCACGGCTGACAGTGCCAGCATCACCAACAACAACATCCTGGCCTTCAACAACTCGAGCACGGCGGGCAGCGCTGGCATCACCAACAACGGCCTTACGACTTTTCGCGACACCGGCACGGCCGGCAGCGCCACCATCACCAACAGCGGCAGCGTGGTATTCTACGGCACGAGCACGGCGGGCAGTGCCGCCATCACCAACAACACCTTTACCAACAACACCTTTGGCCAGATCGGCTTCTACGACTCGAGCACGGCCGATCACCGGCGGCGACCGCACCATCATTGGCTTCTACAATTCGAGCACGGCTGGAAGCGCCACCATCACCCTCAACGGCTATGCCGGCTCGTTGAATTTCCACGGCACCAGCTCGGCCGGCAGCGCCACCATCACCCTCGCCAACACCAACAGCGCGTTATTCTACGACACCAGCACCGCTGGCAGCGCAACAATCAACAACGGCGGACAGTTCTCCTTCTACGGTTCGAGCACCGCCGGTCATGCTGGCATCACCAACACCGGCACAATCAGCTTCAATCAAACCAGCACGGCGGGAAGCGCCGGCATCACCAACAACTTCGTCTTGGCCTTCAGCGCCTCGAGTTCCGCGGCAAGCGCAACCATCACCAATAATGTCGCGATGTCTTTCAGTGACGCCAGCACGGCGGGCAGCGCGACCATCAACAACGCCTATAATCTATCCTTCGATAGCACCAGCACGGCCGGCAATGCCGTCATCACCAACAACGGCAATGGGCCCTTCAGTTCCGTCGGAAACACTTATTTCACGGACAATGCGACCGCGGGCAATGCGCAGTTGATCAACAACGACCCGAGCGCCGTGTTCGATTTCTCCGGCAGCTCCGGCCCGAACGGCGACAACAAGCTCAGCGCCGGCTCGATCGCAGGCAACGGCACCTTCTACCTCGGCGCCAACGCGCTAACGGTCGGCGGCAACAATCTGTCGACCACCGTCAGCGGCGTGATCGTGGACGGCGGCAACTACGGCGGCGGCGGTGCCTCTCTGGTGAAGATCGGCACCGGCACGCTGACGCTAACGGGCGCCAACACTTATACCGGCGGTACCACCTTTGCCGGCGGAACGGTCAGCGTCGCCTCGGACGCCAATCTCGGCGACCTCGCGGGCGGCCTGACCTTCAACGGCGGCACCCTCCAAGTATCAGGCACGACATTCAACACCACCGCACGCAGCATCAATCTGGGCGCCGGCGGCGGCACACTCGACATCGCGGACGCAACCAACAATTTCGTGCTCAGCCAGGATCTCAGCGGCGGCAGGCTGACCAAGTCCGGCGCCGGCACGCTGACCCTGACCGGCGCGGAGAGTTTTTCCGGCGCGACGGTTTCCGCCGGTACGCTGGCCTTCAGCGGCAGTGCCACGGCCGGCAGCGCGGCCATCACCAACAATGCTCAGCTGACTTTCGACACCAACGCCACGGCCGGCAACGCCGTCATCACCAACAGCGGCAATGTGCTGTTCGACGGCAATTCGACGCCCGGCAACGCGCAGCTCTACAACGCCACATCCAGCGCCGTCTTCGACCTCTCGATGAGCACCGGCCCCAACGGCGACAACAAGCTCACCGCCGGCTCGCTCGCCGGAAGCGGTACGTTCGAGCTTGGCGGAAAGCAGTTGACGGTTGGCAGCGACAATCTGTCGGCCAATGTCACCGGCGTGCTCGCTGACGGCGGATCGGGCGGCGGCACCGGCGCCTCACTGGTGAAGGTCGGTACGGGGCGGCAGACCCTGTCGGGCGTCAACACCTACACCGGCGCGACAACGATCGATGGCGGCACGCTGGCGGTGAACGGCGATATCACGGCGTCGAGCGGCGTGACCGTGAACGCGGGCGGCATTCTCGGCGGCACCGGCATTGTCGGCAACACGACGATTGCGAGCGGCGGCGCGCTGGCGCCCGGCAACGGCAGCGCCAACTCATCGTTGACGGTGGCGGGTAGCCTCGCGCTGCAATCCGGTGCCTACTACATGGTGCAGATCAATCCGGCGACGTCGAGCTACGCCAATGTCTCGGGCACGGCGACACTGGGCGGATCGACGCTCCAGGCGGTCTACGCCAATGGCAGCTACGTCGCCAAGCAGTACACCATCCTGACCGCCGGCAGCATCGACGGCACATTCGGCTCTGTCGTCCAGACCAATCTGCCGTCGAACTTCCACACCGAGCTGAGCTATGACGGCACGCACGCCTATCTCAACCTGATCCTGACCTTCGTTGCGCCGCCGGGCAGCGGCCTTACCGGCAATCAGCAGAGCGTCGGCAATGCGATCATCCACGCGTTCAACGCGAATGGCGGCATCTCGCTGGTCTATAGCGGGCTGACGGCGCCCGGCCTGACGCAGGCCTCGGGCGAGACCGCGGCGGGTTCGCAAGGAACCACGTTCCAGGCCATGGGCCAATTCATGGGTCTGCTCACCGATCCCTCCGGCTCGGGCCGCGACACCGGCGGCTCCGCTCCACCGGCCTATGCCGACAGCGCTCCCCCCGGTGCAGCCCGCGACGCCTTTGCGATGTTTGCCAAGGCGCCAACGGCCCAGACCTTCGAGCAGCGCTGGAGCGTGTGGGCTTCCGGCTTCGGCGGATCGCAGACGACGGACGGCAACACCGCGCAGGGATCGAACAGCACGACCAGCCGCCTGTTCGGCACCGCCGCCGGCGCCGAATACTGGTTCTCGCCACAGACACTCGCCGGCTTCGCGCTCGCCGGCGGCGGCACCAGCTTCTCCGTCGTCAATGGCGGCACCGGACGCTCCGACCTGTTCCAGGCCGGCGCTTATCTCCGCCACACCAATGGTCCGAGCTACATCACCGCTGCCCTCGCCTATGGCTGGCAGGACGTCACCACCGATCGCACGGTCACCCTCGCCGGTGTCGATCATCTGCGCGCCGAGTTCAACGCGAATGCGTGGAGCGGCCGTATCGAGGGCGGCTATCGCTTCGTCGCGCCCTGGATCGGCGGCATCGGCCTCACGCCCTATGCTGCGGGCCAGGTCACGACTTTCAACCTGCCGGGCTATGCGGAGTCTGTCGTGTCGGGCAGCAATGCCTTCGCACTCGCCTATGCCGCCAAGAGCGTGACCGACACCCGCAGCGAGCTCGGCCTGCGCACCGACAAATCCTTCGCCATGCAAAACGGCGTTCTCACCCTGCGCGGCCGCGCCGCATGGGCGCATGACTTCAATCCCGATCACTCCGTCGCCGCGACCTTCCAGGCGCTGCCCGGCGCAAGCTTCGTCGTCAACGGCGCGCGAGCCGCGAGCGACTCCGCGCTGACCACAGCCTCCGCCGAGATGAAATGGCTCAACGGCTGGTCGGCGGCGGCAAGCTTCGAGGGCGAGTTCTCCAACGTGACGCGTTCTTACGCCGGCAAGGGCACGGTGCGTTATGCGTGGTAGGCGGCGGCGCTCCTTGCTTCTCGATATTCCTTCCGGGCCGCAGCGGACGAGGTACTTCAGGCTTTGCGCCTAAGCGGCGATTAAGCCAAGCCTCATCGCGACTTAGGCATCGCCACCGCCGGTAAGCCGCCGGTGGCGGCTCTACTTTGCATGGGTTTGTTTTGCAGAAACGGTTGACCCCGGGAAGGACTGCCGCCCCTCACCGTCCCGTCTTCACCTTAGTCCAGAGCCGGTTGATGATCCGCTGCGTCGCCGGATCGCGCGCCGTGATGACGAACAGTTTTGAAAGCGTCGCCTCGTCCGGATAGATGTTCTTGTCGTTCAAAATCTTCGGGTCGACCAGCTTCTGGCTGGCGAGATTGCCGTTGGCGTAGGACAGGAAGTCGGAATTCTTCGCCGCGACGTCCGGACGGTAGAGGTAGTTGATCAGCTCGTAGGCCTCCGCGACGTTCTTGGCATCCGCGGGGATTGCGAGATTGTCGAAGAACATCTGCGCGCCCTCCTTCGGGATCGCGTACCCGATCTCGATGCCGCTGCTATTGTCTTTCTTGGCCTCAGCGGCACGGGCGCGGGCCTGCATGATGTCGCCGGACCAGCCGACCACGAAGCAGATCTCGCCGGTCGCGAGCGCGCTCAGATATTCGGACGAGTGAAACTTGCGCACGGAGGGACGAACTTTCGCGACCACATCGGCAGCCTTCTCCAGGTCCGCCTGCTTGGTCGAGTTCGGATCGAGCCCGAGATAGTTCAGCGCCGCCGGAAAGATGTCGTCGGCGGAGTCGAGCATGTGCACGCCACAGTCTTTGAACTTTGCGAGGTTCTCCGGCTTGAAGACGATGTCCCAGCTATCGATCTTCGCGTCCGGTCCGAGGATCTCCCTCACCTTCTTGACATTGTAGCCGATGCCGGTCGTGCCCCACATGTAGTTGGCGGCGAAGACGTTGCCGGGATCGTAGGTCGCAAGGTGCTGGTTCACCATCGGCCAGGCGTTGGCAAGGTTCGGCAGCTTCGACTTGTCGAGCTTCTGGAAGATGTTCGCCTTGATCTGGCGTTGCAGGAAATAAGCGGTGGGCACCACGACGTCGTAGCCGGACTTGCCGGCCATCAGGCGCGTCTCCAGCGTCTCATTGGCGTCGAAGGTGTCATAGACGACCTTGATGCCGGTCTCCTTGGTAAAGGCCTCCAGCACATCCGGGGCCATGTAGTTCGACCAGTTGTAGAAGTTGACGACCCGCTCCTCGGCCCCTGCGGGAGGCGAAAGCAACGTCAGCGCTGCGGCGATTGCGAGGCCAAGGCGAAACCCCGAGCGGCTGACGTTCGTCATCTCAGATCTACCTCTTGCGTCCGCGCACCGCGTCCGACAGCCGTTCCAGTGCGGTGTCGAGCGTCTCGTCCTTCTTGGCAAAGCAGAAGCGCACCACCGAGGTCACCGGGTCCTGCTCGTAGAACGCCGACACCGGGATCGCCGCCACCTTGTAGTCTTTCACGATCCGCCAACAGAACTCGGTGTCGCTCTCGTTGAGGCCGAGCGGCGACAGGTCGACGGTGAGGAAGTAGGTGCCCTGCGATTTCAGCACGGGGAAACCGAGGCTTTCGAGGCCCTTCGTCAGACGGTCCCTGCTCCGCGCCAGATCCTTGCGCATCGAGACGAAATACTCGTCCGGCTTGCCGAGGCCATAGGCGACCGCGGCCTGGAGATTGGGCGCGGTGGTAAAGGTCAGGAATTGGTGCACCTTGGCCGCGACGCGCAAGAGCGGCGGCGCGGCGCAGACGAAGCCGATCTTCCAGCCTGTGAGCGAGAAGATCTTGCCGGCCGACCCGACTTTGATGGTGCGCTCGCGCATACCGGGAATGGTGATCAGCGGGATATGCTTGTGCTCGTCAAAGGTGACGTGCTCCCAGACCTCGTCGCAGATCGCGATCACGTCGAACTTCTGGCAATAGCGCGCCAGCAGCTCGAGGTCCTCGCGCGGAAAGACGACGGCGGACGGATTCAAGGGGTTGTTGAACAGCACCGCCTTGGTCTTTGAATTGAACACGCTTTTCAGCATGTCCTCGTCCAGCCGCCAGTGCGGCGGCTGAAGCCGCACCAGGCGCGGAATGCCGCCGGCCTGGCGGATGATCGGCAGATAGGAGTCATAGACCGGCTGGAAGCAGACGACCTCGTCGCCGGGCTGCACCACCGCGAGGATCGCCGAGGTCAGCGCCTCCGTGCCGCCGGAGGTCACCATCACCTCGCTCATCGGATCGAGCTTGAGCCCGTGCCAGTGCCCGTAATGCGTCGCGATCGCCTGACGCAGCTCGGGAATGCCCATCATCGACGGATACTGGTTGTAGCCGTTCACGGAGGCGTCGGCTGCGGCGCGGCGGATGTCCTCAGGACCGGGATCGTCGGGAAAACCCTGGCCGAGATTGATCGCGGCATTGTCGCGTGCAGCCTGCGACATCGCCTCGAAGATGGTGACGGGAAGGTCGGCGAAGACCTTGTTCAGCGACGAGCTCTTGGACGTCATCGGGTTGATCAGCCGCCGACCTTGGTGGGAAGGCCCGCCGCCTTCCAGCCGAGGATGCCGCCCGCAAGATGCTTGTCGTAGGCAAGGCCCGCCGCCTGCGCGGCGAGCGAGGCCGTCACCGAGCGCTTGCCGGAGCGGCAGGCGAACACGACGTCCTTTCCTTGCGGATCGGGAATCGCCTTGGGATCGAAGGTCGAGAGCGGCACCACGACGCCATAGGGGTAGGCCTCAGCGGCAACCTCGTTAGGCTCGCGGACGTCGACGAGCAGATAGCGTCCCTCGCTCACACCCTTGGCGACCTCGTCCGGGGTCAGATCCTGCACCTGGTTTGCCACTTCATCCTCCAGAACGGCCGCGCTTCGGGCCGGGCTGCCCCGGCCGGCGGCAACCTCGCCTCTCGGGCACCGAAAATCAAGCGCTACAAAGGCTTGAGCTGCCTTGCGCAAGTTAAAGCTAAATCGCAGGGTATTGAAGCGCGGCTTTCGGAGCCCACACGCGATGTCATCCCCCGCGAAGAAGGCGGGGGATCCAGTACGCCGCGGCCTCTTCGTATCCTCGCACCGTCTCTGAATACTGGATTGGCCGGTCAAGCCGGGCGATGACAGCGGTTGTGAGGCTAGATCGTCACCTGCGTTCCGACCTCGACCACCCGCCCGCTCGGGATCTGGAAATAGTCGGTGGCATCGTTCGCCGACCGGCTCAGCGAGATGAACAGGCGATCCTGCCAGCGCGGCATGCCGGAATGGGCGGCGGGCTTCAGCGCGCGGCGGGACAGGAAGAACGAAGTCGACATGATGTCGAACTGCCAGCCGAGCTTGCGGGCGATCGCCAGCGCCTTCGGCACGTTGGGCGATTCCATGAAGCCGAACTTCAGCGTCACCTTGGAGAAGGTGGGGCTGATCTGCTCCAGCCTGACGCGCTCGGACGGATCGATGCGCGGGGTCTGCGCGGTCTCGATGGTGAGAATAACATTCTTCTCATGCAGCACTTTGTAGTGCTTCAGACTATGCATGAGCGCGGTCGGGGCGCTCAGCGGATCGGATGTGAGGAAAACGGCAGTGCCCGGCACCCGCTGCGGCGGTCGCTTCTCCAGCATCGCCACGAGGTCTGCCAGCGGGAACTCGAGCTTGCGCGATTTCTCGAACAGCAGCCGGCTGCCGCGCCGCCACGTGTACATAAGAAGGATCATGAGGGCGCCGAGCGCGAGCGGCACCCAGCCTCCCTCGAACACCTTGAGCAGGTTCGCGGCCAGGAAGGTCAGGTCGAGGCACAGGAACGGCGCAATGAGCGCGGCGGCGGCAAGCGGCGACCACCTCCAGGCCTTCCAGATCACGACGAAGCCCATCAATCCGGTGACGACCATCGTACCGGTGACGGCGATGCCGTAGGCCGATGCCAACGCGCTGGAAGAACGGAACAGGAGCACCATCAGGATCACGGCAACCAGAAGGAGCTGGTTGATGCGCGGGATGAAGATCTGGCCGGAATGAGCCTCAGACGTATGGCGAATTTCAAATCGCGGCAGCAGCCCGAGCTGGATCGCCTGGCGCGTCAGCGAATAGGCGCCGGTAATGACGGCCTGGCTCGCGATCACGGTCGCCATGGTGGCAAGCACGACCATGCTGCCGCGGACCCAGCCTTGCGGAAACAACTGAAAGAACGGGCTCACGATCGCGCCGGGATCATCCAGGACAAGAGCCCCCTGCCCCAGATAGTTCAGTGCCAGCGACGGCAGCACGATGAACAGCCAGGCAGTCTGGATCGGTCGCTTGCCGAAATGGCCGAGGTCGGCATAGAGCGCCTCGGCGCCGGTGACCGCCAGGAACACCGCGCCCAGCGTGACGAAACCGATGATGCCATGGTGGAGCATGAAGGACACGGCGTAGAGCGGGTTCAGCGCGAACAGCACCTGCGGCTGCCGGAGGATCGGACCGATCGCCACCACGGCGATCACCGCAAACCAGACGCACATCACCGGACCGAAGAATGCCGCGACGCGCGCCGTGCCACGCGATTGCACGGCGAAGAGGCCGAGCAGGATCACCACGGTCAGCGGAACGATATAGGGCTCGAACGTCAGCGTGACGTCCTTCATGCCTTCGATGGCCGACAGCACGGAGACCGCCGGCGTGATCACGGCATCGCCATAGAACAGGGCGCCGGAAATGATGCCGAGCAGGACGATGGTCGCCCCGCCGGTGCCGACCGCGCGCTGGGCCAAAGCCATCAGCGCCAGCGTACCCCCCTCGCCGTTGTTGTCTGCTCGGAGCAGGATCACGACGTATTTCAGCGTCACCACGACGACGAGCGCCCACAGGATCAGCGAGACCACCCCCAGCACGGCCGCGGTCGTCGGCGCGCCCTCCGCCCCGGATGCCGCCGTCACCGCCTCGCGGAACGCGTAGAGCGGGCTGGTGCCGATATCGCCATAGACGACGCCGATGCTGCCGAGCGTCAGGGCGCCGAAACCGGCGGTGGTGTGGGCTTCGCCATGCCCATTTGCCGCCACCGTTTCCGGGGCGGGAACTGCGACTTCACTGGTCATGGGAGAGACTGTTGGCCTCTAGAAAATGCTTCACTGCACAATGGCGGCAGAGAGCGCGCGGCTTATAGTCCTGCGCTGCCGGCATAGCCTAGCGCGATTTTGGGCCTTTGCCATGCAAAAATCGCATAAGTCCGCCAATTTCGGTCAAATAGTGACTTGGGTGCCGACTTCAACCACCCTTCCCGTCGGAATCTGGAAGTAATCGGTGGCGTCGTTGGCGGACCGGCTGAGCGCGATGAACATATGGTCCTGCCAGAGCGGCATGCCCGACTGCGCCGAAGCCTTCAGCGACCGGCGCGACACGAAGAACGACGTCGACATGATGTCGAACTGCCAGCCCTGCTTGCGTGCAATGGCGAGCGCCTTGGGCACGTTCGGCTGTTCCATGAAGCCGAAGCGCAGCCGCACCTTGGAGAACTTGTCGCTGACCTTCTCCATGCGGAAGCGCTCCGCAAGATCGACCCGCGGTGTATGCGCGGTCTCGATCGTCAGGATGACGTTGTGCTCGTGCAGCACCTTGTTGTGCTTGAGGTTGTGCAGCAGTGCCGTCGGCACGAAGGCGGGATCGCTGGTGAGGAACACCGCAGTGCCCTTGACGATGTGCGGCGGCCGCTTCTCCAGGCTCCGGATCAGATCGTCCAGCGGCACCTCGATGCGGCGGGTCTTCTGGAGCAGGATTCCCGTTCCCCGCCGCCACGTCCAGATCATCGCCACCATGGCAACGCCGAACAGCAGCGGCACCCAGGCGCCTTCGAGCAGCTTCAGGAGATTGGCGCTGAAGAAGGTCATGTCGACCACGACGAACGGCAGGATCACCGCGGCAGCCATGGCGGCGCGCCAGTTCCACACCTTCCAGATCACGATGAAGCCCATGATGCCGTCGGCGACCATGGTGGTGGAAACCGCGATACCGTAGGCCGAGGCAAGACCGCTGGAAGTGCGGAACAACAAGACCAGCAGCATCACGCCAATCAGGAGCAACCGGTTCACGCGCGGCAGATAGATCTGGCCGGCGTGCGTCTCCGACGTGTACCGCACCTCGAAGCGCGGCAGGAGACCAAGCTGCACAGCCTGATAGACCAGCGAATAGGCACCGGTGATCACCGCCTGGCTCGCGATCACGGTGGCAGCCGTCGCAAGCCCGACCAGCGGCAGCACCAGATGCTCGGGCACCATGCGATAGAAGGAATGCTCGATCGCGCTCGGATCGGACAGCACCAGGGCGCCCTGCCCGAAATAGTTGATCAGGAGCGAGGGCAGGACGAAGAACATCCAGGCCGACTGGATCGGCTTGCGGCCGAAATGGCCGAGATCGGCATAGAGCGCCTCGCCGCCGGTCACCGCCAGGAACACCGCGCCGAGCGTGACGAGACCGATCGTGCCGTGTGACAACAGGAATTGCAGTGCGTAGTAGGGATTGATCGCAGCCAGCACCGACGGATCGTCAGCGATGTGAGCGATGCCCATCACCGCAAGGCAGGTGAACCAGATGACCATCACCGGCCCGAAGGCGGAGGCCACCAGCGCGGTGCCCTTGCTCTGGACTGCGAACAGCAGCGCCAGGATGAGGACCGTGAGCGGCACGACGTAGTGCTCGAAAGCGGGAGTCGCGAGCTTGAGACCTTCGACCGCCGACAGCACCGAGATCGCCGGCGTGATCATGGAATCGCCGATGAACATGGAGGCGCCGACGACGCCAAGCGCCAGCAGGAACCAGCTTCGCCGCCCGAGCGCGCGCTGGCCGAGCGCCATCAGGGAAAGCGTGCCGCCCTCCCCGTTGTTGTCGGCGCGCAGCAGCAGCAGGACATATTTGGCGGTGACGACGATCAGCAGCGCCCACAGGATCAGCGAGAGCACGCCGAGCACGATGACCCGCGAAACCGGCTCGCCATGGGCCGCGCCCCTGACCGCCTCGTGGAATGCGTAGAGCGGCGAGGTGCCGATATCGCCAAAGACGACGCCGATGCTCCCGAGCGTCAGGGCCCAAAAGCCCGCATGGGCCGTGGTCTCCTGGCCTTCGGTCGTGGTGATGCTCGCCGTCATAAGGGTGGAAAACGCTTTTTCCCTGGAATTGATCCGGCGCCTTTTGACGCTTCCTGCGCGCCTGTCAATCGCCCCAGCATAACAGGCGCGGGAGCAGATGCTGTGACGGCGCAGCCACGTTCGTCGCCGCGCGACGACATGCCTCAGGTAGGATGGTAGCGCAAGGGGTCTACGGCTTCAGATTCGGCGGCAGCGGCGGATCTTCGCGCATCAGGGTGATGGTCACGCGGCGGTTGGCGGCCAGTGACGGATCGTCAGGAAACAGCGGCTGGGTGTCCGCCTTGCCGGAGACGGCGAAGATGTGCGAGGGCGGCAGGCCCTCCCGCTCGAGGATCTGGCGCACCGCATTGGCGCGGTCGGCCGAGAGGTCGAAGGCGCCGTAATCGCTGCGGCTCGGCACGAAGCCCGCGGCGGTGTGGCCGACGATGGAGACGCGCAGCGGCGTCGCCTTCAGCGGGACCGCCAGCTTCTCGATCAGGCGACGGGTGCGGTCATAGGGCACCTTGGAGCCGTCCGCAAACATCGAGCGGCCGTCCTGGTCGACGATCTCGAGATTGAGGCCCTGCTTGGTCTCCTCGAACATGATGTGCTTGGACATCTCGGTGAGCTCGGGCAGATCCTGCAGCGCCTGGCGGAGCGAGGCCGCCGCCAGCGCGAAGTCGCGATCGACCTTGATCTTCGCGCCCGAGGTGCGGTCGCGATCCTCCTGGTCGGGGGTCGGCGTGTTGGACGAATCCTCGGGCTGGATGTGGTCGACGTTCTTCAGCCGCGGCCGCGTCGGCAGGCCATCGGACTCGATGATGCCGGCGTAGCGCGCCTCGCTCTGGATGCCGAAGGCGTCGCGCATGGAGCCGGCGACGATCTTGAGCTTGTTGGCATCTTGCGTGGAGAACGCGACGAGCATCACGAAGAAGCTCATCAGCAAGCCCATCAGGTCGGCGAAGGTCACGAACCAGCCGTGACCGCCTCCATGTGCATCGCCGCGCTTCTTCTTGGCCATATCTTAGATCCCGAAGCCTCAGATCCCGGCGTGGCGCATCAAGCCGGCACCGGCTCGCCTTCGGCATGGCGGTGCTTCTCCGGCAGATAGGCCAGCAGCATTTCGCGCACCAGGGTCGGGCTCTTGGAGTCGCGGATCATCAGGATGCCGTCGATGATCAGCGTGCGGTTGGTCTCCTCGTCGAGCAGCTTGCCATGCAGCTTGTCGGCGATCGGCAGACAGAACAGGTTCGCGACCAGCGCGCCGTAGAGCGTGGCGAGCAGCGCGGTCGCCATGAACGGGCCGAGCTTGGAAGGGTCGGTCATGTTGGCGAACATCTGCACCATGCCGATCAGCGTGCCGATCATGCCGAAGGCCGGGGCGCAGTCGCCGATGGCGCGGTAGATCTTGCTGCCCTCGTCCAGGTGCATGAGGAAGTTGTCGCGGTCGCGCTCCAGATTGTCGCGGATGAAGTCGAGGTCATAGCCGTCGGCGACGTAGCGGATGCCCTTGGCCAGGAACGGCTCGTCGGTCTCGACCTTTTCCAGGCCGACCGGGCCCTGCTTGCGGGCGATCTCGGCGATGCGGGCGAGCTCGTCGACGAGCTCATGCGCCGACAGCCGGCTCATGGTGAAGGCAAACTTGGCGCCGAGCGGCAGGCCGTGCAGCAGCGCGCTGAGTGGAAAGCGGATCATGGTGGCAGAGATCGAGCCGCCGAAGATGATGATCATCGCATGTTCGGAGATGAACATGTGGACGTCACCACCGAGCAGCATCATCACCGCGATGACGACGATGCCGGCACCGAGTCCCGCGCCCGTCATGATATCCATGGGAGACTCCAACCCCGCACGCCACACACCGGCCGTCCTGGCCGGCGGCGCGGCCCAACCCCGAACCGCGTGGCAGGAACCCTAAAGAGCTGCCATTAAAGACGCGTAAAGGTTAAGTGCGGCCTGCCTCGATCCGGCCACATCGCAGGCCTCATCGCGCGAGCGAATTGCCGCGCACCGTGGCGATCTCAACACTCCGCTAACCATAATCGCCCGGCCAGGACGACAGGGCCGGTCAGCTCCGGGCTCATCTCGGTCCCGTCTTCGCGTATTGGCGGGAGATCTAGTCCACCTGCCCCTCGGCGATGATGAGGTTGGTGATCGCACTTCCTTGTCGAAGTCCGATGATCTTCTGATACGCCGGTGATCTGTACCAGCCCTCGGCGGCCTCGCGCGACGGGAATTCGATGATCACCAGACGCGGCTGCGGCCATTCCCCTTCCACCAATTGGAGATTGCCGCCCCGCACGACGAATTTGCCTCCGAAAGCCTGCAGGGTTTCTGGAACGGCCCGTCGATATTCGGCGAACATGGCCTCGTCTTTGAGAGTCTCGGCCGCGATAACGAACGCCTTCATGTTCCCCCTCTTCGTCAGAAACTCCAGATTTCGCTCCGCCTCGCTAGTGAATCTCCGCCGAGCGCTTCAGCGCGGCTTTCAGCTTCTCCAGTGAGAAGTCGGGGCTGCGCGCGATCTCCAGGATCGGCGTCTCGCGGCGGCCGCAGAGCTCGGCGGCCTCGGGAAGCTTGGCGGCAATATCGAGCGGGATCACGATCGCGCCATGCTGGTCGGCGTGAATGAGATCGTCGGACTTCACGTTCATGCCGGCGACCCGCACCTCGCCGCCGAAGCTGTCTGCATGCACCCAGGCGTGCGACGGGCCGATCGAACCGGCGAGCGCCTGGAAGCGAGGAGCCCATTGCGGGATGTCACGGATCGAGCCGTCGGTGATGACGCCGAGGCAGCCGAGTGCCTTGTGCACATTGCTCTGCACCTCGCCCCAGAATGCACCATAGCCGACGTCGCCGCCGTCGATGTCCTGAATCACGGAGATGCGCGGTCCAGGGCCGGTGCCGACATATTCGTAATATTCGGTGCGGCGCTTGGACTGTTCTTCCGCGGGCAACGATGATTTCAGCACCGAGCGGATCGTAGCGGTGCGCGCGTAGCCGACGATCGGCGGCAGATCGGGGAACGGGCAGACCAGCGGCTTGGTGGTGAAGCCGATCAGGCGCCGCTCGGGCGCAACGATCTCCATGGCGTTGCAGATCGTCGGCGTGTCGTAGCGGCCGAGCGCTTCGAGGACGGATGCAGGCAGCGGCCCGGTTGCAGATGTCGTCACGGCGTTATCTCCCCTGATGGCCGCGGCTGTTCGCATGCGCCGCAGTCCCAGGGCGATATAGCCGAGATCGGGCGTCAGCCCAACGCGCGCCCCTTCATGGCTGATATCCGCGAGAGCCGTCCAGATTCTGGCCTTGACGCGTATTCCTCACGCGAACCGGTGTCCACTTCGCTGGAAAACGCTCTAATGCAGCCTCTCGGGCCGGTCGTCGTGCGGGGGTTCCGGCAGGTTCGGCGACAGCGACGGCGCGGCGCCCGGCGGCGTGACGCCAACCGGTGCAGGTGATGCCGCGGCATATGCACGCGCCTGCTTCTGATAGGACTTCCAGCCCAAGGGCAAGGCCAAGAGATACAGCGCCGAGCCGGCCAGCAGGATGTACCAGGGATAGCTGATCAGAAGCGCGATGAAGAAGACCACACCGACGAACATCGGCAGCACCAGCTCCGGCGGCACGCGCATGCGCACCGACTTGCCGGAGAATACCGGCAGCCGCGACACCATCAGGAAGGCGATCAGCAGCGTGTAGCCGGCCGTCACCGGCGCGGGCCAACGCCCGAGATCGAGGAACGCCGCATAGATCGGCAGCAGCACCGTAATCGCACCGGCGGGCGCCGGAATCCCCGTAAAATAGTTCGATGCAAACGGCGGCTTGTTGGGGTCGTCCATGGTGGCGTTGAAGCGCGCGAGCCGCAAGCCGCCGGAGATCGCGAACACCATCGCCGCGATCCAGCCCGCATTGCGCAGCTCATGGAGCTGCCAGAAATAAAGCATCAGGCCGGGCGCCACGCCGAAATTGACGAAGTCGGCGAGGCTGTCGAGCTCGGCGCCGAATTTCGACTGGCCCTTGATCAGCCGCGCGATGCGGCCGTCGATGCCGTCGAGCGCCGCAGCAAACACGATGGCATAGACCGCAAGCGCCATCCGCCCCTCGATCGACAGCCGGATGGAGGTCAACCCGGCACAGATCGCCAGCAGCGTAATGACGTTGGGCACCAGCATCCGCACCGGAATCGGGCGGAACCGCCGGCGGCGCACGTCAGGGTTCTTGAAGTCGTAGGGCGTCATGGCGTTGACCTCGCTTCATCGAGATATAGCAAGCCGCCCCGGCTCCCGCCAATCCGCTCGCCGGACCTTTCGCCGATGTCATAGTTAACTGGCGCGGTAGGACCGGCCGGTGTCGTCGGCGACGATGTCGGCCAAAACCGTCTCGCCGGCGATCGCGGTCTGGCCTTCCGAGACCAGCGCGCGGGTGCCGAGCGGCAGATAGACGTCGAGCCGCGAGCCGAAGCGGATCAGGCCGAACCGCTCGCCGGCGCCGATCGACTGGCCCTCCTTGACGAAGCAGACGATGCGCTTGGCAATGAGGCCGGCGATCTGGACGACGCCGATCCGCCCTTGCGCCGAGGAGATCACCAGCGAGTTGCGCTCATTGTCCTCGCTCGCCTTGTCGAGCTCGGCATTGATGAACAGGCCGGGCCGGTACGCGATGCGGTCGATCCGTCCTGCGATCGGAGCGCGATTCACGTGGCAGTTGAACACGCTCATGAAGATCGAGACGCGCGGCAGCGGCCGGTCGCCGAGCCCGAGCTCGGCCGGCGGCAGCGCCATCGTGATCATCGAGACCCGCCCGTCGGCGGGCGATACCACGAGCCCCTCACGCACCGGCGTCACCCTGACGGGATCGCGGAAGAACAGCGCGCACCACACCGTGAGCACCGTGCCAATCCACCCCAAAGGCGACCAGACCCAGAACAGGAAGAGGCTCACCAGCGCGAAGATGCCGATGAAGGGATAGCCCTCCTTGTGGATCGGCGGGATCTGCCGTTGGATCGAATCGAGAATGGACATCGCTGTTTGCCGCCTGGGGTTGATGGCGCGCGGTCAGCTCGCGCGCGGGAAGAGGTTTAGGCCAGAGTTGGGACCGTAGACAAGGTCACTCGGCGGCCGCCGGCGTGGTGAGGACGTCATCGACCGGCGGCGGCTCGCGGTTTGGCGCCTCGCCGGAGTCGGCGATCTTGGCGAGCTTTTCGCGGGCCGCCTCCGCCTCGCGCTGCCTGTTCCACATGCTGGCATAGAGGCCGCCGAACGCCAGCAGGCTGGCATGCGTCCCCCGCTCCGCGATCCGGCCCTGGTCGAGCACGATGATCTCGTCGGCGCTGACGATGGTCGAAAGCCGGTGCGCGATCACCAGCGAGGTGCGATTCTTCGAGACGCGGTCGAGCGCGCCCTGGATCTCGTGCTCGGTATGGCTGTCGAGCGCCGAGGTCGCCTCGTCCAGCACCAGGATCGGCGGCGCTTTCAGCACCGTCCGCGCGATCGCCACGCGCTGCTTCTCGCCGCCGGACAGCTTCAGGCCGCGCTCGCCGACCTGGGTCTCGTAGCCCTTCGGCGCCATGCGGATGAAATTGTCGATCTGCGCCAGCCGCGCCGCCTGCTCGACTTCCGCATCACTTGCGTCCCAGCGGCCGTAGCGGATGTTGTAGCGGATGGTGTCGTTGAACAGCACGGTGTCCTGCGGCACCATGCCGATCGAGGCGCGCAGCGAGCCCTGCGTGACGTCGCGGATGTCCTGGCCGTCGATCAGGATCTTGCCGCCGGAGACGTCGTAGAGGCGGAACAGGAGTCGCGATATCGTCGACTTGCCCGCGCCAGACGGCCCCACGATCGCAACCGTCTTGCCGGCGGGCACCTCGAAGCTGATGCCTTTGAGGATCGGCCGCGCCGTCTCATAGGCAAAGCGCACGTCCTCGAAGCGCACGGCGCCTGCGGACACCACCAGCGGCCTGGCATCGGGCGCGTCCTTGATCTCGGCCTCCCGCGACAGCACGCCAAACATCTTCTCGATGTCGATGATGGCCTGCTTGATCTCGCGATAGACCATGCCCATGAAGTTCAGCGGCTGATAGAGCTGGATCATCATGGCGTTGACCAGCACGAAATCGCCGACCGTGTTGCGCCCGCTCCTGACGCCGATCGCGCACATCAGCATGGTCGCGGTGAGCCCGAGCGTGAAGATCACGGCCTGGCCGGTGTTGAGCACCGCGAGCGAGGTATAGGTCTTGACGCTAGCCTCCTCGTAGCGCTCGACCGAACGGTCGTAGCGCTGCGCCTCGCGCGCCTCGGCGCCGAAATATTTCACGGTCTCGTAGTTGAGCAGCGAGTCGATCGCCTTGGTATTCGCCTCGGTGTCGGAATCGTTCATCTTCCGGCGGATGCCGATCCGCCATTCGGTGGCGATGTAGGTGTAGTACATGTAGATCACGACGGTGATCAGGGTCGCGACCACGTAGCGCCAATCGAACTGCCAGAACAGCACGGCCATCAGCAGCGACACCTCGACGATGGTCGGGATGAGCTGCAGGATCACCATGCGCACGATCACCTCGATGCCCTCGCGGCCACGCTCCAGCACACGCGTCAACCCGCCGGTCTTGCGCTCGAGGTGAAAGCGCAGCGACAATTCGTGCATGTGGATGAAGGTGATGGTCGCAAGCTTCCGCACCGCATGCATGGCGACACGGGCAAAGATACCGTCGCGCCACTGCGTCAGCACCGCCATCAGGATACGGGTCGCGCCATAGCTTGCAGTGAGGACCAGCGGCGAAGCGATCACCCAGAGATGCCAGTTGGACGCTTCCACCGGCGCCGTGTTCGCGCCGGTCAGTGCATCGGTCGCCCATTTGAAGGTGAACGGTACCGACAACGTAATGAGCTTGGCGATGAGCAGCAGCACCATCGACCAGACCACGCGCATCTTCAGGTCGAAGCGGTCGCTCGGCCAGATGTAGGGCCACAGATGCGCCAGCGTTCCGGCCAGGGTCGCCCGCTCCGCGGACTTTTGCGCGGAATCAGCGACGTCGCCGCCCGCGGCGGGCGAATGAGGGTGAGCCATAGACAGCCTTGGCCAAGATCCTTGGAAAGCCCGCCGGATGCGAGCCGTTTGCGATTAACCGTTTTCGGTTGTCATATAGAGGCTTCGGGCCGGCCGCGCACCCCGCCAGACGGCTATTCTTGATTGTTTATCGTGATTTACCGGTAGATTCCGGGGAGTTGCGAATCACCAATTGGACTTGACGACCTTTCGCTGCAATGCATCATGGGTTCAATGAGCACTATCAAAACCGTCTGTGTCTATTGCGGCTCCGGCCCCGGAACCAATCCCCGTTTCATCGAAGGCGCCAAGGCGCTCGGCAAGGCGCTCGCCGAGAACAACGTCCGCCTCGTCTATGGCGGCGGCTCGGTCGGCATGATGGGCGCAGTCGCCACCTCCGTGCTCGACCACGGCGGCACCGTCACCGGCATCATCCCTGACTTCCTGCGGATGCGCGAGAACGCGCTGACCCGCGTGCAGGAGATGGTCGTCACGCCCGACATGCACGAGCGCAAGCGACTGATGTTCGAGCGCTCCGATGCCTTCGTGGCGATGCCGGGCGGCGTCGGCACGCTCGAAGAGCTGGTCGAGCAACTCACCTGGAAGCAGCTCGGCCGTCACGCCAAGCCGGTGCTGCTCGCCAATATCGACGATTTCTGGGAGCCCCTGTTCTCGCTCCTGTCGCACATGCGCCAGACGGAATTCATCCGCGCCGGTCAAAACATCGACATCCTCAAGGCGGATCGCATCGAGGATATCATGCCGATGCTGAAGACGGCCGCGGCGCAAGTGGCCGAGGCCGAAAAGAACCTTGCGCCCGAGGTTGCTCGCAGGCTCTAGACTCTATTCATTCGCTCGGAAATGTCACCGCCTCGATGCGATTGCCGTCAGGATCGGTAACGAAGGCCGCGTAGTAGCGCACGCGGTCGTGCGGGCGAAGGCCCGGTGCGCCGTCGGATGCACCGCCCGCCGCAAGGGCTGCGGCGTGAAACGCATCGACCTCAGTGGTCGTCTTCGCCCGCAGGCAGATGTGAACGCCGCTCCCCGGTGCCACGGGCGGCATGCCGGCGCGCAAATTGATCCAGAATTCCGGATAGGCCTTGCCGAAGCCGACGGTCCCCGGCCGCGTCACGAGCAGCGTGAGGCCGAGTGTGCCAAGCGCCGCCTCGTAGAATGTTGCGGAGCGATCGAGATCGCTGACGCCGACGGAGATGTGGTCGATCATCGTTCGCTCCCTCCCCCACGTCATTGCGAGCGAAGCTATCCAGGGCGTTTCCGCGGAGACAGTCCGGATTGCTTCGTCGCTTCGCTCCTCGCAATGACGGAATTTGTGGTTACGCCGGCGCGCCTGACTTCACGAGCTTGTAGATCACCGAATCCATCAGCGCCTGGAACGAGGCGTCGATGATATTGGGCGACACGCCGACCGTGGTCCAGCTATCGCCGTTCTCGTCCTCGCTCTCGATCAGAACGCGCGTCACCGCGCCGGTGCCGCCATTGAGGATACGCACGCGGTAGTCGATCAGCTTCAGGCCTTCGATGTATTTCTGGTACTTGCCGAGGTCCTTGCGGAGCGCAACGTCCAGCGCGTTGACGGGGCCGTTGCCTTCGGCCGCCGAGATCAGGTGGTCGCCGGCGACGTCGACCTTGACCACGGCGAGCGCAACGGTGACGCGCTCACCGAGCGCGTTGTAGCGCTGCTCGACATTGACGTCGAACTGCTCGACCTCGAAATAGTGCGGCACCTTGCCGAGCGTACGGCGCGCCAGCAGTTCGAACGAGGCATTGGCGGACTCATAGGCATAGCCCTGGGCCTCGCGCTCCTTCAGCTCCTCGACCAGCCGCGTCAGCTTGGGATCGCTCTTTTCGTAGGCGATGCCGGCGCGGTCGAGCTCGGCGATGACGTTGGAGCGGCCGGCCTGGTCGGAGACCAGCACCTTGCGATGATTGCCGACGGCCTCCGGCGCCACGTGCTCATAGGTCTGCGGATCCTTCAGCACGGCGGAGGCATGGATGCCTGTCTTGGTGACGAAGGCGCTTTCGCCGACATAAGGCGCGTGCCGGTTCGGCGCGCGGTTGAGCATGTCGTCGAGCGTGCGCGAGACCTTGACGAGGCTTGCGAGCTTCTCGCCCGTCACGCCGATCTCGAAGCGATCGGCAAATTCCCGCTTCAACTTCAGCGTCGGGACGAGCGAACAGAGGTTGGCGTTGCCGCAGCGCTCGCCAAGTCCGTTGAGCGTGCCCTGGATCTGGCGCGCGCCGGCACGCACGGCGGCGAACGAGTTCGCCACCGCCTGCTCGGTATCGTTATGGGCGTGGATGCCGACATGGTCGCCCGGGATGTGCCTGATCACCTCCGTGACGATGGTCTCGACCTCGTGCGGCATCGTGCCGCCATTGGTATCGCACAGCACCACCCAGCGCGCACCGGCCTCATAGGCCGTTTTCGCGCAGGCGAGCGCGAAGTCCGCGTCTTCCTTGTAGCCGTCGAAGAAATGCTCGCAATCGAGCATCACCTCGCGGCCGGCCTTCTTCGCGGCGCTGACGCTGTCGCGGATCGAGGCGAGGTTTTCCTCCTTCGTGGTCTCGAGTGCGACGCGCACCTGATAGGCGGAGGATTTCGCGACGAAGCAGATCGCGTCCGCTTTCGCCTCCAGCAGCGCGGCAACACCGGGGTCGTTGGAGACCGACCGCCCCGCCCGCCGCGTCATACCGAACGCGGTGAAGCGGGCGTGCGCGAACGTCGGCTTCTCGGCGAAGAATTCCGTATCTTGCGGATTGGCGCCGGGATAGCCGCCCTCGACATAGTCGATGCCGAGTTCGTCCAGCATCTGCGCGATGACCTGCTTGTCAGCCAGCGTGAAATCGACGCCATTGGTCTGCGCGCCATCGCGCAGCGTAGTGTCGAAGAGATACAGACGCTCTTTGGTCATTGCGGCGCTCCGAGCGTCTTCTTCATGGTGGTATTGGCGAGCCATTCGTCGTTGATGGTGACGCTGTTGCGCTGCTGGGCGGTGTAGCCGCGCTTGGCGAAGAAGCCCTGCGCGGTGTCGCTGGCATCGACCGTCAGGCTCAACGCGCCGCGGCCGCCGGCAAGCTTCTCTAGCGCATCGACCAGCAAGGTCGCGATGCCCTGCCCGTTCACCGCCGGATGCACATAGAGCATGCGGATGTGATCGCTGCCGCGCAGCGAGGCAAAGCCGACGGGAGAGCCGTCCAGCGTTGCGACCAGCGTCAGGTCGGAGGCGAGCCGGCGCCCGAACTCGTCCTCCTCCGCCGCCGCCATCCAGGCCTCCTGCTGCGCTTCGCTGTAGTCGTCACCGGTCAGCTCCTCGATCGCGGACGCGAAGATCGCGGCGAGCACCGGGACGTCGGCCGGCAGGAATGGCCGCAGTGCGGGCTTGGGGAGCGCTCGTGCCATCACGCCAGCTCCCAGGTCGTCACCGGCTTGCCATCGGCGTCCTTGCCGTCCTTGAGCACGACGCCCTTGGCAGCGAGCTCGTCGCGGATGCGGTCGGACTCCTTGAAGTCCTTCCGCGCACGTGCCGCGGTCCGCTCCGAGATCAAACGATCAATCTCGCTCGCGTCGACGCCGCTCGCCTGCCGCTTCCGTGCCTCCCACTGCGCCGCGCTTTCGGCGAGGAAGCCGAGCAGGCGCAACGACGCCGCCAGGCCGCCCACATCGTTGTTCCGCAGACCATGCAGCGCCGCAATCGCCTGCGGCGTATTGAGATCGTCCAGCAACGGCTCGATCACCGACGCCGCCGGCTTGCCTGGCGGAACGTCCGCCGTGACACGGTACCAGTCGTCAAGCGTCTTGCCGCTCTCCTCCAGCGACTTCAGGGTCCAGTCGATCGGCGAGCGGTAATGCGTCTTCAGCATGTTCAGGCGCAGCACCTCACCCGGCCAATCCGCGAGCAGGTCGCGGATGGTGATGAAGTTGCCGAGGCTCTTCGACATCTTCTCGCTCTCGACCTGGAGGAAGCCGTTGTGCATCCAATAGTTCGCCATGCGCGACTGGTGGAACGCGCAGCAGCTCTGCGCGACCTCGTTCTCGTGATGCGGAAACACGAGATCGATGCCGCCGCCATGAATGTCGAAATGCGTGCCGAGATGCTTCCAGGCCATCGCCGAGCACTCGATGTGCCAGCCCGGACGCCCTTCTGCCTTGATGCCGGCGGGCGACGGCCATGACGGCTCGCCGGGCTTGGACGGTTTCCACAGCACGAAATCGGTATTGCCTCGCTTGTAGGGCGCGACATCGACGCGAGCGCCGGCGACCATCTCGTCCAGCGAGCGATTGGACAGCGCGCCGTAGCGCGGCAGCTCCGAATTGGCCGAATTCATCGCCTGCGGCGAGAACAGCACGTGGTCCTCGGCAACATAGGCGAAGCCGCCGGCGACCAGCTTCTCGATGATCTCGCGCATCTCGCCGATATGCTCGGTCGCGCGCGGCTCGACGCTCGGCCTGAGTGCGCGGAGCGCGTCGACGTCGGCGTGAAACTGCCGCCCCGTCTCTTCCGTGACCTTGCGGATCGCCTCGTTCAGCGGCAGGCCGGGGAAATCCCGCGCGGCGCGGTCGTTGATCTTGTCGTCGACGTCGGTGATGTTGCGGACATATTTGACATGCGCCTCGCCATAGAGGTGGCGAAGCAGCCGAAACAGCACGTCGAACACGATCACCGGCCGCGCATTGCCGATATGGGCGAAGTCGTACACGGTCGGTCCGCAGACATACATGCGGACGTCCTTCGCATCGAGCGGCACAAAGGTGCGCTTTTCCCTCGTCAGCGTGTCGTGAAGACGCAATTCCATGACAAACCCATCCCTATCGGCCGGGCCGGGCGTCCAGTGCTCTCAATGTTTTTTGAGAAAAGACGGCTCCAGCCAGCGAATCGCTAGCTCGTAATCTCGCGGCAAATGCAGCAAATGGCGAGGAGACCGTTCATGCGGAACATATGTGCCACAAGCGGGCCTGCCGTCAAGTGAGCCGCGAAAAAGCCGCTTTCTCTGCCCAAAGCGGCCGCGCCCCGCCATCAGGGTTAATCATCCTTAACCTTTTGAGTTTATTCATGTGGTGGCGGTTCCTCCCAAGCTACGGTGCATTTCATGCGATCCCTTTCGGCACTCCTTTGCTGTGCCTTCATCGTCGCCGCCTCCAGCGCCTCGGCGGAGACCCGCGTCTTCATCATCGCCAATCAGGCAGGCGGCTACGGCGTCGACCAGTGCCTGGCCAAGGGTGACCAGTGCGGCGCGTACGCCGCCCGCTCCTATTGCCAGTCTCGCGAGTTTGCCCAAGCCTCGTCCTATCGCCGGGTCGATCCCGACGAAATTACCGGCTCCGTCCCCAAATCCGGCGCAAACTGCTCCCATGGCCATTGCGACGAATATGTCGCAATCACCTGCCAGCGCTGAATTCGATCGGAACTGGCGGACCTTAGGTCCAATCATCGCTCCCGAAACGACGTGACGATGCCCCGAGAAGCGGGTATTGGAGGGCGCGCATCGGCCCCCATGTTTGGGGCCGTGACATCGCTAGAATGGCGGATATGCCGGAATTTTTGTCTCTCTCTCGCTCCCGTTCGATCCTTGCCGGTGCCGCGCTGATCAGCGCGCTCGCGCTCGGCACTGATGCCCTCGCACAAGCAGGCCCCCCCGGACCGCCGCCGACCGCGCAAGCTGCGCCCGGAGCGAACCCGATCTGCTCACGGCTGGAAGGCCAGCTCGCCGCGCTCGATCGCGGCGGCAGCGGCGATCCTGCCAAGGACGACCAGATCCGCCGCTACCAGGATTCGGCGACGCGCCAGCAGGCCGAACTCGACCGTGTCACTGCGCAGGCCAAGCGCATGGGCTGCGACAGCTCCGGCTTCTTCTCACTGTTCAACAACCAGTCGGCACAATGCGGTCCGGTCAACACCCAGATCCAGCAGATGCGGGCCAATCTCGACCAGATCACCTCCAACCTCGAGCGGCTGCGCAGCGGCGGTCCGGGCAGCTACAGCCCCGACCGAGACAACCAGCGCCGCTCGGTGCTGGTCTCGCTCGCGCAGAACAATTGCGGCCCGCAATACGCCAACGCCGCGCAGTCGCAGGGCCCCGGCAATTTCCTCAGCAACCTGTTCGGCGGCGGCAACAATCCCAATAATCCTCCGCCTGGCGCACCGCCCGCAGATCTTGGCCCACAATCCGGCACGTATCGGACGGTTTGCGTCCGCACCTGCGACGGCGCCTACTTCCCGGTTTCGTTCGCCACCGTCCCGGCGCGCTTTCCCGACGACGAGAAGACGTGCAAGGCGCTGTGCCCGGCGGCAGATGCCGCGCTCTACGCCTATCGCAATCCCGGCGAGGACATGAACGCGGCGGTCTCGGTCAGCGGCCAGCCCTACACCGCGCTTCCGAACGCCTTCAAATTCCGCAGCGAGTTCAACCCGTCCTGCTCGTGCAAGGCGGCGGGCCAAAGCTGGGCGGACGCGCTGAAATCGGCCGACGACAAGGCAGCAGTCCAGCAGCAGGGTGACATCATCGTCACCGAGGAGAGCGCCAAGAAGATGCAGCAACGGCAGCTCACCAAGGGCGCGCCGACCGGCGGCAAGAAGGGCGCGACGCCACCGGCGGAGACGACGGCGACTGCACCAGCCGCAACACCGCCCGCGGACACCACGACCACATCCGGCGAGAACAAGCCGATCCGCTCGGTCGGACCGACCTTCCTGCCGCAGCAGCAGAAGTAAGGCAGCTTCGCAGCCTCCTATTCCGCCGTCATGCCCCGCGAAAACGGATGATGACAGATGAGCGTATGGCGAGACCGCTCGCCCTAGCGCTCACCCTCATCCCTCGAACGCGTCGATCGAGGCGCGGCTGCCGCGCGATACCAGCGTCTCGTCGGGCGCGGGCAGCGCCTCGCCCTTGTCGCGGAAGCGGTTGGTGATGGGATAGCGGCGGTCGCGGCCAAAATTCTTGCGCGTCACCTTCACGCCTGGCGCGGCCTGGCGGCGCTTGTATTCGGCGATGTTGAGGAGGTGATCGATCCGCGTCACCATCGCGCGGTCGAAGCCGGCGGCGATGATCTCTTCAAGCGGCTCCTCGCGCTCGACCAGGCGTTCGAGCACCTCGTCGAGGAGGTCGTAGGCCGGCAGCGAATCCTGATCCAGCTGGTTCTCGCGCAGCTCCGCCGTCGGCGGGCGCGTGATGATGTCTGGCGGAATGACCTCGCCGGAGGGGCCAAGCGCGCCATCGGGCTTCCACGCATTGCGCAACGCTGCCAGCCGGAACACCTGCGTCTTGTAGATGTCCTTGATCGGGTTGAACCCGCCGTTCATGTCGCCATAGAGCGTGGCGTAGCCGACCGACATCTCCGACTTGTTGCCTGTCGTCACCACCATCAGGCCGGTCTTGTTGGAGATCGCCATCAGCAGCGTGCCGCGGGTGCGGGCCTGGAGATTTTCCTCGGTGATGTCAGGCGGCAGGTTCTTGAAGATATCGGAGAGGATGGTCCCGAAACCGTTCACCGCCTCTGCGATCGGAAGCACCTCGTAGCGGATTCCGAGGTGACCTGCGAGCTCGCCGGCATCCGCGATCGAGCTTGGCGCGGTGAAACGATATGGCAGCATCACGCCGTGCACCTGATCTGTGCCCAGCGCATCGACGGCGATCGCCGCGCACAAGGCTGAATCGATGCCGCCGGAAATACCGAGCAACACGCCGGGAAAACCGTTCTTGCCGACATAGTCGCGCAAGCCGAGCACACAGGCTGCATAGTCGGCCTTGTCGCCTTCGGGCAGTTGCGCAATCGGACCCGTGCAGCGCCAATCGTCACCAGTCTTGGTGAAGTGCAGCGTGGTGACGCTCTCCTCGAATGCCGGCAGTTGCGCGGCAAGCGACAGATCGCCGTTGAGCGCGAACGAGGCGCCGTCGAACACCAGCTCGTCCTGGCCGCAGACCTGGTTGAGATAGACCAGCGGCAAACCGCTTTCGGTCACGCGGGCGACCGCGACCGACAAGCGCACGTCGCCCTTGTCGCGGGCGTAAGGCGAGCCGTTGGGCACGAGGATGATCTCGGCGCCGGTCTCGGCCAGTGTCTCCACGACGTTCTCGTAATCCTCGGATTCCTCCAGCCAGATGTCTTCGCAGATCGGCACGCCGATGCGCACGCCGCGCACGGTCACCGGGCCGGCCGCAGGGCCGCGCGCAAACAGCCGCTTCTCGTCGAACACGCCGTAGTTCGGAAGGTTGGCCTTGAAACGCAGACCCGCGATACGGCCACCGTCGAGCAGCGCACAGGCATTGTAGAGCTTGCCGTCCTCGACCCAGGGCGTGCCGACCAGCATCGCAGGGCCACCATCGGCAGTCTCGCGCGCAAGGCTTTCGATCGCGACGCGGCAGGCGGACTGGAAGGCAGGCTTGAGCACGAGATCTTCGGGCGGATAGCCGGCGATGAACAATTCCGGAAAGAGCACGAGGTCGGCGCCGTCGCTTGCGGCTTGCGCGCGCGCCGTACGCGCCTTCGCGGCATTGCTGTCGATATCGCCCACCGTCGGATTGAGCTGGGCGAGCGTGACCGCGAATTCGTTGAGACGTTCGGTCATGTGCGCCGCTGTCCGATCCCTTGGCTAGACGAAACCCAACCGCTCGACGATGGCAAAGATCCAGAACGCACCGGCCATCAAGAGTGCGACACCGACCGCGGCCGAGCCCATGTCCTTGACGCGGCCGATCTGCGTGTCGTGGTCCATGGTGAGGCGGTCGGCGAGCTTCTCGATCGCGGTGTTCAGCAGTTCGACCACCAGCACGAATGCGACGGCACACACCAGTTCTACCGCGCGCATGGCGGTCGCTGCGATGAACCAAGCCGTCGGCAGCGACAGCAGGAGCGCAAAGATCTCCTCGCGGACGGCCTGCTCCGAGCGGAGCGCAAAGGCCAGACCATTACGGGAATTGATCGTGGCCTTCCAAATTCGCAGCAAGGTCTTAAAGCCCCGCTGCGAACGGCATCGGCTTGGCCTTGCCCACGCGTTCCTGCTTGAGGAGCTCCGCGACCAGGAACGCCATGTCGATCGATTGCTCGGCGTTGAGGCGGGGATCGCAGACCGTGTGGTAGCGGTCGTTGAGATCCTCATCCGTGATCGCGCGCGCACCGCCGAGGCATTCGGTGACGTCCTTGCCGGTCATCTCCAGATGCACGCCGCCGGCATGCGTTCCTTCGGCCGCGTGGATCGCGAAGAAGGACTTCACCTCCGACAGGATGCGGTCGAACGGCCGCGTCTTGTAGCCCGTGGTGGACGTGATGGTGTTGCCGTGCATGGGATCGCAGGACCAGACCACCACCCTGCCCTCGCGCTGCACCGCGCGGATCATGTTCGGAAGATGCTCGCCGACCTTGTCGGAGCCGAAGCGCCCGATCAGCGTCAGCCGGCCTGGCTCGTTGTCGGGGTTGAGCACGTCGATCAGCTTCAGCAACTCGTCGGGCTTCAGCGATGGGCCGCACTTCAGCCCGATCGGGTTCTTGATGCCGCGGAAATATTCGACATGGCCGTGGTCGAGCTGGCGGGTGCGGTCGCCGATCCAGATCATGTGGCCTGACGTCGCGTACCAGTCGCCGGTGGTGGAATCGACGCGGGTCATGGCCTGCTCGTAGCCGAGCAGCAACGCCTCGTGGCTGGTGTAGAAGTCGGTAGCGCGGAGCTCGGGATGGCTTTCGAGATCAAGGCCGCAGGCGCGCATGAAGTTCAGCGCGTCCGAGATGCGGTCGGCCAGCTCCTTGTAGCGGCGGGACTGCGGAGAATCCTTGAGGAAGCCGAGCATCCACTGATGCACGCTGCCGAGATTGGCGAAGCCGCCGGTCGCGAAGGCGCGGAGCAGGTTCAGCGTCGCCGCCGACTGGCGGTACGCCATCAGCTGGCGCTGCGGATCCGGCACACGCGCTTCCTTGGTGAACGCGATGTCGTTGACGATGTCGCCGCGATAGCTCGGCAGCTCGACGCCATCGACCTTCTCGGTCGGCGAGGAACGCGGCTTTGCGAACTGGCCGGCGATGCGGCCGACCTTCACCACGGGGACGGCGCCCGCATAGGTCAGCACGACCGCCATCTGGAGCAGCACGCGGAAGAAATCGCGGATGTTGTTGGCGCCGTGCTCGGCAAAGCTCTCCGCGCAGTCCCCACCCTGGAGCAGGAAGGCCTCGCCGGCCGCGACGCGGGCCAGGGCCTTCTTCAGATTGCGTGCTTCGCCGGCGAACACCAGCGGCGGAAAGCTCGCAAGCTGCGCCTCGACATCGGCCAACGCCTTGGCGTCGGGATAGTCGGGGACCTGCAGCACGGGCTTGCTGCGCCAGCTCTCGGGTGTCCACCGCTCGGACATCGCAAATCCTCTTTCCTGAAGCAAAAACTGCAACCTGATCTGTGGGTTGCGCGAGCCGCCTTATACACAGGCTGGCATCGCCTCGCCAGTCGTAAATCCATTTGCGCATCCAAGCCCTTGCAGCCAAAGCCGAATTCGCATTTGCTGGGGACGTGCGGAGAAACTTTGGGGCGTGGGCTGCTGATGGATGCGGCACTCGACGACGTTTTTATCGACGACATCAGCTTTCCGGCTGTCGACGGCTATTCGCTGACCGGCACCCTGTTCCTGCCGCGCGGCGTCAAGCGCCACGCCGTCCTGATCAATTCCGCAACCGCCGTCCCCCGCAAGGTCTATCGGGGCTTTGCCTCGTACCTCGCCAACCGCGGCTGCGCAGTCCTGACCTACGATTACCGGGGCATTGGCGACTCCCGCCTGCCGGCGCTGGTCGGCTACAACCAGCCGAAATCACTGGTCGGCTTTACGGCCTCGATGTCCGACTGGGCCGCGCTCGACGTCACCGCGGCGGTCAACTGGATGCGTGAGCGCTATCGCGCACTGCCCCTCAATTACGTCGGTCATTCCTTTGGCGGCCAGGCGCTCGGGCTGATCGCGAACAACGGCGAGATTTCGCGCGCGTTGTTCGTGGCGTCCCAAGCCGCGACGTGGAAACTGATCCCGCGGCCGGAAAACTACCGCGTGTTCGTGTTCATGAATTTCATTGGCGTGCCCATGGCACACCTGCTCGGCTACGTGCCGGGCTGGCTCGGCATCGGCGAGGATTTGCCCAAGGGTGTGTTCCTGCAAGGCGCCAAATGGGTGAGCAGCCCGCGCCATCTCTTTGATTCCAAGCTGCCGGCACTGGCAAACTTCGCCGCCTACAAGGGCGAGCTGCGCGCCCTCAGCTTCTCCGACGATCCCTGGGCGACGCGGCCCGCGGTTGAGCTGCTCTGCTCCGGATTCAGCGCGATCAAGCCGGAGGTGCTGACGGTCAAGCCGTCCGATGTCGGTGCCAAGGGAATAGGCCATTTCGGCTTCTTCCGTTCCGACCACCGCGACACGCTCTGGCGCGGCGTGGCGGAGTGGATCCAGGGGGAGTGATCCCGGAGCCAGTCCCGGCGAGGGATGGCAGCGTTACGGACGGCCGCCGGCGGCCGTGTCAAAGCGGGCAAACACGGCGCTCGTCACCGCGCCGAGCAGGGACCAGAAGACCAGACTCGTGAGCGTGACGGCGACCACGAACTGATGGGACAGAGAGGATGGCACGTTGGTCTCGACGTGCTCGAGTTCCGGCGCGCCGATCAGATGGGGCAATATGAGCAGGATCACGCCGGCGATGGCCGCTGGCACCGAGGGGCGGAAGACGATCAGCGCAAGGCCCATGGCCGTCGCGAGAACCGCAGCCGCCCACCAGATCTGGCGCGACAGAAGCGGCCCGACCGGCACCCCCGGCAATTCCGGCGGCAGGCCGAGGCCCGGGGCGATCGTGAACACGGCAAAGCCCGCGAGCCCCCACATCAACCCCTCGTGCCAGGTGACGCGCCCGCCCGTTGCACCGCTGCGGACGGCAAAGAACCCTGCGAGGAGCAACGCAAAGCCGATCGCCGTCAGCACATTGGCGGCCGCCGTGTAGGCGTTCCGCTCCAGGCCGTCGCGCGGCCCCCAGGCTTCGGCGCCGTGATCGTGTCCGGCGTGGTCGTGGCTTGCGTGATCTTGGGCCACATGATCCTGGCCGCCATAAACGTGACCGGTGGCCGCTTCCTGCGGTGCCGCGGCGGCCTCGTGCTGGTGCATCTCTGCCGCCTTCTCGAAGACTTCCGCCTTCAGGATGAGGGGCACCGTGCCGAACTGCTGAGCGGCCGTGACGATCAGGCCGACGATAAAACCCGAAATGACCGACGAAAATACGATCGAGCGAAACGTGCTCATGCCACCCCGGTCAGTGGCAGGGAAATGCGTTCGAATGGCGGACGTCGTGTGCGGCGTTGTGAACGACGTCGATGTGGGAGAAGCCCACGACACCGACGACGAACAGGCCGAGCATCATCGCCATCAAGGCCTGCGTGACCCTGCCCGCCTGCGCGGCGGCGACCGGGAAATGCCTGACCTGCGCGCCCGTGATTTGTGACTGGCTCATGGCTGTGCTCCACCTCTGATTTGACTGCCTTCTAGCAACTTCCGAGCGACGTCGCGACTGGTAAGATGCAGGCTCATGCCGACCGGAATACGTTTTTGCACGACCTTGGCGCTGGCCGCCAGCCGGAACGCATCTTCAAAGCGTTCGAAATAGCCGAGGCAGTCCTCCGGCGACGGCTCCGCGCCCAGAAGGGTCCGAAACGCGCCCCGGTGCACGGCGCAAATGGCGCCGTGGTCCCTGACCGAGAAGATCACGGATGCGATGTCGGCGCGCCAATGGACGTCGTCGTTCAAGCCGACATCGCCCGTCCCCGCCCGAAAGGATCGAGCAGGCGGACGATTTCGCAGGCGGCAACGAGGCCGACGAGCCAGAGCGCATTGGAAGCGCCGATGCGGGCCACGATGGCGGTCGTGAAAGCCCCCGCCCCGCCGAGGAACGGCGTCGCGGCAAGCAGCACCAGCTCATAGGCGCCGTAGGCGCCAATCAGGGCCGTGGCCAACACCAGCGGTGCGCGATTCGGCCGCAGCGCGCGGAGCACGATCGCGGATGTTGCGGTCGCGGTCAGCGCAGCCGCGCCGATCACAAAACCCCAGGCGATCGTGCCGGCGTCGACGGGATAGTGGTGCACACTGAAGCCGATCGTCTGATTGACGAGCCAGGCCCCGGTGACGACGAGTAGCGCCGGGCGCAGCGGCAGCGCTGCCGCAGCAACGACGGCAAACGCCGCAAAGGGCGTGGCGCAGGCGAGCGCGAAGCTTGCGAGCGCGCACGACACGGTCAGCAGCGCGAAGCAAAAGATCGCGGCATAACGCGGCTCGACCGGATCAAGACGGACACGGTCGGCGTGAGGCGGCAGGACATTGAGTGCCATCGATGATCTCCTTGGGCGGAGATTCTAACCGATTTGTCGGGTCAGGGAAGCGATTCCAACGGATCTTTGGGGCCTGGCACGCCGATTGCTGCGCTCGCACCGCGTGCGCTCAGCCGCCGCCGCGCTCGTCTAGCGAATGACGGTCGTCAGAGACGAGTAGCGCTTGCCCGGCTTCGCTTCCCCCGGCGAGAACTGCGCGAAGGCGTCGCTGACGCGGACCGCCGGCGGCGTATCGCTTGCGAAGCGAAACTCTCTCGGCCGCGGCGCGTAGAATTCGCGGCTATAATAGGCGTCGTCGAAACGCGTTTCGTTGCCGAACAATACGTCGCAGACGAACAGGAGCGCGTAGACTCCCGCCACCGCAGCGACGATTTCCTTGAGAACAGACATGCTGATGCCCCACCCTTTTGGGAGAGCATGCGCGAGGGTTCCGAAGGCCGGGTTTAAAGCCAGACATCTCTTGCGGGTACGGTCGCCCGTGGGTCAAGAAATTGCAGACAATTTTAGCGAATGGTGGTGGCCAAGGAGGCCAGACGCAACCTTGACGTCGAGCCGCATGCTTATCCTTGCGCCGGCTCGTCCCGCAAGCCGCGCGGATGCGTTCCGGCGCGCTGCGGAATGACGAACAGACAGGCGATGATGAAGATCGCGAGCACTGCCGATGCCAATGGACGGCTCAGCGCCAACCCGCCCTCATTGACGGGCTTGTCGAGAAAGTCGCCGACCGTTGCGCCGAGCGGACGCGTCAGGATGAACGCGATCCAGAACAACGCAACGCGCGAGACGCCGGTCCAGACGTACAGCGCCGCAACGACGGCCAGCGCGGCAATGAAGATCAGCGCTGCGCCGCCATAACCCATATCACCGGTGTCGGCGATCCAATCGCCGAGTGCCGTGCCCAGGGTCTGCGAGAAGGTGATCGCGGCCCAGTAGAACGCCTCCACCTTCGGAGTGCTGACGGTGTCGACCGAGATCGTCTTTTCGCTTGCGTACCAAGTGGCCAGGATGAGAACGAGACAAGCGAGCAGCAGCGCCGATCCGCCGGCGTATCCGATGCCCAGCGAGCGATCGGCGAAATCGGCCATCGTGGTGCCGAAAGTCGTCGAGGCAACGATGGTCGTCCAGTAGAGCACCGGCTGGAATCTCTTCGCCACGATCTGGACGGCGACGAGCGCAACGAGCACGGCGAGGAACAGGACCGTGCCCGCCAGATAGCCCCAGTCCAGCGTCATCGTGACCGTGTCGCCGCCGGTCTCGCCAAGCGTCGTGGCAGCGATCTTGATGATCCAAAATCCGAGAGTGACTTCCGGAACCTTGCTGGCGTAGCGCACTTCGGCACGTTCCATGCGTTACCCGCTCCTGGCTCGACGGTCGATACGACCTAATCAACCATCGTGGCGGAAGTTCGCATCGCGCTGGTTCAACTACTCGTGCGGTCGATGCGAAGCAAATGGCCGAACGCCGCACGGCGTCATGCGCGGTGACCGGCGTCCCCGCACGTCACTTAAGCGCGAAACGTCTCCGCTAGACTGCGTCGCCCCTTACCCGCCGCAAAGTCTCCGACGGCAGTTCGCCGAACCTTGCGCGATACTTTCCGGCAAAATGTCCGGGATCGCTGAAGCCGGCGTCGAGCGCCGCTGCCGTCACCGACACCTGACCGTCATCGACGAGCAGCCGCTCGCGCGCACGTTCGAGCCGGCATGTCAGGATCCAGTCGCGCGGCGAATAGCCGAGATAGCGCTGAAAATTCTCCTGCAGCGAGCGCAGGCTGACGCCGAGCTCGCTTGCAAGCTTCGAGATCTCGATCGGCTCGTCGGCATGCGCCTTGATGTAGTCGCGCGCACGACGGACGATGGCCGGGCTACGGTCGACATGGCTCGCGGAGAGCGCCTGCGCGACACGCGGAAACGTCGCCGCCGTCACCAGATTGACCAGCATCTCCTCGGTCGCAGCCGCCGCCAGTCGCCCCATGCCGATGGCGTTCAGGCTGCTCATCTCGGCCATCGCTGCGTTCAAGTGTCGGGCCAGCGCAGCGGTAACCGGCGCGGTCAGGTCGAGACCTTCGCTCAACTCCGACAGCAGAGTGTCCGCGCCCTGCGCGCGGCCGGTCAGCCGTTCGGCGCGTTCGACCATGACGGTCATTGGCACGTAGAACACGAGTACCGAGGCGTCAGTGACCTCCAGCTTCGACCGCTCGAATGGCCGGCCGATGCTCGCCTGACGCATCGGATGATAGTCCTGCAAATTGTCGCCGCGGCCGCGGCGGAAGCCACCTGTGACGGGTATCGAGACGTGCAGGGAATCGTCCGTGCAGCGCTCGACGCTCAAGCCGGCGAGATCGACCCGCATGAGCTGCGCCGCGCCGAAATGGATCGCCTTGAAGTCAATCGTCACGCGCCGTGTCTGCCCCAGCCGCTCGACGCGCGCGTCGCGGCCGTACATCGCGTGGGCGAGCTCGTTCGCTGCATCAAGCGAAAGCGTCTTCGCAAATCCTCGCGCCGACAGGTCGTCCAATCGATTTGGCATGGCAGCAGTCCCAGCCCCCGGTCCGACGCAAACCGAGGCTCATCCCGCGCAAAATACCAAACCGCCGCGCATTCGCCATATCGGCTTATGTTCCACGCAGTTATCTCTTGTTCATGGGACGGCCGTGCCGAAAGGTACCTTAATGCCGCCCCTTTGAGGAAACGCCTCGAATCGCGGCTGCCATTAGCGGCTGCCTCAAACGCCAAGAAGACTGCTCAGTCGTTCGACCCTGCACGGTCGAGCGCATTGAACCATCCGTGAAGCGCCGGCCGCGTCACGCGCTTTGCTCGATCCGGCGCGCGGAAGTTCCATCACCTTCATCCGCGCGCCGGCTCCATCCGAGATGGGTACGGGACAGGAGGACAGCGGCTCTTGGACAACGATCGACTTGGGAAACGAAGATGCCCGTCCGTTGGCTGAAGCCGTCGCGAATCCTGACCATCGAGCGCTTCACCGATTTCGATCAGTTCCGTCCCACCGAGGTGCTCGGCGGCGGCACCAGCATTCCGCTCGAGCCGCGCCACTTCTCGGTGTTTCGCGCCAGTCTGCCGCTCCAGGACAGCCTCATGGTCATGCAGCGCTCCTTCGCGCGGCATCTGGAAGCGGACATCGGCATCGATCGCGGCGTCGGCCTCGTCGTGCCGCTCGCCGCGCACTCGGTCGCAAACGGCCGTGAGATCGACAACTCGATGATCGGCATCGTGCGCGGCAAGGTCCCGATGCGCGCCCTCGAGCGCCACGCCAATACCTATCTGATGCTGCGCTTCAACTCCGACATGCGCCATCGCGGCTGGGCCGACTTCAACGCCGGGCTCGAATTCTTTCGGCTTGCCGACGGCCCCAGGCACCGCCTGCGCGCAGCCATCCTCGACATGTTCTGTCTTGCTTCGGGCTGCAACGATCCCGGACAATTCGAGGCCATCAGCCGCCCGATCCAGGAAACGCTGCTGGGCGCACTCGACGCCGCGCTGGTTACCGAAGAGGCGCAGCGCGCCCGTCCCGGATCATTCGACAGGCACCGCCGGCTGATCGAGCAACTCGACGAGCAGGTCATGCTGTTGGGGGGCGTGTCGCTCTACAGCGATGATCTTGCAACTGCCCTCAATGTCTCCGTGCGGACGCTCCAGGCCGCCGCGCAGACCGTCCATGGCATGAGCCTGCATCATTATTTGCGGACGAAGCGGCTATGGACCGCCCGCAAGCAGCTCGCGAGCGGAAGCACAGGCCTCACCGTCAAGGCCGTGGCGCTCGCCAACGGCTTCTGGCACATGGGCGATTTCGCGAAAACCTACAAGTCAGCCTTCGGCGAGACGCCTTCGGAGACGCTGGCGCGGGCACGCCACCTCTGAGCAGGCCAAAGCACGGGCTCAATGACCGGCGGCCTTCGCATGACCGGCGGCCTTCGCATGATCGGCCGCCTTGCGGTGTGCGGCCTCGCCCAGGCGATCGACCCAGGCGATCCCGATCGCCGAGACGATGAAGGTGATGTGGATGATCACCTGCCACATCACGCCGCTCTCGGTGAAATTGCTGCGCGCGGTGCCGAGGTTGCCGGCCTCGATGAAGGTCCTGAGCAGCGAGATCGAGGAGATGCCGACGATCGCCATCGCAAGCTTGATCTTGAGCACGCTCGCATTGACGTGGCTCAGCCATTCCGGCTCGTCGGGATGGCCGCGCAGGTTGAGGCGCGAGACGAAAGTCTCGTAGCCGCCGACGATCACCATCACGAGCAGGTTGGAGATCATGACGACGTCGATCAGCCCGAGCACGGTCAGCATGATCTGCTGCTCGTTGACGTCGAACCAGTGCGCGGCCAGATGCCAGAGCTCCTTCAGGAACAGAAGCACATAGACGGCCTGCGCGACGATGAGGCCGACATAGAGCGGCACTTGCAGCCAACGCGAGCCGAAGATCAGGCGCGGGAACAGACCGAGCTGCGGCGAAGCCACGCGGCTCAAAGGTGCTTGGGATTCAGGCGTCATGGGTCACTCCGGATGGCGGGCGAAGTCAGAAGGCTGGAATCAGAGGCTGGCGATGACCGGTGCGAGCTCGAGCGAGCCGCGCCAGATCATCTCGACGGCGACGTAGACGATGATGGCGAGACCGACATAGGCGATCCAGCGCTGCTTCTGGAGCACGCGACCAAGCAGATCGGCGGCAACGCCCATCAGCGCGACCGACAGCACCAGGCCAAAGGCCAGGATGAACGGATGCTCGCGGGCTGCACCCGCGACAGCCAGCACGTTGTCGAGCGACATCGAGACGTCGGCGGCGACGATCTGGAGCGCTGCTTGCCGAAACGTCTTGCGCGGCGCCTGCGCGCCGCTAGAGCGGCCCGCTCCGGCGTGGCCGAAGGCCAGCTCGCCCTGGCTCGCAGCCTGCTCGCGCAATTCGCGCCACATCTTCCAGCAGACCCACAGCAGCAGCACGCCGCCGGCCAGCAGCAGGCCGAGCACCTGGAGGAGATGCGTCGCAACGCCGGCGAAGACGATGCGCAGTACGGTCGCGGCCGCGATGCCGACGATGATGGCCCGGCGGCGCTGACCGGCGGGCAGGCCCGCCGCGGCAAGGCCAATGACGACGGCGTTGTCGCCAGCGAGCACGAGGTCGATCAGGACGACCTGAATCAGCGCCGTCAGCGCTTCGGCGGTGATGAATTCACTCATGTCTGATCATTCGGACGCGAGGCGCCGCCGAGCCAGTGCGGCTTGCGGCGCTCGATCCAGTCCAGGACCTTCGAACGCTGGGCGCGCAGGCCAGGCACGTCCTCGGCGAGCAGTGCAAGGCCGAGCGGCAGCATCCAGATGCCGAGCACCGGCAGGAACGACAGCACGCCGCCGACGACGAGCAGCGCGCCTGCAGGCATCCTCACCCAGCGGCTTGAAGGTCGCAGCAGATAGGTGACAGTGCCGGCCACGCGCGGCGGCAGGCGACTGATGAGCGCGTCAAGGCGCGGATCACCACCGGCGACCTCGCCGGTGGCGCGCTCGCGCGATCTCGCGTTATCGTCGGACGCCGCGTTCACGCTCACGCTCCGGATGCGAGATGGCCCTCGCCCCGCGCTGCGACGGGCGCGACAGGCTTGGATCGCGGCAACACCAGCGTCAGCAGGCGCAGCAGCTTGATCGCCTGCACTTCATGCGGATGCACGTCCTCGTCCGCCGCGGCGACGCGCTCGGAGATGTCGACGAGATGCGCGGCCAGCGGCAGGTCAGAGACCGGACGCAACGTCTCGATGACGACATTGGCGAAGTCCGGCTGCTCGAGCCGCTCGGCGAGTTCGTCGAACATTTCGGCAAGCCGCGCTTCGCTGACATGCGGCGCAAGCCCGCGCTCCCGGATGAAGCAGGTCACCTCCTCGCGCTCGACAGCGGCGACGCGGCGGTCGGCAACGGCCACCAGCGCGCCGGCAATCACGAGCGCGGCAGCGGCCTGCTCGTGCAGGCCGGAAGGTTCAGTAATCTCGCCCTGGATGGGGCTCAGAGGTTCTGTAGCGGGCATCATAGCTCCTCAAGCTTACGGTTGTGACCGCACGCGGGAAGCGATGAGGATGGCGAGTCGATGAGAGCAGGTGCACTGGGCCCAACGATCGTCCAATCCAAACGCATTCGCGCGCGGGACAGGTCATCCGACATCACGAGGTTGGCCGAGGGATCGGCGGCCTCGTCAGAGGGGCCCGGATTCTGTTGAAGGAGAAATAAAGTTCGAGGAGCCCAAATCAAGCCGGCCGAGCTGCGACCAGCAGCCGCGGGAACGCGGCGCGCCGTTCATAAAATCGCCATAAGGGATATCTCGCCCGTTTACCTTGTTCGGTCGCTCCCTCGGTGGCAATGTCGCAAGCCAAGACCGAAGAGAGCCAGTCATGCCGCGCGCGGCCGCAAAGTCGCTTCCCCAATTGAGCGTCCGGATCGATCTGGATGCCGAGGACCGGATCGGGCCCGGCAAGATCCAGCTCCTCGAGAACATCAGGGAGCACGGCTCGATCTCGGCGGCGGGCCGCGCCATGGACATGTCCTACAAGCGCGCCTGGGATCTCGTGGACGAAATCAACCGAATCTGCGGACATGCGGCGGTCGAGCGCCAGACCGGCGGCAAGAACGGCGGCGGCGCAATGCTGACGCCATTCGGCACCGCACTCGTCGCGCGCTACCGCAAGATCGAGCGCGACGCCGCGCGCGCAGTGCGCAAGGAGCTGATGGCACTGAAGACGGACATCAAGCGCTCGCGGAGGGCGTGAGCGCTCAGCATGGATACCTCTCTCATCATCCGCCCGGCCCTTCCCGCCGATCTCCCGCAGCTCCTCGCGCTTTATCCGCACCTTGATCCGACTGATCGCATCCCCTCGTTGGATGTCGCCGAGCGTCGTCTGGAGAAGCTGCAGCGCTATGATGGAAGCGCCATATTCATCGGGATCACCGAAGACGCCATCGTCGCGTCCTGTACCCTGATCATCGTTCCCAACCTGACGCGCGATGGCCAGCCTTATGGGTTGGTCGAGAATGTCGTCACCCACACGGCGTTCAGGGGACGCGGCTACGGCAAACAACTTCTGAAGACGGCCATTGCCGCCGCATGGCAGGCCGATTGCTACAAGGTCATGCTCATGACGGGCTCGAAGAGACCCTCGACCCTGGCATTCTATACATCAGCTGGTTTTGAGCAGAGCAAGACCGGCTTCCAGATCCGGCGGCTTCCGCCGAGAGCAGAGGCCGTCGAGTGATCTCGATCCAGGACGGGTCCCGTGACAGCATCAGCTTCCGAGACTAAAGCGGAAGTCTTACGATCAACTGGAGCATTGTCGCTCGTAACCGCCGCGGAATCGGATACCAGAACTTTCCCGCTTGATCCCGCTCGGGGGCTGACCTGAATCAGGTGGCAGCAATATCTTGGGTGTCGAGCGTCGTAAGGTCGGGCTGCTTGGCGGCCGCCTGAATTATTGCTTGCACCGCGGCGCCAAATGACCCTGCACAGACCGTCGCGCCGACTGCACCCATCGTCGGCATGGCAGGACCGGCTCCAAACAGGGCGAGCAGAATGCGGGCGCCGGCGTTCTTCTTGTTGAGTCTGCGAATGACATCTTGAATCTTTGCGGCGGACGGCTGGCCGACGTAGCACAGGCACGCCAGCGAGGTATCCGTCATGTCGAGCGAGAAGAATTTCGCCGTTGATAGCGCGTCCGCCTCTTCCGCCATCGCCTCGATACCACGGTGCCGCAGCAAATAGGACAACACGAGCGCCGTCGCTTCGTCGAGCTTTCCGGATCCTGGAATGCAGAGTACCGAACGCGGCGACCTGCGTTCTTCCTCGACCAATTTGTGTTGAGCCCTCGCCTGCTCGATCGCGATCGCGGCACCGGGGCTCGAGCTCATGTCCATGGCGGGGACGTTCAAGTCGTGGTGCGCTTCCAGGTCGGCCACCAACTCGTCAACGGTTGAAGCAATGCGATTTAACCGCTCCTCGTCGAGATGACCCAATCGGCGGTCGGCTTCCGCGAGCCTCAATCCCTCAAGCAGGATTGTATCGCAGTATTCCTCAAGCGACGCGCCTTTGAGGAATTCACGCGCTTGCTCCGCGGCTTCAAGAGGATCTCCCGCCAGCATTCGTTGATAAGCCAGCTGGGGCGGACTCAAAGGAGGCCGGTCGCCCAGCATGATTTCGAGGAACTTGAGCCGCTCGACATGCCGCCCCACCACGACGAGACATATCGTCAGAGGCGTCGCCATCACCAGTCCGACTGGCCCCCACAGCCACGTCCAGAATGACGCAGACAGGATGATCGCGACCGGAGACAGGCCGGAACTATGGCCATAGATCAGCGGCTCGAGAACCTGTCCGGCGAGCAGTTCCAGAACCACGAACAACAGTGCTGTCAGCACCAACATTTGCCAGCCCGAACCAACGGCGGCCGCCAGAATGAGCGGAAAGATGGCTGAGATCAGCGCACCGATATACGGAACGAACCGCAGGATCATCGCCAGCAGACCCCATAACGGAGCCGAGGGCACACCAATCAATTCGAGACCTAAGCCGATTGCCAGACCGAACACGGCGTTGAAGATCATTTGGGTCAGGAAGAGTTTGCTCAGCCGCTTGCCCGCGTCATCGAGGGCTGCCGTCGTGCGCTGAATATCGCTCGAGCCGGCAAGACGGACGAGGCGATTCCTCAGATCCTCCCGTTGCAACAGGATGAAGGTCACGAAAATCACGACGATTCCCGTCGTCGTCAGCGGCGAAAGCAAAGGCTCGATAATTTTGGCGAGCGTCGTCAGAGCACCGGGATCGGGCTGCTTGACTTCAACGGGTATCGGAAGCGTTCTATCCGGTGATTGTCTCGCGAGACCGTTGTCCGGCCGACCAGTCGCCGTCTCACCACGTTGCAGCTCTGTGCCCAATTCCTTGAGAACGGTGGAGGCCTGCTCCAGCGTTCCGGAACCACCCATCAATCCGCGAAGGCTCTCGATCTTGTCACTCAGCGTCTGCTGATATCCGGGCAGCCTGGCGGCAAGGCGCGTCGCCTGCGATACCATCAGCCCGCCCAGGCTGAAGATGATCGCAAATCCGAAGAAGACCACTATGAGCACGGACGCCGTGCGCGGAACTCGCCATGAATACAGACGTATGACGAAGGGTGCGAGAACGAAGCTCAGGAGAACGGCCAGTGCGACCGGAACGAAAACTTCCCGGCCAAAATAGAGCGCAGCAATAATCAATGCTGCGACCGCCATGTTTGTCAGCGCGCTCCCGCGCCGCTGCGTCATTTGCTTGGGCTTCTCCTGCAACTGCGTGGCCCTCGCTCTTAGCCGCACGATAGTCGTTGCGACTTCGATGAAACCCCTCAGTTCACCACGCCAGACATAGACCCAGAGCTGGAACCAAGCTGGATGCTCGGCTGGACTTGGGGTCTACAGCGCGAATGGACGATTGCCGGTCGCGTGCTGATCTTTCGGCGCCGGATGATCCTACGCCTCTTTTCCAACTCGGGTAAGAACAAAGTCGGAGGTAACTGCCACCACACCAAATTCCCGCCGCACGGCCACGAATGATCACGTCGATCTCGACGGATCACGGGATCTGCAGCGCAGGGGCTACGACGACACGGCTCAGTTCGGCCGCAGCGTCATCTCAGGTGCTGGCTGGATCAGTGCTTCGCCGAGCAGGCTCTGCTCGGCCTTCGGGATCGAGAAGCGGACCTTGAAGCCGTCCTCGGTTTCCAGCGTGATGATGCGCTGGGATGCGTCCGTCGATTGCTCGACCACCCAGGCCGCGAGCGGATAGGCATAGCGCAGGCTCTGGTCGCCATAGCGGGCCTTCAGCGCGGCTTCGAGCAGGCCTGGCAGTGTCATGATCAATGCACCGACCTGGTTGAGCGAGACGCGCACCTCGGCAGGCCTGCCCGCAGCATCCTCGAACCGCAGCGCGATCGCGCCACCGTCGGGTGCCACTTCGCAGGTCGTGAGCGATTTGACGCTGATTTCCATTCCACGCTCCGACAACCCGGCCATCGCTATATCCTTCACGATATATCGATATCGACCGCAACGTCCAGCCGGCTTTTTTGGAACCGCTCGAAACGCTGGCATGGCCCGCTGATCGAACTCGTGATATATGACTGGATATAGCGAAGCCGATAGCGGCGTCCCCGTCGCGATCCCGGCTCGTTATCGGTCAAGCGGAGGCGGATGATGTTCGATGCACAGAGCGATCTTGCCGCCCTGGTCTATGCGCCGCATCAGGACCCCGACACCATCTTGCGCGACTTCGCCACCGGCCTGAACGCGCGCGGGTTTCGGGTCGTAGGCATGGTGCAGGCGGGCCATTGCGCCGACTCCAGCCTTTCGGCGGTTCTACTTCACAACGGGGAGAAACTGCTGCTGGCGCAGGATTTCGATCCGGCCGCGAGCGGTTGCCGGCTTGATCTCGCGCGGCTGCGGAATGCCGGCGAGCGGGTCGCCGAGCATGGCGCCGACCTCGTCATCATCAACCGCTTCGGCAAACGGGAGCGCACTGGCAAGGGGCTGGCTTATCTGATCGAGCGGGCTCTCAACGCCGACATCCCCGTGATGATCGCGGTTTCCGACGACCACTTCACTGACTGGATCAAGTTCGCCGGCGGCATGACCGTCAAGCTGCACTGCGAGCGCCACGCGCTCGATGCGTGGTGGGATCGTGTCGCGATGCGCACGCCATGCCCGGCAGATGTCGAGCATCCCACCGTATGCGCCGTCCTGAAATGACGCTCGAACGCGGCGGAGTGGGTGCGTAAGGCCCCTACTCTGCCGCTTGCCGCACGTGGCGCGCGGTCGGGGTGCGCATGGTGACGAGCTCTTCGGCGGCGGTCGGATGCAGCGCCATGGTGGCGTCGAAGTCGGCCTTGGTCGCCTTCATCTTCACGGCGATCGCGACCGCCTGGATGATCTCGGCGGCGGCATCGCCGACGATGTGGCAGCCGAGCACACGATCGGAAGTGCCGTCCACGACGAGCTTCATCAGCACGCGGGTGTCGCGGCCGGACATCGTCGCCTTGATCGGGCGGAACGTCGCCTTGTAGATGTCGACGTGGCTGAACTGCGCGCGCGCTTCGGTCTCGGTGAGGCCGATGGTGCCGACCTCCGGCTGCGAGAACACGGCGGTCGGGATGTTGGCGTGGTCGACCCGCACCTCGCGCTTGCCGAACACGGTATCGGCGAAGGCGTGGCCCTCGCGGATCGCGACCGGCGTCAAATTGTGGCGATGGGTGACGTCGCCGATGGCGTAGATGCTGTCGGCCGAGCTCTTCGAGAAGCCGTCGACCGCGATGCCGCCGTTCTTCGGATTGATGGCAACGCCGGCTTTCTCGAGGCCGAGATTGGCGACGGCGGGATGGCGGCCGATCGCAAACATCACCTGGTCGGAGGCAACGCTCGAGCCGTTCGACAGATGAGTGGTGAACTCATCACCGTGACGATCAACCTTGGTCACCGTGCAGCCGGTCAGGATGGTGATCCCCTGCTTCTCCATCTCGCTGCGGACATGGGCGCGGACGTCGTCGTCAAAACCGCGCAAAATGTTGTCGCCGCGATAGATCACGGTGACGTCGGAGCCGAAGCCGGCAAAGATCCCGGCGAATTCCAGCGCGATATAGCCGCCGCCCTGGATCACGATCCGCTTCGGCAACTTCGGCAGATGAAACGCTTCGTTGGAAGAGATGACGTGCTCGATGCCGGGGATCGCCGCGCCATGGTTGGGCGCGCCGCCAGTGGCGATCAGGATGTACCTTGCCGTGATCGTCTTGTCGTTCTCGAGCAGGCGGATGGTGTGGGCATCCTCGATCACCGCGCGGCTCTTGACGATGCGCGCGCCCGACTTCTCGACATTGGTGGTGTAGGCCGCCTCGAGCCGTGCGATCTCCTTGTCCTTGTTGGCGATCAGCGTCGGCCAGTCGAAGCTTGCGGACGGAATGGTCCAGCCGAAGCCGGCCGCGTCCTCGATCTCGTGGCGGACATGCGATCCGATCACGAACAGCTTTTTCGGCACGCAGCCGCGGATCACGCAGGTCCCGCCCATGCGGTACTCTTCCGCGATCATCACGCGCGCGCCGTGACCGGCGGCGATGCGAGCGGCGCGCACGCCGCCCGAACCACCACCGATGACAAAGAGGTCGACGTCGAATTCAGCCATTGTCCACTCCGACCCCTTTGCCTCTCGTCCTCGTCACATGTCCTTGCCGCGCTTCTTCATCTCGGCGCGGAAAGCGGCTGCGACGACCTCGGAGAAACTCTGCGCCCAGGAATTCGTGAACGCCATGCCCTGTTCGATCGCGCGCGGCTCGGCGATAATCAGCTTCTGCCCGAGCGGAGACTTGTAGAACGTCACAAGATCCTTGAGCTCCTGCTCGGTGAACTGGGCGGCATAGGCCTGCGCCATGCCGTCGCCGATCTCCTTCTCGCGGCCGGCAAGCTGCTGCACCACGATCGGCGCCAGCTCGTTGAGGTCCTTCTGGTAGTTGAGGTTCTGCCCGATCAGCGCGCCCTTGACCTTCTCCACCATGCCGGGAACGGCGTTGGCATACAGCGCATTGGCGTTCTTCATGGTCAGGATGTCCTTGGCCGCCGCGATCGCCGCGGGCGAGGCCTTGGGCGCTGCTGCCTGCTGCGCCGCGGCCGGGACGGCGCCAAAAGCCAGTCCCAGGCCAGCCAGTCCCAGGGCGAGTCCGGCTACGGGCAGCATCTTCAAAACGCTCTTCATTCCTAATCTCCTTTCGGCTTTCGCCGTTCGATCACGCGGATTCCCTCGCCGCCCGCCAGAACAGCGGAGCCGGCCAAGCCGATGAACAGTCCATGCTCCACCACGCCGGGGATCGCGCTCAACGCGACCGCGAGCCGTGCAGGATCCTCGATCCGTCCAAGATGGGCATCGAGGATCCAGTGGCCACCATCGGTGACGAAAACGTGGCCGTCCTTGGCCTTACGGAGCGCCATTTGCCCGGAAACGCCGGATTGCGCAAATGCCTTCTCGATCGCCCGCCGTGTCGCGCCAAGCCCGAACGGAATGACCTCCACCGGCAGCGGAAAACGGCCGAGCGTCGCGACCCATTTGCTGTCATCGGCAATCACGATCATACGATCGGAGGCAGCCGCGACGATCTTCTCGCGGAGCAGCGCGCCGCCACCGCCCTTGATCAGGTTGAGCTCGGGGTCGACTTCGTCAGCACCGTCGACGGTAATGTCGAGGTGGTCGATCTCGTCCAGCGTGGTCAGCGGAACGCCGCAACGGACCGCGTCGGCACGTGTGGCCTCCGAGGTCGGCACACCAATCACCTTGAGGCCGGCGCGCACGCGCTCGCCGAGCAGCTCGACGAAATGCTTGGCCGTCGATCCGGTGCCGAGACCGAGCTGCATGCCGTCGCGCACCTCTTCCAGGGCACGTGCAGCCGCCTGTCGCTTCAACTGATCCATGTCCACGTTCAGACCCGCCCTTTGTGTGTGTCTTAAAGGTCTCACTTGAAATCTCTTTGGCGAGACCGCCGGAAATAGGTCGTTTTCGGCGGCCTATCTAGCCCCGTTTTGGCCCGGAGAACAGGCCTGTGGAACGAGGTTATAAGCCGATCTTATGGCGGCTCCGCTTGCAGAAGCCCCACCTTGCCGGTAGCGCATGATCATGACCGCTCACACCATCGTCTTCGATCTCGACGGCACGCTCGTGGATACGGCGCCCGACCTGATCTCCGCGCTGAATCACGTGCTCGATCGCGAGGGCCTGCCGCCCGTGCCAGTGCAATCGGCCCGCAACATGATCGGCGCCGGCGCCCGCAAGCTGATCGAGCGGGGCCTGGAAGCCGAAGGCCGGATCGTGGGCGTCGAGGACATCAACCGGATGACGGCGGATTTCATCGCCTACTACGCCGACAACATCGCCAATGAATCGCGCCCGTTCGAGGGGCTCGAGTCCGCGCTCGACCACCTCGCGGAGCGTGGCCACCGGCTCGCGGTCTGTACCAACAAGCTCGAATGGCTCTCCAAGCGCCTGCTTGACGCGCTGGGCCTCTCCCCACGCTTTGCGGCCATCTGCGGCGCGGATACCTTTGGGGTCCAGAAGCCCGACCCGACCATCCTGCGCGAGACGGTGGCCCGCGCCGGCGGACAGCTCGCCGCCAGCATCATGGTCGGGGACGCCGGAACCGACGTCGGGGTCGCCCGGCGCGCCGGGGTTCCCGTGATCGGCGTGAGCTTCGGCTACACCGATGTGCCGATCGAGGAACTCAAGCCGGACCGCCTGATCCATCACATGCGCGATCTGCCGGCTGCGGCGACGAGCCTGATGGGGCGCCTGAGCGCCCTGGCAAGCAATTGATATCAATAAATAAATTATCCATTTCACCCGCGTTAACCATTTATTAACTATACGCGCCCGCCTGGTTGCGTGGCCCAACCGACGCCCATATGGTCCGCTCGGGATTGTGGCGGTTCGTCGCAGTGGTGGATGTCATGCGTCGTGTGATCGCGATTGCGTTTGCGGGGGTGAGCCTGGCCGGCTGCTCCTCGGTCTCGTGGGACATGCTCAAGTCGACGCCCCCTGCCGTGCAGGTCCGGCTCGAATCGAACCCGCCCGGCGCCGAGGCCGCCACCTCGCTCGGTCCGGGCTGCAAGACGCCCTGCGAGGTCTCGGTTCCGGCGCCCGATGCTCCCTTCACCGTCAACTACACGCTGACAAAATACCTGCCGGCCTCAGTGCCGGTGAACGTCATCAAGACGCCCGGCGATTTCTCCACGCCCGCTTCGGTGACAACAGACCCCAATCCGGTATTTGTCGAGTTGCAACCGGCCGTGCCGCCGAAACCGGTGAAGAAGCCCCATCGGCCGAAGAAGCCGAAGGTGCCGAAGGCGGCAGCGCCCGCTACGGCAGGCTCTCCGTTCCCCGATCCGAACTCGGCCCCGCCGCCTCCCGGAGGCCCCGCCCCCACGCGCTAATACGGTGCAGCGCACGATTGTCGGCGATGGCGGGGATGCTTAGATTGGATCCAAACGCATTGTCGCTGCGCAAAGCGCGGTGATCGCGATCGTGACAAGGCTTGTTGAATGAACGGACCTGCTGTGAGTCCCCTGTCCCCGCTGTCGAGCCCGATGACCGATCCGTTCGGCCGGACCATCACCTATTTGCGGGTCTCCGTCACCGATCGCTGCGACCTGCGCTGCTTCTATTGCATGTCGGAAGACATGACTTTCCTGCCCAAGGCGGATCTCCTGACGCTGGAGGAGCTCGACCGGCTCTGCTCGGCCTTCATCGCCAAGGGCGTGAAGAAACTGCGGCTGACCGGCGGCGAGCCGCTGGTCCGACGCAACGTGATGTCGCTGGTGCGCTCGCTGTCGCGTCACCTCGATACCGGCGCGCTCGGCGAACTGACGCTGACCACCAATGGGACACAGCTGGCCAAGCACGCAGCGGAACTCGCCGATTGCGGCGTCCGCCGCATCAACGTCTCGCTCGACACGCTCGATCCGCAGAAGTTTCGCGAAATCACCCGATGGGGCGAGATCGACAAGGTGCTGGAGGGCATCGAGGCCGCACGCGCGGCCGGGCTCGCGGTGAAGATCAACGCGGTGGCTCTGAAAAACCTCAACGAGGACGAGATCCCCTCGCTGATGCGCTGGGCTCACGGCAAAGGCATGGGGCTGACGCTGATCGAGGTGATGCCGATGGGCGAAATCGGTTCGGGCCGCATCGACCAGTATCTGCCGCTATCGCTGGTGCGCGCGCGGCTCGCCCAGCGATTCACGCTGACGGACTTGAGCGAGACGACCGGCGGCCCGGCGCGTTATGTCAGCGTCACGGAAACCGGCGGCAAGCTCGGCTTCATCACGCCGATGACCCACAACTTCTGCGAAGCGTGCAACCGGGTGCGCATCACCTGCACGGGCACGCTGCACACCTGCCTCGGCCATGAGGATGCCTCCGATCTGCGCAAGCCGCTGCGGGCATCCGCCGATGACGCGCTGCTTGCGGCCACGATCGACCGCGCGATCGGCCTCAAGCCCAAGGGGCATGATTTCATCATCGATCGCCGCCACAACCGCCCGAGCGTCAGCCGGCATATGAGTGTCACCGGCGGCTAGAGCATGATCGGGACGCCAGGGGCACGTTCGTGCGAGGCGTGAAGCGGTTTTCCCTCGCGACAAGCGCTGAACGCGTTTGCGCGGAGATCATGCGCAAACAATAATCCCGATCTCGAAGCGTAGAATCACGGCATCCTCGGTTACCCTAACCCCCTGACCGCGCGTCAATTTGCCCATTTTTCCGATTGACGGCGCGAGAAGCCGCTGAAATGGTGCATCCGCCTTGGCCGACCCGGCAGGATAAGCCGGCGCGCTTCAGCGAGCGCGATCAAGACGGCAAGGCACGAGGGGAGGACTTTCGCTGCAATCGCTCTGGACGTTGAGCCGTCAGGGTCGCGCGCTTCTTGCCCGCGCGCCAAGCGATGCGCGCGAATGCCCCCAATGAATTGCGCCTCAATGAATAAAGGCCGCGGCGGAGAAAAGTAAGATGCGTCCCTTGTTGGCGGTGAGCAACGCCATCGACCTCCTCAATGAAAAGATCGGCAACATCTGTAACCTGCTGGTTCTGCTGGCGTGCCTGGTGAGCGCCGCCAACGCCATGATCCGCTACGCTTTCAGCTACTCGTCGAACGGCTGGCTGGAATTGCAGTGGTACATGTTCGCCGTGCTCGTGATGTTCGGTGCGTCCTATACCTTCAAGCGCAACGAGCATGTCCGCGTCGAGATCTTCTATCTGATGCTCTCCGAGCGCGGCCAGCTCTGGCTCGACCTCATCGGCACGCTCTTCTTCCTGATCCCCTCCTGCCTCCTGCTCGCAAAACTCTCCTGGCCGTTCTTCATGCAGGCCTACGACGTCGGCGAGATGTCCGGCAATGCCGGCGGCCTGATCCGCTGGCCGATCAAGTTCGTGATCCCCGCAGGCTTCGTGATGCTTGCGCTGCAGGGTGTGTCCGAAGTCATCAAGCGAATCGCGGCTCTCAAGGGCTACGTGACGATCGACGCCAAGTACGAGAGACCGACTCAATGACCATTACGCTGGAGATGATGCCGCCGATGATGTTCGGCGGCCTGGTGGTGGCGATGCTGATCGGCTACCCCGTCGCGTTTACGCTCGCGGCGCTCGGCCTCTCATTCGGCTTTCTTGCGATCCATCTCGGCTTCTTCGACCTGAACTTCCTTCAGGCGATTCCGGGCCGCGTGTTCGGCAGCGTGCTTGCCAACGAGCTGTTGCTGGCGATTCCCTTCTTCACCTTCATGGGCGCGGTGCTGGAGCGGTGCGGGCTTGCCGAGGACATGTTGGATTCCATGGGCCAGCTCTTCGGCCCGATCCGCGGCGGCCTCGGCTACTCCGTCATCATCGTCGGCTTCATCCTTGGCGCCATCACCGGCACGGTGGCGGCACAGGTCATCGCCATGGCGCTGATCTCGATGCCGGTGATGATCCGCTACGGCTACAATATCCGCTACATCACCGGCGTGCTGGCGGCGTCCGGCACCATCACGCAGCTCGTGCCACCCTCGCTGGTGCTGATCGTGCTCGCCGATCAGCTCGGCAAGTCCGTCGGCGACATGTATCTCGGCGCCTGGGGCCCCTCGATCTTCCAGATCGTCCTGTTCGCCGGCTACACTTTCGTGCTCGGCATCATCAAGCCCCACCACGTGCCGGCGGTGCCGAAAGAGGCGCGCACGCTGAGCGGATGGGCGCTGTGGAAGAAATGCCTGCTCGGCATCATTCCCTCTGCCGTCCTGATCTTCGTGGTGCTCGGCACCATGATGCTGGGCCTTGCGACCCCGACGGAAGCCGGTGCAATGGGCGCGGTCGGCGCCATCGTCCTCGCCGCCATCCACCACAAGGACTTCTCCTCCACGGGACGCAAGATCCTGATCATCGGCGTCATCACCGCCGGCATCGGCACGATCGTCGCGATGCTGTTCAGCGAGAACATCGTCTTCAAGATCGCCTATGCGATCACCTACCTCGCGGTCGCCTGGATCTGCATCGAGGCGGCCCGCATCCCCGACCTGCGCGACCTGATCAAGCAGGGCTACGAGACGACCATGCGCATCACCTGCATGGTCACCTTCATCCTGATCGGCTCGACCTGCTTCTCGATCGTGTTCCTGGGCTGCAACGGCGGCGTCTGGCTCGAGCACCTGCTCACGTCACTGCCCGGCGGCGTCTGGGGCTTCCTGATCTTCATCAACCTCTTCATCTTCTTCGTCGCGTTCTTCCTCGACTTCTTCGAGATCGCCTTCATCATCCTGCCGATGATCGCGCCGATCGCACAGAAAATGCTGGCGCCGGTGGTCGGCCCCGACGCCGCGCTGATCTGGTTCGGCGTCATGCTCTGTGTGAACATGCAGACCTCGTTCCTGCATCCGCCCTTCGGCTTCGCTCTGTTCTACCTGCGCGGCGTCGCGCCGCGCTCGGTGAAGAGCTCGGACATCTATTGGGGCGCGGTGCCCTGGATCGGATTGCAGATGATCATGGTGCTGCTCGTGATCGTCTTCCCGTCCGTGGTGACGGGCCTGCTCGACAAGCCGGTCAATGTCGATCTCGACAAGGTGAAGATCGAAGTGCCGCAGATCGACCTGCCCCCGCTGGATCTGGGACCGCCGCAGAAGTAGCGCGCAAGCACGACTGCTTTCCCTTCTTCTAGGAGGGGAAAGGTGCAACGCTCTTGTCCGCGAGCTTGAAGCACAGCGTGAACTGCGCACCGCCGCCGGGGAGGTTTTCCACCGCGATGCTCGCGGCGTGATCCTCCGCGACGCCGCGCACGATCGACAGCCCGAGGCCCGCACCATCGCTGCGCTGTCGATCGGCGCGCCAGAAGCGCTGGAAGATCAGCTCGCGCTCGGCTTCCGCGATGCCGGGACCGCAATCGCGCACTCGCAGCACGCCCGCGTCGCTGACTTCGACGTCAACAGCGGTATCCTTCGCGGTGAACTTGATGGCGTTCTCCGCGAGATTGAAGATCGCCCGTTGCAGCATCTCGGAATTGCCGTGGATCAGGACCGGCGCATCGGTGCCTTTCAGCGCGATATCCTTGTTCTGGGCAAGCGCCAGCGGCGCGATCGAGCCGATCACCTCGGCGCAGACGGCACGCAAGTCCGCGGTCTCGCCGGGATCGAGCACCAGCGTATCGAGCTCGGCGATCTCCAGCAACTGCGCGACGATCCGGCTCATGCCCTCGATGTCGGCATGCAGTGCCTCCCTTGCAGCGCCGTCGCCCAATGTCTCGATCCGGGTACGCAGGATCGCAAGCGGCGTACGCAGCTGATGCGCGGCGTCCGCGGTGAACTGCCGTTGCACGCGAAAGCCATCCTCGAGCCGGTCGAGCGCCTGGTTGACGGCGGTGACCAGCGGCATGATCTCGCGCGGAATCTGCTCCGTCGGCAAGCGGATATCGGTGCGCGCCGGACTGATATTGGTCGCCTCCTCCGAAGCCTTCAGCAACGGCGAGATGGCGCGGCGGAAAATGATGATGTCGGTCGCGAGCAGGACCAGGAGGATCGGAATCGTGATCCACCCGACACGTCGGAAGAAGTTGGCGACGATGTCGTCGATGATGACGTCGCGATGGGCAAGATCCTCGGCGACCTGGATGCGCACGGTCTTGTCGTCGATGCTCCGCGTGACGCCGGCGCCGGAAATGGTCTCCGAGGCTGCCGCGCCGGTCTTCTTGTGCGAAGAGAACAGCACCCTGCCGTCGGCATCGCTGATGTCGTATTGATAGCGGCCATAAGCCTCCGAATAGAGGCCGCGCAGACTGTCGGGCAGGTTGAACGTGATCCTGCCGTCCGGCTGCACGGCGATACGTTCGGCGAGCACTTCGGCCTGCGCGCGCATGGCAGCGCGATGCAGCTGCCCGATCTCCGAATTCAGCAGCCAGAACAAGACCAGGGGCAGGAAGATCGCGACAACGGCGACCGCGACGATGTGCAGGAAGACGATACGCCAGATCAGCGATTTGAATATCGGCGACCTCAGGCGCAGCACGCTATTTCTCCTCGGCCATCAGGTAGCCGACACCGCGAATGGTATGGATCACGACTTTGGCGCCGTGCTCGGCAAGTTGCTTGCGCAGCCGCGAGATGTACACTTCCACGGCGTTGGAGGCGACCTCGCCCTCGAGCCCGAAAATGTGGTCCTCGACGTTCTTCTTCGGCACCACCCGCCCCTGCCGCCGCAGCAGGATCTCCAGCACTGATGTCTCGCGCGAGGAAATGATCCGCGGCTGGTCGTCGACGAAGATCTGCCGGCTTTCGGTGTCATAGACGAGGTTGGCAAGGCGCAGCGAACGACCGAGCAACTGGCCGGGACGGCGCAGGATCGCCTCCAGACGCGCCACCAGCTCCTCCAGCGCGAACGGTTTTGCGAGATAATCGTCGGCGCCGCTGCGCAGGCCGTTGACCCGATCCTGCAAGCCGCCGCGCGCGGTCAGCACCAGCACCGGCAACGGGTCCATGTGGCGCCGCAGCTCGCGCAGCACGGCAAGACCATCGCCGTCGGGCAGGCCGAGATCGAGGATCATCGCGGCATAGCTGACATTGCGTATCGCCTCGCGCGCCTCGGCCGCACTGCTGACGATGTCGCTCTCATAGCCTGCCGCGGTCAGGCCGTTCGCGACGAGCCGCGACAGCTCGACATTGTCCTCGACGATCAGAAGACGCATTCGTAAAATCCGCAACTGCAACAGGCCCGAATTGCCTGAGCCCCATGACCGGTGTCTCCCATCATTCGCTCTCTTCGGCCAGCAAAAAAGCTGGCCCTTTCGGCCTGCTGCGGCGCGTAAGGTGGGCGTCAGGCAAGCCTGATAACAGAGTTCCGCCTCTTGCCACGACCATCGCGTCGCCGCGTCTCCGTTGCACGGCGATGGTTTAGCCGTGAGCAAATGCATCCGGAACAACCAAGGTGGGCATCACAGTCATGGCATTTCGCATCAAGCATGCGGGCTTTGCAGCGAGCATTGCCGCGGCGGCCGTGCTCGCCGCCGGGGCGTGGCTATTGACGCGCACGAACGAGGTGCGTCCGGCCAAGGCCGACCAGCCGGCCGCCGACAGCGATGTCGATATCGCACAGCAAGCCGTAAACGTCACCGGCAAGCAAATCGAGGGCTTCAAAGTTCTGCCCGCCGAGCCGCGCGCCTTCCGCGTCATGAAGAATGCGGTCGGATCGATCGACTTCAACCAGAACATGCTGGTGCAGGTGTTCACCCCCAATGCAGGCAAGATCGTCGATACATTCTTCAATGTCGGCGAGACCGTGACCAAGGGGCAGACGCTGTTCACCATCGACAGCCCCGACCTGCTCCAGGCCGAGTCCACCTTGCTCGCAGCCGCCGGCGTGCTGGAGCTCCAGACCCGCACGTTGACGCGCGTGAAGCAGCTTCTGAAGACCGGCGGCGGAGCGCAGAAGGACGTCGACCAGGCGACCTCCGATCAGCAGACCGCCGAAGGTAACTACAAGGCCGCGCGCGATGCCGTGCGTATATTCGGCAAGACCGACGAGGAGATCGACCGCATCGTCGCCGACCGCAAGGTCGATTCCATCCTGATCGTGCCAAGCCCGATCTCGGGCCAGATCGTCGCGCGCAACGCGGCGACCGGGCTTTACGTTCAACCAGGCAACGCGCCCGCGCCCTTCACGCTAGCCGATCTCTCGACGATGTGGATGGTCGCCAACGTCATCGAGATCGACGCGCCGGCCTACCAGATCGGCCAGCCGGTTACCGTCAGCGTCCCCGCCTATCCCGACGAGGCGTTTCGTGGCCACGTCACCACGCTGGGGCTCAATATCGATCAGAACACGCACCGGCAGCTTGTCCGCTCGGTGATCGAGGATCCCACTCACAAGCTGCGCGCCGGCATGCTGGCGAGCTTCACCATCGAAATCGACGGCCCCAAACTTTCGGTCGCCGTGCCGTCGGACGCCCTGGTGCGCGAGGGTGACGGCACCATGACGGTCTGGGTCACCGCCGACCGGCACCGCTTCGAGCGGCGCAGCGTGAAGGTCGGCATCGCCCAGGACGGCTGGTGCCAGGTCCTCGACGGCCTGAAGCCGGGCGAGCTCGTCGCCTCGACTGGCGCCATCTTCCTCTCCAACAAGCTCGCCACCGCGACAACGGGCTGAAACGCCTGTCCGTCAACCGCGCCCTGCGGCGCCAAGTACAAGATCTTGGTCAAGAGCATCATCAATTTCGGCCTGACCCGCAGCGCGATCGTCGTGCTCGGCCTCGTCGTGTTCTGCGCCGCCGGGCTTGCCGCCTTCAGCAAGCTCAACATCGAGGCCTATCCCAATCCTGCGCCCGTGATCCTGGAGATCACCGCGCAGGCGCCAGGGCTCTCCGCCGAGGAGATGGAGAAATACTACACGATCCCGATGGAGGTCGGGCTTTATCCGACGCCCGGCGTCGTCAACATCCGCTCTACCTCGTTCTATGGCCTCTCCTTCGTCCGCGTCACCTTCCGCTACGGCGTCGACTACTATTTCGCGCTGACACAGGCTGCCAACAGCATCCAGCAGAACATCACCCTGCCCGGCAATCTGGTGCCGACCATCCAGCAGTCGAGCCTGGTCGGTGAGATCTTTCGCTACCAGCTCGTCGGCCCGCCGAACTTCGGCCTGACCAATCTGCGCACGCTGCAGGACTATGTCGTCACCCGCCGCCTGATGACCATTCCGGGCGTGGTGCAGATCAATTCCTGGGGCGGTACGACCAAGCAGTTCAACGTCGACGCCGACCTCGCCAAGCTCGAGGCCTACAACATCACCGTTCCGCAGCTCGTCACCGCGCTCGGCAATGCCAACGTCAATGTCGGCGGGCGCGAGATCGCGATCGGCCAGCAGTCGGTCAACATCCGAGGTATCGGCCTGATCGACTCCGGCGGCGCCGACGACATCACCAAGGGTTACAAGGTCGGCGACATCGAGAACATCGTTCTCACCCAGTCGGGCGGCCTGCCGATCCAGATCAAGGACGTCGCAAAGGTCTCGGTCGGCTACGTGCCGCGGCTCGGCATCGCCGGCAAGGACAAGGATGACGACGTTGCCGCCGCCATCGTCGTCATGGGTCGCACCCAGCACACCAACGACATCCTCCCTAAGGTCGAGGAAGAGGTCGCCAGGATCAACAGCGACGGCACCCTGCCGCCCGGCGTGAAGGTCGTGCCCTATTACGATCGATCTTCGCTGGTCGGGGTCACCACGCACACCGTGCTCCACAATCTGGTATTCGGCTGCCTGCTGGTGTTCGTGATCCAGTGGGTGTTCCTGGGTGACTTGCGCAGCGCGCTGATCGTCTCGGCCAACATCCCGTTCGCGCTGTTCTTCGCCATCATCATCCTGGCGCTGCAAGGCGAGGATGCCAATCTGCTGTCGCTCGGCGCGGTGGATTTCGGCATCATCGTGGATTCCGCCGTGATCATGATGGAGAACATCTTTCGCAACTTCCAATCGAGCCCGGAGAGCCGCGCGCGCGTGTTGCAAAATCTCGCGGAGGGTTATTGGGGCACCGATCCGACCGCTCCCGTCCATGGCCAGCCGTCCGCCGCGCGCTGGACCGAGCGGCTGCGGATGATCTTCGTGAGCGCGCTCCAGGTCGACAAGGCGGTGTTCTTCACCGCTGCGATCACCGTCACCGCCTTCGTGCCGCTGTTCACCATGCAGGGCGTCGAAGGCCAGATCTTTGGTCCGATGGCGCGCACTTATGGCTATGCGCTCGCGGGGGCCCTGCTCGCGACCTTCACCGTGACACCGGTGCTTGCCGCCCTGCTGTTGCCAGAGCATATCGAGGAGACCGAGACGGTCATCGTGCGGTGCTTGCGCAAAGCCTATACGCCGATACTGCGCTGGGCTCTGTCGAGCGTCAAGCTCGCGGTCATCGCCGGTGTCGTCTTCCTGGCCATCTCGACGCTCGCGGCGAGCCGCCTCGGCAGCGAATTCCTGCCCGCGCTCGAAGAAGGCAATTTCTGGATCCGTGCCGCGATGCCGCCGACGATCTCGCTCGATGCCGGGACCGAGGCGACGCGCAAGATGCGCGACATCCTGCTCCGCCACCCCGAGATCATCACGGTCGTCTCCCAGCACGGCCGTCCCGACAATGGCAGCGACGCCTCGCCCTTCTCCAATGTCGAGCTGTTCGCGCCGATCAAGCCGTTCGACGAATGGCCGAAGGGCCTGACCAAGGAGAAACTCACCGAAGAGCTCCAGAAGGAATTCGACGAGGAGCTGCCCGGCGTCATCTTCAACTTCTCCCAATATATCCAGGACAACGTCGAGGAAGCGCTGTCCGGCGTGAAGGGCGCCAATTCGGTCAAGATCATCGGCCCGAATCTGGACGTGCTGGAGCAGACCGCGACCAAGGTCATGGACGTGATGCGCGACGTCCGTGGCGTCGCCGATCTCGGCGTGTTTCACCTCGTCGGCCAGCCCAACCTCAACATCAGGGTCGTCAGAGAGAAGGCTGCGCGCTACGGGCTCAACACCGGGGACATCACCGCGGTGGTGCAGGCCGCACTCGGCGGCACCATCGCGACCAACGTGCTGGAGGGCGACCGCTCCTTTGCAGTGGCGATCCGGCTCGATCCGAAATTCCGCGAGAGCATCGACGCGGTGCGCGACCTCAAGGTCGCCTATTCGACACCGTCGGGCACCAATGCCTACATCCCCCTGAGCGAACTGGCCGACATCACCCTCGATACCGGCGCGCTGTTCATCTACCGCGAGCGCAGCCAGCGCTACATCCCGATCAAGTTCAGCGTGCGCGGCCGCGATCTCGGCGGCACGGTCGCCGAAGCGCAGCAGCGCGTTGCGGAAAATGTCCAGCTTCCACCCGGCTATCGCATCATCTGGTCCGGCGAGTTCGACAACCTCGAGGCGGCGAAGTCCCGCCTCATGGTCGTGGTGCCGGTGACGCTGCTCCTGATTTTCGTCTTGCTCTACAGTCTCTTCAATTCGGTGCGCGACAGCCTGCTCGCGCTCGCCGGCATTCCCTTCGCCGTCGGCGGCGGACTGATTGCGTTATACCTCGCCAATCTTGATTTCAGCATCTCCGCCGCGATCGGGTTCATCTCGCTGTTCGGCGTCGCCGTGATGGACGGCATCCTCAACATCACCTATTTCCGTGAGCTGCGCGCCTCCGGAATGAGCATCGCCGAGGCGGTGTTCAGCGGCGCGGAGCAGCGCATGCGGCCAATGCTGATGACCGCGCTCTCCGCCGGCGTCGGACTCTTTCCGGCGGCGCTGTCGCACGGCATCGGCAGCCAGGTGCAGCGGCCGCTTGCGACCGTCGTTGTCGGCGGCATGTTCATCGGCCCGCTGTTGCTGCTGGTGGTCGCGCCTGCGCTGCGCAAGATCTTCCTGTCGCGGGAAAGCTCCGTGCTGCACGAGAACGGCGCGCCTGCATCGCCGCCTGAAGTGGCTCATTAGGACGGTTGCGATGCGTAGCGTAATGATCAAAGCACTTTTCGCCGGCGCCTCGAGCCTGTTTCTCGCAAGCTGCGCCGTAGGGCCGAATTTCAGTCCGCCACCCGCGCCCGACGTCTCCCGCTTCACGCCGGAGCCCCTCGCCTCGCCGCGCGCCGATGCCGACGGGCCAAAAGTCCCGCGGCAGCAGTTCATGGAAGGCGCCGACATCCCGACGCGCTGGTGGGCGGCGTTTCGCTCAAAACCACTGAACGAGCTGATACGCCTCTCCGTCGAGCACAATCCCTCGCTGCAATCGGCCGAAGCTGCGATCAAGGTCGCGAACTTCAACGCGCTGGCGCAGCGCGGCCTGTTCTTCCCGCAAGTGGGCGTCAACTACACGCCGTCCGACCAGCAATTCTCCAATGCGACACAGTCCAGTCCGATGGACGCGCCGCAGTCGCGCTACACGCTGCACACGGTGCAGCTCAATATCAGCTTCGTGCCCGACATCTGGGGCCAGAACTTCCGCGCCGTTGAAAGCCTCGATGCCCAGACCGAGCAGGCCCAGTTCCAACTCGAGGCGGCCTATCTGGCGCTAACCGCCAATGTCGTCACGGCGGCCATTCAAGAGGCCTCGCTGCGCGGCCAGATCGCCGCGACCGAGCGCATCGTCAAGATCGAACGCGACATCCTCGGCATCCTCAAGACCCAGTTCGAGGCCGGACAAGCCGCGCAGGTCGACGTGCTCACGCAAGAGACCGCCCTCGCCCAGGCCGAGCAGACCCTGCCGCCGCTGCAAAAGCAGCTCGCGGTGCAGCGCGATCTCCTCACCGCACTCGCCGGACAGTTCTCCGCCGACGAGGTGCTGCAAAAGTTCGACCTCCAGCACCTCGTTTTGCCGGCCAACCTGCCCGTGAGCCTGCCGAGCACGCTGGTTGCCCAGCGCCCTGACGTGCGGGCAGCCGAAGCCAACATGCATTCGGCGAGCGCTCAGGTCGGCGTCGCGATTGCGGCGCGATTGCCGAACCTCACGCTGACCGGCAATCCGGGCACCAGCGCCTTCAAGCCGGCCGAATTGTTCACGCAAGGCACGCTGTTCTATACGGTGGCCGCAAGCGCGACGCAGCCGCTGTTCGATGGCCTCACGCTCTATCACAAGCAGAAGGCCGCCGAAGCTGCGCTCGACCAGGCCGAAGCGCTCTACCGCCAGGCCGTCATCACGGCGATGCAGAACGTCGCCGACGCGCTGCGCTCCCTGCAAGCCGATGCGCGCGCGGTGCAGGCAGCGATCAAGGCCGAGACCGCGGCCAAGGCGAGCCTCGACATCGTGCAGAAGCAGCTCGTGCTCGGCCAGATCACTCAGGTCACGGTGCTCAATGCGCAGCAGGCCTATTTCAACGCGGCGATCACCCGTGTGCAGGCCGAGGCGACGCGCCTCTCCGACACCGCGGCACTGTTCATGGCGCTCGGCGGCAGTTGGCCGGCACAATGCACGACGGCCATCTGGCGCGATTGTGTGTTTGCAGACCGGCCTGCTCCTGCCATGAAGGTCAGCGAAGCCAGGTTGTGGCCTCGGTGATGCGGCAAGGATCCGATACCTGATATGTCGGTGCCACACTGGTCTGGTCCACGAGGAAGCCGACCGCAAAACCGGGATTTCGCGATGGAAGCACGCATTCACGTCTTCAGGTTCGCACTCTTATCCGCGTTCTGCCTGATGGCGACGCTTGCCGAAGCGGCCGGGTTTCGTTTGATCGCGGTGCCAGCCGAGTCGGGTTTTCCAGAGATCAGAGCAGCCGTGTGGTCTCCCTGCCTGGGAAAGGCGGGCGAGGTGAAATTTCGCACGATGACCCTGCCGGCGACAGCGGACTGTGCTGTGTCCGGTGAAAAGCTCCCGCTGATCGTGATCTCACATGGTTACGGAGGATCTTTCGTCGGCCACCATGACACCGCCGAGGCGCTCGCGGATGGCGGGTTCGTCGTCGTCGCGCTCAACATCCGGTCGATGCAGGGGGCGGCGATATGAGCCGTGCAGACACTCTTGCCGCGTTCACCGAGCGTCCGGCCGATATCAAGAGATTGATCGACTACATGCTCGGCGCATGGCCTGATCATGCGAAGCTCGATCCGCAAAATATCGGCTTCTTTGGTTTTTCGAGGGGCGGCTACACCGGCCTTGTTGTTGCGGGCGGCAATCCCGATCTCCAAAAGGCTGTCGCATTCTGCCCCGAGGGTTCTCCGAAACCCGGCTGCGCAGAGCTGAGACGAAGCGAGATCCCGACACGAGCATTCGTGCATGACCAGCGCGTAAAGGCCCTTGTCATTGCCGATCCGGCTTTCGGTCCTTTGTTCGACCCGGACGGCCTTAAGAACGTGAAAATCCCGACTCAACTTTGGGCGTCGGAGCTGAGTGGAGAAGACAGAACCGGCGGCGAAGTCGCGCTAAACTATGTTTCAGCGATTGATCGCGACCTGCCGATCAAACCCGATGACCATCTTGTGCCGGGTGCCGGTCATTTTGCATTCCTTCCACCCTGCGCGCCGGATCTGGCGAAGAGGCTTCCCAATATCTGTACGGACAGACCGGGGTTCGACCGGGCCTCCTTTCATACGGAGTTCAACGCCGCCGTGCTGGCCTTCTTCCGAAAGCATTTGGCAAGAACCGATCGTCCCTGAGGGAGACGGGTCTCGGCCAGCGAACAGTTGAACGCCATCCATCGCTCTGTCTGCTGTAAGCTTCATGTAAGCATTGCGAATGAACGGCCGCCGCGATCTGATCTGCCCACGCGCGCCCGATCCTCTCGGCAGCTGACACCGACACGAATATACGGCATCCTGGATCCGGCATCGGTGCCTCATCGTCTCGTGTTGCGGTGATGCAGCAGAACTTCAGCAGACGAGTGCTCTTGATGGGGTAACTCATGAGACGGCGCGACTTTGTTCTCGGAACCGTCGGTGCGCTGGTATCTCCAACCTTCGTCGCTGCGGACTCGCGAAGTACCGTTCATAAAATTGGTTTTCTGTTTCCCGGCCCCGAGGACGTGTTGAAGTCACGCCGGGTCTGGCTGTTGGAGGGACTGAGCAGCGAAGGTTTTCGCGAGCCGGGCCAAATCATTCTTGTCACCCGGGCCAACGGCGCAGACGAAGCGAGCATCGTGCCGCTGCTCAAGGAATTGATTGCTGAGGGGCTCGACGTTCTGATTACGACCGGCCCGTCAAACATGAGAGCGGCTCATGCCCTGACCCGCACTACTCCCATCGTGACATTCGCACTGGACGGCGACCCCATCGAAGCCGATTGGCTTGCCAGCTATGCCCATCCCGGCGGCAATATCACCGGCGTTTTCGCCGACTTCCCCGAGTTCAGCAGCAAATGGCTGGAACTGCTCAAGGAAGCTATCCCCGGCTGCGCAAACGTTATCGCCCTCTGGGACCCGACAACGTCTATCGTGCAGCCAACAGCCGTTGCCAATGCCGCCCGATCCGTCGGGATCAAGACCGAGACCATTGAAATCAAATCGTTTGAGGATCTTGAGGGAGCTTTCGCCGCCGCCAGTGCACGCCATCCAGATGGACTTCTCATTCTGTCGTCCCCGATCGTATCCATCAACGCAAAACGGATGGCCGAACTGTCTCTCAAATATCGGCTGCCGGCAGTTTCACCGTTCGCAAATTTTGCCCGTGCCGGCGGGCTGATGTCTTATGGGCCGAATTTGGAGGCCATTTATCGGCAGACCGCTGCAATGGCCGGAAAGATACTGCAAGGAACAAAGCCCGCCGACCTACCGGCGGAGCGCCCGACCCGATTTGATCTCGTCGTGAATTTGAAGACGGCAAAGGCTCTGAATTTGACCATGCCGACATCCATGCTCCTCCGGACCGACGAGGTTATCGAGTAGCTCGCATGCCGAATTGAACAACGAGGTCGGCTGCGAGAATTGGACTCGTCGCAAATGAGACAGCGCGCGGTCAGGCGCGTTTGACCACCTGGAGGCTTGATGGGCTTCGCCGCGCCCTACCCATCCGACAGTCCAACGAGCGGTCGAATGTGCTTTATCAGTTGCGTTAGAAATTCATCGGGACGATCCAACGGAATAAAGTGGTCGGCGCCCTCGAACAGCACGAATTCCTTTTTTGGCGCCTTCAATTGTTGAAAGTATGAGTAGACGGGCTCAATCGGCGTATTGAAGTCCTCTGTGCCTTCGAAAAAGAATACAGGAATCGAAAAATCAGTGCCCAGAGACCACAGGTCGCTCCTAAGCATTGGCCCGTTCCTCCCGCGCAGTTGCGTCGCTGAAAATGAAAGGCCTCTTCGCCAATAGTACCAATCGAGCAGCGAAAAATCCGGCATGAAGGGCGGCGGGATGGGGCTGACGAGTTGGAATGCTTCGATCGAACGAACGGGCAGCAGTTTTTCCCACTTCTGCATGATGTCATGCTTGGTTGGATCCCAACCTGGGGACGGGGAAATAGATGCCAGCTCCGTCAACGCCACCCTATTGTTTGCGGCCTGCGCTAGCGCATTCAGATGAGTAACTGTGAGTTCGAATTGCTTTTCGAAGGTTTGCTTGCCGACCACTTGCCCGGTGCCGACAAACGCATAAAACAGGTCCGGACGTTGTTTGACAATATGAACGCCGAGAAACGAGCCCCAGGAATGCCCGATCAGGATAATCCTGTCCTTATGAAGATGCGCGCGAAGATACTCCGCCACTTCGACGCCGTCCTGCGTCATTTGCGCCAAAGTCATGGTGGCTGCGATCGACTCGCCGTTCATACGAAAGGTACGTCCAGCGCCACGCTGGTCCCATTGAACGACCGTGAAATATTTTTCCCACGGCTGCCAGCTTGACGAGATCGGAATGGTCGAACCACCCGGGCCGCCGTGAACAAAGAGGATAACCGGATTGCCGCGATCTTCGCCGCGAATCTGAATCCATTGATCGATGCCGCCGATCTTGACGTACATTCCCTCCTGGATGCCGTTTGGAGATTGAATTGCGAGGACACGTGCGCTGACGTTCTGGCGATAAGCGCGAAATCCAAGCCCTGAGCCTACCAGGGCCACCAAGACGGCCGCCGCAAGCAAGCTGGCCTTGGCGATTCTCGGAATCCATCGCTTCATCGACGCGCCGCCCTTTGGCTATGAGCCCGCTAAGCACACAGAGATTCGACATGTCTGTCGACGATCGGTGCTGAAGACATTACCGCAGGAAGGGCCCCTGACCTACTCAATCATCGCGTTGAATCGCATATTGCGTCAATGCACGGTGATGGTTTCGCTTTGCCCAACCTTCATACAGATCCGGCCATCTCGTCGATCTCGGATTATTCGGTAATAACCTTTTGCCAATGATTTGCCCGGCCTCCCCTTGCGAGACCGGGCTTTCGCCGCTGACCAAACGACCGCGGTGCGATCAGCCCTGCGCGTGACGCGCCATGAAGATGTCGTAGCCGACCTCGGCGACCTGGAACCAGGCATAGCCGTCGTTGGAGAACTTGGTCAGGGACTCGTAGACCTTCTTGAAGTTGGGGTTGGTCGCGCTGACCTCGGCGTGCAGCTCCTTCGCCGCCTTGAAGCAGGCGTCCATGATCGGCGGCGGGAAGGCGTGGAGCTTGGCGCCGCCAGCAAGCAGCTTGCGCAGCGCCATCGGATTGGCCTGGTCGTAGCGCGACATCATGTAGTTGTTGGCGTAGTGGCCGGCCTGCTCCAGAACGCTCTGATAATACTTTGGCAGCGCATTCCATTTGTCGAGGTTGACGAAAGCGAGCAGCATCGGGCCGCCTTCCCACCAGCCCGGGTAGTAGTAGTGCGGCGCGATCTTGTAGAAGCCCAGCTTCTCGTCGTCGTAGGGGCCGACCCATTCTGCGGCGTCAATGGTGCCCTTCTCCAGCGCCGGATAGATGTCGCCGCCGGCAAGCTGCTGCGGCACCACGCCGAGCTTCTGCAGCGCGCGGCCGGCAAAGCCGCCGATGCGGAATTTCATGCCCTTGAGATCGTCGGGCGTGTTGACCTCCTTTCTGAACCAGCCGCCCATCTGGCAGCCGGTGTTGCCCGCAAGCAGCGAGATCACATTGTAGCTCTTGTAGAACTCGTTGAGCACTTCGCGTCCGCCACCCAGCATGTACCAGGCCTGGTTGATCCGCATATTGGGACCAAACGGCACCGACGAGCCGAAGGTGAAGGTGGGATCCTTGCCGAAATAGTAATAGGACGCCGTGTGGCCGATCTCGCAGGTCGCGTTCTGCACGGCGTCGAGCACCTGCAGGCCCGGCACGATCTCGCCGGCTGCGAAGATCTGGATCTGGAATTTGTTGTCGGTCGCCTCCGCGACCATCTTGCACATCATCTCGGCGCCGCCGTAGAGCGTGTCGAGCGATTTCGGCCAGCTCGTCGGCATGCGCCATTTGATCTCCGGCATCGATTGCGCGATGGCGGGAGCGGCGAGCGTGGCGGCGCCCGCGGCGCCAAGTCCAGTGACTTTGATGAAGTCCCTTCGTTTCATGTTTCCTGCCTTCATGGTTGTGACTGTGCGCGCCTTCTTGACGAGGCTGTTGTGGCAAGCATGGAACAACCCGTTACCGATTTCCATACGCAAAAGCCCGGCCTCGCGAACGAGGCCGGGCTTCCCGACTAAGACTTAAGACCTAGGATTGGGGCTCAGGGCTCCCTGATCAGCCGCGGGTGCGCGAGCGGATCATGAAGCTGTCGTAGGTATACTCGGCAACCTGCCACCACAGATATTCATCCGAGCGGTAGGCCTGCATGGCATCGATCGACTTCTTGAAGTCGGGATTCTTGGCCGAGATCTCGGCCCACAGCTCGTTGGTCGCCTTGAGGCAGGCTTCCAGCACCTCGTTGGTGAAGGGACGGAGCTGGGTGCCGCCGGCAACCAGGCGCTTCAACGCGGCCGGGTTCTGCAGGTCGTAGCGCGCGGCCATCCAGCTATTGGCGTTGGCCGTCGCGTTGGTCAGGATCGCCTGGTAGCTCTTCGGCAGCGCATTCCACTTGTCCAGGTTGACGAAGGCGTGGACGGTCGGACCGCCCTCCCAGAAGCCCGGATAGTAGTAGTACTTGGCGACCTTGGCGAAGCCGAGCTTCTCGTCGTCATAGGGACCGACCCACTCGGCCGCGTCGATGGTGCCCTTCTCCAGCGCCGGATAGATATCGCCGCCGGCGAGCTGCTGCGGCACCACGCCGACCTTCTGGAGCACCTGGCCGGCGATGCCGCCGATGCGGAATTTCAGGCCCGAGAGATCGGCGACCGTCTTGATTTCCTTGCGGAACCAGCCGCCCATCTGGGTGCCGGTATTGCCGCAGGGGAAGCCGATCACGTTCGACTTCTTGAAGAACTCGTTGCCGAGCTCGGCACCGCCGCCCTGGTACCACCAGGAGTTTTGCTGGCGCGCGTTGAGGCCGAATGGGACCGAGGCATAGATCGCAAAGGTCGGGTCCTTGCCGACATAATAGTACGACACGGTGTGGCTCATCTCGACCGTGCCGTTCGAGGTCGCATCCAGCGCCTGCAGGCCCGGGACGACTTCGCCGGCCGCGAACACCTGGATCTGGAACTTGTTGTCGGTCATCTCGGCGACGTACTTGGCCACCTGCTCGGCGCCACCGTAGATGGTATCGAGCGATTTCGGAAAGCTCGACGTCAGGCGCCACTTCACCTCGGGCGAGGACTGCGCAATCGCCGGCGAGGCCACCGCGGTCGCCGCCGCTCCTGCTGCCGACACTTTCAAGAAATCACGACGCTTCATCTTCAGGTCTCTCCTTGCTGGGGCGTTTTCCCCGACGTCTCTTTTGCCGCCACTAAAGCATGATCCGGAAAAGTGCGAAGCGGTTTTCCGAAAAGATCATGCTCAAACAATAACCTAAAAGCGCGAGAACGATTCATCCCAATCTCATCGCGCTTTAGTCTCGGCGATGCGTGATGGCCGCGTCGAACCGAAGGCGTTTGACTGCCGGGGCGTTTAGCACGGAAGCCCGGCTTTCGGAACGCGACAATGGCATGACGGGGCTGTACGATAGTCGCATGCCTCGACGGGAGGGCGTTAGCCCGCGGAAATTACGGGCTTGAGCTGGTCCCGGATCTGGCCCGCAATGGCGCGATAGATCGCCGCATGGGCCCCATCCGGCTCGCTGTCGACCACTGGTTTTCCGGCGTCCGAAGTCTCGCGAATCGCCATGTGCAAGGGGATTTCGCCCAGGAACGGGACGGCGAGCTTCTCGGCCTCGTGTCGCGCTCCGCCATGGCCGAAAATGTCCGATTTCGTGCCGCAATGCGGGCACTGGAAATAGCTCATGTTCTCGACGATGCCGAGCACGGGGACATTCACCTTCTTGAACATGGCAAGGCCCCGCCGCGCGTCGATCAGCGACAAATCTTGCGGCGTCGAGACGATGACCGCCCCCTTCAGCGGCACGTTCTGCGCGAGCGTGAGCTGCGCATCGCCGGTGCCCGGCGGCATGTCGACGACCAGGATATCGAGCTTGCCCCACTCGACGTCGCGCAGCATCTGCGTCACCGCCGACATCACCATCGGACCGCGCCAGATCATCGCGGTCTCTTCCTCGACCAGGAAGCCGATCGACATGATGGCGAGGCCGAAGCGGCGAAGCGGGATCATCTTGCGCTCGTCGTTCAGCTCGGGCTTTTCGTGGAGCCCCGTCAGCCGCGGCACCGAAGGACCATAGATGTCGGCATCGAGCAGACCGACCTTGAGGCCGAGGTCCCGCAGGCCAAGCGCAAGATTGAGCGCAGTGGTCGACTTGCCGACGCCGCCCTTGCCGGAGGCGACCGCAATGACGGCGGCAACGCCGGGAATCTCGGACTGCCGTGACATCGGCGAGGTGCCGCCCTGCGGCGGCCGGTGGGCATGAGCCGGCTGTACCCCCGGCGCGCCGCGGCTCGGCGGCGGCGGTGGTGCGCTGCCCGGCTTGCGCTCGGCGGTCAGCGCCACCATGACGGTGGTGACGCCCGGAATAGCGCGCACGGCGGCCTCGGCCTCGGCGCGGATCTGCTCCCAGGCCCGCGCCTCCGCGGCATCGACGTTGATCGAAAAGAACACCTTGCCGTCACTGGCACTGATCGCGCTCAGCACATTGGCATTGGTGAGCGCGACCCCGCGCGGCGACTTGATCCGGCTGAGGCTGTCGAGAACCTGTTGCTGCGTCACGCTCAAAGCGCATCTCCTAAAGTCACGATGCGACCCATTAGAGCGGAAACGCCCAAAAGGCTACTGCCTGCCGATATCCCCGGCCGTCTCGACCGGGGCCGCCCCCTGCTCCTTGGCCGCCTCGTAGTTCAGCTCGATCATGACCCCGTTGGGGTCGTGCACGAAGATCTGCCAGAGATCGCCGCCGGGCACCTGTCGGGAATCGAATTTCATGCCCTTGCCGCTCAGCCGCTGCCTCATGCCGTCGAAACCGTGGCTGGCGAAGGCAACGTGGTGGACAACGCCTGAATCGGGCTTTTGAGCCTCGTCCGTCGGGGAAATATCCACGAGGTGCACCACCGGCTTGCCCTCGCTGTACATCCACGCACCCGGGAAAGCGAAATTGGGCCGCGGACCCTTCTCGAGGCCCAGCACGTCCTCATAGAAGCGGACGGTCTCGGCCAGCTTCCGGGTTCGGATGTTGAAATGATCGAGCACCCCAACGCTCACGGCCATGCCTTTCACTCCCTTTTTTGTATGTTTGGCCACTTATCCTAGCACAGGAGCCCGGCAAACCTAGCCGTTGCCCTTCGGCCTCAAGGGTTTATGGTGCGCGTCCGATCCGTCCATTTAGGAGCGGAACCGCCCAAACCTTTTCTATGCCCCAGCAGCTTCAAGGCTGGTCAGAACCGCAAGAACACCCAAGCACAAGCAAGGTCACCCACATGGCTAAAGTCGCTTTCCTCGGTCTCGGCGTCATGGGCTTCCCCATGGCCGGCCACCTCGTCAAGAAGGGGGGCCATGAGGTCACCGTCTACAACCGCACCGCGGCCAAGGCGAAGGAATGGGCGGACAAGTTCGGCGGCAAGACCGCCCCCACCCCGAAGGCGGCCGCCGAGGGCCAGGATTTCGTGATGTGCTGCGTCGGCAACGACAATGACCTGCGTGCGGTGACGATCGGTCCGGACGGCGCGTTTGCCGGCATGAAGAAGGGTGCAACCTTCGTCGACCACACCACCGCCTCCGCCGAAGTCGCGCGCGAGCTGGACGCCGCCGCCACCCAGGGCGGCTTCAAATTCGTCGACGCCCCCGTCTCCGGCGGACAGGCCGGCGCCGAGAACGGGGTCCTGACCGTGATGTGCGGCGGCGCAGAGGACGCCTACGCCGGCGCCGAGCCGGTCATCGCGGCCTATGCGCGGATGTGCAAGCTGCTCGGACCCGCGGGATCCGGACAGCTCACCAAGATGGTCAACCAGATCTGCATCGCGGGTCTCGTCCAGGGCCTCTCCGAAGGCATTCACTTTGCCAAGAAGTCCGGCCTCGACGTTGCGGCCGTCATCGACACCATCTCCAAGGGTGCGGCGCAGTCCTGGCAGATGGAGAACCGCTACAAGACCATGAACGACGACAAGTACGATTTCGGCTTCGCGGTCGAATGGATGCGCAAGGACCTCTCGATCTGCATCGCAGAAGCCCGTCGCAACGGTGCAAACCTGCCGGTCACCGCGCTGGTCGATCAGTTCTATGCCGAAGTCGAGAAGATGGGCGGCAAGCGCTGGGATACGTCGAGCCTGCTGGCGCGGCTGCAACGCTGATGGCCGCTTAGTCCCGGACCAGCCTTGCTAATCGCGATCGCCGTCATCTTCGTCATTGCCTACGCGGCGATCGCGCTCGAACATCCGCTCGGGATCAACAAGAGTGCAACCGCGCTGATCGGCGCGGTCGTGCTCTGGACGGTGTATGCGGTCACGATCGGCGACCACACCATGGTCGCCCATCAGCTTGACGAGTCCGTCGCCGCGACGGCGCAGATCGTGTTTTTCCTGATCGGCGCCATGACGATCGTCGAGGTGATCGACGCCCATAACGGCTTCGAGGTCATCACTGCGCGAATTCACACCACGAGCCAGGTTCAGCTCATGTGGCTGGTCGGATTCGTGGCATTCTTTCTGAGCGCGGTCCTGGACAATCTGACGACCACCATCGTGATGGTCTCGCTGATCCAGAGACTGATCGCCAGGCGCGATGACCGCCTGCTGTTCGCCTCCCTCATCGTCATCGCCGCGAATGCCGGCGGTGCCTGGACGGTGATCGGCGACGTGACCACGACCATGCTGTGGATCGGCGGACAAATCTCGCCAGTGAACATCATGGGCGCGGTGCTTCCCGCCTCGATCGTAAACCTGCTCGTGCCACTCGCATTCATCAGCTTTTCGCTGAGAGGCAAGACCATTGCGCCGCCGCCGAAGGAAGACCGGTTGCAAGGGATCGAGCTGTTCGAGCGCAACCTGATGTTCTGCCTTGGCCTTGGCGTACTGATCGCCGTGCCCGCTTTCAAGACGCTCACGCATCTGCCGCCCTTCATGGGCGTTCTGCTCGGGCTCGGCATCGTCTGGCTGGCCGGCGAGATCGTCCATCGCGACAAGGACGAGCACTTGCGGAAGCCTCTCACGCTGGCGCATGCGCTGACCCGGATCGACATGAGCTCGATCGTGTTCTTCGTCGGCATCCTGCTCGCCGTCGCCTGTCTCGAGCATGCCGGCCTCTTGACGATGCTGGCGAGATGGCTGGAGACCACGATCGGCCGCCAGGACATCATCGTCGTCCTACTGGGCCTGCTCAGCGCTATCATCGACAACGTGCCGCTCGTCGCTGCGACCATGGGCATGTACGACCTCGCGCACTACCCGCCGGACAGCTTCATCTGGGAGTTCATCGCTTACTGCGCCGGCACCGGTGGCTCGATCCTGATCATCGGCTCGGCCGCCGGGGTTGCCGCCATGGGGCTCGAGAAGATCGAGTTCTTCTGGTACGCCCGTCGCATCGCAGGACCGGCGCTTGCCGGATATCTGGCCGGGGCCGTGGTCTATATCGCTCAGCACGCGGCGGCGCATTGAGCCGGCCGTTCGCCACAGTTCGACACACCGGATTAACCCCGCGTTAACGTAATTCTTTAGCTCCTTAAGTCAGCTCTTAAGGATTTGTTGCCAGAGATAGAGAATGCAGAAGGCCCGCGTGCGGCGTGGGCAGGAATTCGTGTTTCTTGATGAGTAACCCCGCTGAAAAGCCCGAGGTCGTGCAGCTTCCGGCCGAGCCGGCAAGCGTGCCGTCGGCCAGCAATCGCCGGGCTGCGGCGCAGCGGGTGCGCGAGGCGCGCGACAAGTTAACGTCGACCAGCGGAACACGGCCCGCCTTCGACAGCGAAATGCTGCGCCAATATGCGCAGACACGGCTGTCGGCATCCTATGTCGTGATGCTCCTGGTGGTCGCGACCGGCCTGCTGTTCGGGCTCTGGATGCAGCCGGTTCCGGCGGCGCTCTGGACCGTCGGCATGCTCTGCATCCATTCCGCCATGATCCGGAGCTGCCGCCGCTATCTCGGCACGCCGGCCTCCCCCGCGGTCACCCGCAGATGGCGCACGCGATTCGTCGTGCTCGACCTGCTCTATGGCCTTTGCTGGATGGCGATCCTGATCCATCCCGTGTTCGACGTCGTCACGGAAACGCTGATGATGTTCCTGATGCTGCTGGTGATCGCAGTATCGAGCATGCTGGCGGCCAACTTGCCGATCGCCGCACTCGCGGCCACCGCGCCCGTCGCGGTCGCGATGGCGCTGAGCTTTGCGATGAGCGGCTCGCTTGACAATTACATTCTGGCGGCGCTGTCGCTCGCGGCCGAAGGCTATTTCGTGCTTCTGGCGTACCGGCTTCACTCCTCCACCTTCGCAACCCTGGAAGCGCGCGCGGAGAAGGATGCGCTGATCGGCGAACTGGAACAGGCAAAGGCAATCTCGGACGAGGCGCGGCACCGCGCTGAGTCCGCCAATGTCGCCAAGTCGCGCTTCCTCGCACAGATGAGCCACGAGCTGCGCACGCCGCTGAACGCGATCCTCGGTTTCTCCGAGGTGATGAAGAGCGAGATTTTTGGCGCGCATCAGGTCGCCGTCTACAAGGAATATTCCGCCGACATCCATAATTCCGGCGTACATCTGCTCAATCTCATCAACGAGATCCTCGACCTGTCCCGGATCGAGGCCGGCCGTTACGAGCTGAATGAAGAAGCGGTGTCGCTGGTGGGCATTGTCGCCGACTGCCATCATCTGATGAAGCTCCGCGCCTCGAGCCGCGGCATCACCATCCACGAGGTCTATGAGCATGCAATGCCGCGCCTGTGGGCCGATGAGCGCGCGATCCGCCAGGTCGTGCTTAATCTGTTGTCCAACTCCATCAAGTTCACCCCGCAGGGCGGCGAGATCTGGCTGAAAGTCGGCTGGACCGCCTCGGGTGGGCAATATCTCTCGGTGAAGGACACCGGCTCGGGCATTCCCGAGGACGAAATCCCGGTCGTGCTCGCCTCCTTCGGCCAGGGCTCGAACTCGATCAAATCGGCCGAACAGGGCGCGGGCCTCGGCCTTCCCATCGCCAAGAACCTCATCGACCTGCATGGCGGCACGTTCACGCTGAAATCGAAGCTGCGCATCGGCACCGAGGTGATCGTCACCTTCCCGCCGGAGCGCGTGATGAGCGCGCTTGCGCCGATGACGGAAGAAGCTCCGCCGCTGCAGCCCGACGGCTCTGGTGTCACGGACGAGAAACGACGGCCACGCCACAAGCCGATCATGAGCGCGGGCACGGGTTCCTGAGAGATGCTTGCAGAAGAGCCCAGCAATCCTTCACTATGCGGGAATGAGCAAAGACACGCCGTGCGTCGCCGTCTGCATGATCGATCCCAAGACAAAGCTGTGCTTCGGCTGCGGCCGCACGCTGCCGGAAATCGCGCGCTGGCACGCCATGGAACGTGCGGAACGGCTCGCCCTCATGGAGCAGCTTCCCGCGCGCATGGCGGATGCGGGACTTTCGCCCATCGCGGGGCTGCCGAAGCGCGCTTGACCGGTGCGCGCGCTCACGGAGGCGCACGATGATCCGGTTTCTGCTCGTTCTCGTCATGCTGGCCGGCACGGCGGGTGCCGTCGTCGCCTATGGTGATCCCGATCAGATCGCGCGCGCGAGCCATACTGTCTCGCATTTTTTCCGAGCACACACTGCATCGTCCGCTCCCGCCGTGCAGATTCAACGCGGCCAGGGCGGCGAATTCGCACTTCGCGCCAAGATCAATGGCGTGACCGCGCCGATGGTGATCGATACCGGCGCGACCTCCGTCGTGCTGACCTGGGAAACCGCGAAGGCTATCGGGCTTCCGCTCGAGATGCTCGAATATGACGTCGATCTCGAGACCGCAGGCGGACACACCAAGGCGGCTCGGCTCACGCTCGATCGTCTCGCCGTCGGCCAACTCATCGAGAAGTCGGTGCCGGCACTGGTCGTGCAGCGCGGACAGATGAAGACCAACCTGCTCGGCATGAGTTTCCTCGATCGCCTGGAGAGCTGGGGCGTTCGCGCCGACAAGCTGATGCTTACCGGTTATCCCGAGCTGCAAAGCAGCCACCGCCGCCCGCGCACGGCAGTCGACTAGCGGATCTGGATCCCCAATTCGATAAGATGATTTGGCTAAAGGCTCTTCCGAAGGCCACTCGTCCCCTTCCGGAGATAGAGCTTCGAAAGGCGAATCTATAGCCATTTCCTATGCATTCGCGAGGATCCATTGCTATTCCGCGGCTTGCGCCACCGCGCGATCGTCAACGCGCGCGATCGCGTCGCGAAGGACATCGAGCCCGGCGCCCGGCCTCACGCCATGCTCGGCAAGATGGCGGCGGAAGGCACGCGCGCCGGGCACGGCATGGAACGCGCCGACGAAATGCCTCGTGATGGCGTGCAGCCGCGTACCGCGCGCAAGCTGCTCGGAGATGTAGGGCATCATGGCTTCAAACGCGGCCTGCATCGTCGGATGCGATGCGGCCTCACCAAACACCTCCGGATCGACCGCGAGCAGCCGCCACGGATCATGATAGGCGGCGCGTCCCAGCATCACGCCATCAACGTGGGCAAGATGGGCTTTCGCCTCATCGATGCCGATGATCCCGCCGTTGATGATGATGGGCACGTTGGGCATCGCCTGCTTGAGACGATAGACGCGATCGTAGTCGAGCGGCGGGATGTCGCGGTTCTCTTTCGGCGACAGGCCGTTGAGCCAGGCTTTTCGGGCATGCACGATCAGCGCATCGCAGCCCGCTGCGACCACCGCGCGCGCCAACCGATCGAGCGCGACCTCCGGATCCTGGTCATCGATGCCGATGCGGCACTTCACCGTCACGGGCACGCGCACGGCTCGCTTCATCGCATCCACGCACGAAGCCACCAGCTCGGGCTCCGCCATCAGGCACGCCCCGAAGCGGCCGTCCTTGACCCGGTCGGACGGGCAGCCGACATTGAGATTGATCTCGTCATAGCCGAAGTCGGCACCGATCTGCGCCGCGAGCGCAAGCTCACACGGATCCGACCCGCCAAGCTGAAGCGCCACCGGATGCTCGCTAGCGTCGAAGCCAAGCAACCGCGCCCGGTCGCCATGGATGACGGCGCCGGTCGTCAGCATCTCCGTGTAAAGCAGCGCGCGCCGGGTCAAATGACGGTGGAACACCCGGCAATGCCGGTCGGTCCAATCCATCATCGGAGCCACAGAAAAGCGATAGTCTTGCGATTTCAATGATTTACCTTATGTTCTCAATGGGATGAACCCGGAACATGTGCACTCCAAACTAGCCGAATTTGCACACGTTTGTACCTGTTTTGACCTCTCAGTGCACACGTAGCGCACACGAATTGGGGAGTGCACACGACCGTGGCCACCTTCATTCAATTGCCTTCCGGGAACTGGCGTGTCCAGGTCCGCCGCAAGAACCGCTACGTGTCAGAGACCTTCCGCCGGCGCAAGGACGGCGAAGACTGGGCGCTCGATATGGAGCGCAACATCGACCGCAGCGGATCACCCAAACCACGTGCCGCCGTGCAGGCAAAAACCTTCGGCGACATCATCGATCTGCATATCGAGGACATGCACGAGGTCGGCCGCCCTCCCCGCCGTTCCAAGGCCGCCGTGCTGGAGGCACTAAAGGAAGCCTTAGGGACGGTAAAATTGCCCAAGCTCAATCGCGAGCGGCTCATCGAATTTGGTCGCCAGCGCGCGAAGGAAGGCGCGGGCCCAGCTACCTTGGCAATCGACTTTTCCTTCATCAGAACCGTAGCGACGCACGCCGCAGCCGTTCACGGCATCGAAGTCTCGGCTGAAGAGGTTCGATTAGCGCGATATGCGATGAAGCATTTGGGCCTCGTGGCAAAGTCGGAAGAACGAGACCGACGCCCAACTGAAGATGAGCTCGGCGAGCTCATCGAGTACTTCGAGACCAATCCTCGACAGGTCATTCCGATGGGTCGGATCGTTCGGTATGCGGTGGCGACAACGATGCGGCAGGAAGAAATATGTCGCCCGGATTGGCCAGACGTAGATATGAAAACGCGGGTGCTCGTCATCCGCGATCGCAAGGATCCGCGAGCGAAGGATGGCAACGATCAGAAAGTGCCGCTTCTCAATCTAACAGGCTTCGATGCTTGGGAGATCTTGCTCCAACAGCGGATCATCACGAGGGGCTGGGGTCGCGTGTTTCCGTACAATCACCGCTCGATAAGCGCGGCCTTCACGCGTGCCTGCGACGAGTTGAAGATTGACGACCTGCATTTTCACGACCTGCGTCACGAAGGTACAAGCCGCCTCTTTGAGGCCGGGCTTACGATCGAGAAGGTCGCACTAGTTACGGGTCACAAGGATTGGCGGACGTTGCGACGCTATACGAAGCTAAAACCAGAAGAGCTCCACAAGCTTCAAACCGCACCGCAACCGTCTTTGGAAGAATTCATGGATGGTCTCATCACCTCCGCGCGCGGCCGCTCGGATGTCAGCTTTTTGACCTAAACGCCGCACGTCCTTTTGTGGTTGTCTGATGGTGTGTGCAGGCCTATCACGGTACATTTCCGAGACATGGGGACCGAGCGTTATGAGAATGAATGAATTCGCCCTCACGTTCCGTGGTCTCGCTCTACTCTTATGGCCCGGGTTGAGCTTGAGGGCGTTCGTTGATGACGACTACGCCGCGGAGCTGGAAGCAAACAAACATTTGGCCGCAAAGTCGAAAGCCGAAATCGACCAGCAACGGCGTGACTATGAGCCAAGGGTGCGAGAACGCATGCGGACTTTCCGATGGGGAGTCTGGGGCTCATTTCTATTTCTTTTGACTGCGGTCATCTCCGCAATGCTTGCTACAGAGCTGCCTTGGCAGGCGTCGCCCGCATCCAAAATTTGGCTGGGAGGCGCCTCCATTTTCGTCTTCGCCTGGTCAACGCTGGCTCGCCTTGGGAGGAGCGCCACATCGATCGGTGGCAACACCGCCCTTGAACGGGTGGATCTTCGAGTTCTATGGATCCTCTATTGGATCGGAACGCTACTCGGTATGCTAGCGCTAATCTGAGTTAGTACGCAGAAGCAGCGGCATGCCGCCTGCAGCCCTACCCTCTCGCCGAGTAATCCGCGAGCGCTATCTGATGCATTGTAGAACATCCTAGTCGAGATTGCGCGGCTGCCTTGCGCCGTTCCTAGCGACACTGGCTGCCGCTAGAGTATCGCGCCGCGCTCACACCAGATCACGCATGGCCTTAATCAGGTTCGCGATCACTCTCGCCTGAGCTAACGATCCGTCCCAGGATGCTCGCAGCGCTTGCCGTATTTTCTTCTCGCCCAGAGGGCTCACAGCCCCTCTCTCGAAGATACGAACGTCGGCATAGGCGGCTAGCTGACGGACCCGCTCGGTGGGCCTCCTAAACTCGCCGCGGACGATCCGACTTACCCACGATTGCGTCAACGAAACACCGCCACGCAAAGAGGCTCGCTCCGCGAACTCTGCTTCGGTGAGATCGTGCCGCGTCATGAAGCCGCGAAGATCTCGCCCAATATCACTTGGTTTTCGCATTCTCATATGCTGATTTTATTAGCATATTAGCATAGACTGCGCTAGAGTGAATTCATGTTTGAATCGACAACCTCCTCGGAACGAGGCAACGCTAAGCGCCTAGCTCTCCTGATGCGCGATGTTCACGCCGGAGACCGGATGACTGCGAACGCCTGGTTCGATCAAATCGCACGAAGATCGGCGGCCTCCAGCAATGTCGAGGCACAGGAGCTTCCGTTCCAGCGATGGTACCGATTCAAGGAAGCGTTCAGTCCAAGGTTTGTATCGACTGCTGTCGCGTCCTTATCCAAGCGACCGCGAGTGTGCATCGATCCGTTCGGGGGATCGGGAACGACATCCCTCACTTGTCAGTTTCTCGGCGTGAAGCCGATTACTGCCGAGGTGAACCCTTTTTTGGCCGACCTGATTGAAGCAAAGCTCCAACGTTACGACCTTCCGGCGCTCGTGCGCGACTACGTCAAGCTGGAGGCCGCGATAAAGGCCTTCAAAGGCCCGACTAGCTTCATGCTCGACGGCGCGCCCGATACGTTCGTCGAGCCAGGTGTCAATGGGCGCTGGATATTCGATAAGACTATCGCCAGGCGACTGCTGGTCCATCGGGAGGCCATTTCGGGACTATCATCCGAACCTCACCGCCGGCTTTTCCGTGTCCTGCTCGGATCTATCGCAGTGCCCCTCAGCAATGTCGTGATCAGCGGCAAAGGCAGGCGGTATCGCGGAAATTGGACGGCTCGCGAAACGAAGCCCGACCAGGTTGACCTTCTTTTCCGTAAAGCAGCGGAACAGGCGATTCAGGATATTTCTTACTATGGCAGGAGAGCAGAACAAGACTATCTCCTGATGCGAGGCGATTCTCGAGAGTTGGTGGGCGACGCCCCCGAAGCAGAGTTTTCCTTATTTTCTCCGCCCTATCCCAACTCTTTCGACTATACGGACATTTATAATGTCGAACTGTGGTTGCTTGGCTATCTAACCTCTACCGCGTCGAACCGCTCGCTGCGCGAGTCCACGCTTAGGTCCCACGTGCAAATCAAACGATCCTACGCTGGTGAGGTCCCGCCCTCACCGACACTGAAGAAGACGGTCAAGTCCTTGGAACGTCATGTAGGGAGGCTCTGGAACGACGACATCCCCGCGATGGTTGGGGCCTATTTCAGCGATATGGCGAATATCATGCAAGGCCTCTCGAAAAGCATGGCATCCCAAGCTGACATTATGATGGTGATTGGCGACAGTCGGTACGCCGGCGTCCGGGTCGATGTCGCAGCGATTTGCGCTGAGATTGCGCCAGCTTTCGGCTTCTCCGCCAAATCAGCTCGACCGATTCGGGCGATGCGCGCGAGCGCGCAACAAGGAGGAAGTCAGATACTCAGTGAGACGCTGCTTCACCTCCGGCGCCAGAAGCGCTCCCCTTCGAGATAGCGAGCTGCGCCTCCTGTAGAGCTTCTCCTGAGCGATACATAAAATACCGCTTGTTTCTTACTTCGCGCGTAGCGGCAACCTTTTGTACCTCTGGTATATCCACATCGTCCTCGCGAGCATCGAAACAGCATAAATAAGCCACGCTGGCGAAATAGTCTTTACGATACAGGTCCGCTTGAATGACGCCCTTGCAAGCCCACCATTCGTTGAACTCTGCACTGACTTTTACGCGGCTTCCTTTGCGTCGCCGATGGCTTCGAAGTACCTTGACCTCGACTACGCCCGATCCTGTGGTGAGAACGCTCGGGGTCAAGTAGACGTCCATCCTCCCTGAGCTCGTTTCGACTTCAGTCAGCACACTCCCTCGAGCGAAATTCACATCCAGCGCCCAAGCCAGCGATTTGCTGATTCTGTTTTCAAGCCGGTCGACCGTGATGCCATTGTCCGCGCTGCTCCACGGAAGCAAGACACTGTTCGGCGTGCGCGTAAACGAGGCGTGGAAGTTGGCCAATTCTGTTTCCAGCCGGTCGAGCGTCCATGGCGCGTGTTGGCTACTCGGCTTGATGATGATTGAGCGCGTCGCGGCACCCGGACGATTTACGATCAAGTTTCTCTGGGATGGCTCCAACACGCCGTAAACGCGGTCATGGCAGCCGCACCCCGAAACCGCATCGAAAAGAGACTGGGCGTCGGTCACTACTCCCACCTCCACGACGACGGCCTGCTCGAAATTCATGGTGGCGAAGATCAAACGCCCGGTAATTTCATTTCCCTTTTGGTGCCTGAAAGCATCGTACTTTTTTCCGACAAGCGTCGTCTTAGCGAGCATCTCCAGATCGTCGATGATCGAACGTGACAGCACAAACGCATATGGCTTCGAGTCCGAGGCCGTATCCTCGTGACTATCAAGCCACTCGGTCACGTAGCGCTGAAGTTCATTCTCGAACGCCAAGTGATCAGTTTCCGGGTCAGACGGCGCCGGAGTACTTCCCGCAAGGGGTGCCTGCTTTACGACGGCGATGGCCTCCGCGTTCATCCGATTACGAACAGAATTTAGCTTCTCGTCAGGAGGCATGCCGCTGCCCCTGACGGTGCTTCCAAGCCTGCTCCAGGTATTGCAGGTACCTGCTCAATCTCAACCGACGGACCGAAAGGTCAATGGGACTTGAGACGACAACGGAGGCTGCAGGAGCCAAATTATCGTCACCTTCTCCGAAGCGTACGGCGGAATTCTCTGCCACCGCATCATAGTTCACATCGACTAAGGCAGCACCGTCACGATCGGACGCTTCGAGACCCGCGAATGCGAGTGCAACCTCTCTAAGGTAAAGGGCTTTAGGGCGTACGGTTTCGATAGAAATAGCCTCATCGACGACCCGCATGCCATTCTTGTGAAGGCTATAGTTCGCGGAAATCCAATATCCGAGGTCATCCTTGACTGGTTTCGAGCCGGTCGCCCTGACCATTCCCTGAGCTACGAGGCGCCCGATATCGTAATGCACCGCCGGAAAGAACGGACCTCGCCGATACTTAAGGATGTAACCATCCGGAACTAAGAGATCGTACACCGGCGCCAAAGTATTGGCGAGATACACTAGGCGATGCAGCCTTTCGACCGATAGCGGAGATATACCCGAGCGCTCGCATGCGTCGAGCAGCAAGAGGATCCACATTCTGGGTACTAGTATCGCCCTGCCTGACTGGTCCGCCATACCTAACGCCCCAAGGCGGAATTGAAGAGTCGTTTGTAGTAGGCTCGATAGTTCCTAAGAGCGGCATTTGGCGCCGCCAGCTCGAGGAGGTTGATTATTCTGCTAAGCCGTTCGGCTCGTGGTACAGCTGGCGCGACTACGGCCTCAGCGACCCGCTTCCGACCCAATTGTGGGATGGCGGCTGAAGTCTTGTCGATTTTTGGGGGCTTGAGTGCCCCGAGCAGCGCGCCCAACATCTCCTCGTTGTTGAGGTTTGTACTCGCGATAAAGACGTTTCGGCGCTTCGGATCCTCCGCGTACTGCCGGAATGCTTCACCGGCCTTGAATACAAACAAGCTATCGAGGCTGGACTCGGGTGTCTCCAAAACAAGCATGGAATCGGACTTCCCCCCGGTCACTGTTGCGATTAGAGCGAGCCTGAAGGCAATATCCAGGAACTCGCGTTGCGACTCCGAGACCGCGGACGCGTCATCCCTGGCGCTCGGGCTCTGGCTAAACACCCCAGAGGTCATCGCCACCTCAAAATACGGAAAGTCGAATTTCTTTCCCTCTTGCCCGATAGCGCGAGATTCGTTTTCTGCGATCAATTCGCAGTGCTCTGCCAAAACCATCCCGGCAAACTGCCGGAAACGCTTTCTGATTTCCTCCGTCGCTTCCTCGATCCGAGCCTTTTGTCTCCCGACAATCCGTCCATAGCGCCCTTCCCACAAATTGCGTTCGGCAAGTGCTTCGTCCATCTGTTTTCGGCCCTGAGCGATCGATGCGCGAAGCGCCTCAACCTCGGCTTCATCTGGGATGGCAACGGGACCAAATTTTGTGAGCTCGTGACGCAGCCTGCGGATTTCCTCACGGTCACCTTCGCGACGTTCGACAAGCTGGGCGTATTCCTTTTCAGCGTTTTCAATCGCAGCGGTCAGAGAAGAAATACTTACCCGAAGCTTGTCCACCGAAACGCGAAGCCTACCGAGCCTTGCTTTGCTGAACTGCGCCGGCTTAACAACGTTTTCCTGCTGTTCCTCAGCCGAATTGCAGATCGGGCATCGATGCTGATCAAGCTTGTCGCGGAGATAATCAGCAGCGTTCGACGATTCATTTCCGCAGACGAAGCAGGCTCCGCCGCCAAGAAGATTCAAAAAGACGTGGCGCGCAGTTTCGCCGAGATCTGGAAATAGATGTTGATAATGCGCTTGCTCTTCGTGCTCGACAGCGCTGCGAGCCTCCTGCAGGTCCAGCAAAGCCTTTTCGCGACTCAAACGAGTCGTTTCTACATTGCGTCTCGCTTCCTCAATTGCGGAAGCCTGCTCCAGATCTTTGGCCTCCGCTTGAGATAGCGCGACTTGTAGCATCCGGTATTCGGACGCTTGCGTCTGACCCAAAGCAGCCTCCAAGTCGGCTAGCCGCTTCGTGTCATTGTTTACAATAGTCCGCATCGTACGAAAATCGCTGTCAGCCGACTGAGCGCTGTCGTAGGCCTCCGACGCGCGCCTAGCCGCTTCCGTATCAAAAAGAAGGACCCTCATCATATCGAATTGGGAACGGCGGTCCCATATGAGCTCGATCCGGTCCTCAAGGTAGAATACGAGGTATCTCAAGATCGCGTAGAAATCGAAATAGGTCGCCGCTCCCGACAACGCTAAGATCGTGCTTTCATATTCTTCTTGGGACGCTTCTATGGGCTCACCATCAAGCGACAGCGATACAACCTCTAGGTTCGTGAGCTTGCGACGTACCGTCACAGCTCGTTTGCCGAACTCGATATCCACCTCAACAGTTGCCTTCACTGCGCGGTCACTGACTCGTTCGCGGAAGAAACCCTTCTGACGCCAGTCGCTGAGCTCGTGCTTTGAGCTTAGAAGCCCCGCGTCGTCACGCTTGCTCTGATCGTAGGGCCCGATCAGAGCTCTATAGAGCATTGCGAGAAGCGTAGTCTTGCCCAGCCCGTTGATACCGACGATCGCATGCACACCGCGGTCAAAACGGTGCGATATTCCAGACGACTTGTCGTTCTGGAATAACTCGTACCCCTGCACCTCTACTCGTCGGATGATTGGAAATTGAATCACTCTCGCGAAGACCCGCGAATTGCGCTGCCAGCCACCGCTCCCCCCTTCGCTGCCCGATTCCCACTGCGACCTAACTAGATATCATTCCGCAACGGGATAGATTTCGCAAGCATCAGTTGAGCCACTTGGCGAGGTAGACTTTAGGCTGATGTTACCAGTTGGCAGGGTGGACTCGTCGTCCATGGCACCGCGAAGAGGGCCATCGGACGCGATATTGCGATCCAATCGTCGCTCTCCGGGCCAGTGGCTTCAACAACGGGCAAGCAATGTCACTCTGACAAAGGGGTACTCGCTGTTCTTCAACTCCGGTGCAGTCCCATGATAGTAAGGCACGCTCGCTATTTGGAGATGTCGATGACGAGAACGTTTGAGGTGTTTGGTCCTTTCGAAATCGATCGTGTCAAGGTTTTTCAGGTCGCGTGGCAAAAGGAAGGATGGGAATACGTAAATCGGACTGCGGGGGGCAGGCTGTCTGACGCTATCGGAATCTATATCTTCTCTTTGCGGAATGGCCGTAGCTACAAGCCAATTTACGTCGGCCTTACGACCAAACAAGGATTCAAAAAAGAGGTCTTCAATCAACGCAATTTGCGCATGATTTCGCAGATCGATAGTCGCAACGGTTGGATGAAGGGCACGATTTGTCTTCACCTTCTCGGAAAAAGGAAGGAGAAGCAGGTTGGGTTTGCCCGGCCACGCAAAGATTGGATGCAGGCTTTGGAGGCACTGATGATATTCATTTGCCGGCGGAAGAATCCCAACCTGCTAAACCGGAAACACACAGCATGGCTGGATGGGGTTGGAATCGGCGGTATCACTTCGGCCGCAGCGACGCGCGGCAAACCGTCCAACGCGATCAGCACTTTGCGCAACGCTATGGATTGGTAACCGTTCGTGAGCCGCACCAAGCCCGCGCCAAGCGCCTCCGATACAACCAGATCAGTGGGTTGATCACTGACACGCGCTGTTGTTAGGAATTTGGCCAGTACTTATACCGATTGGGAAACAGATTGACGCCGTTGATTGCGTCATCGACAAGCTTCGCCATCACACCCTTCCGTAGCCCCCACCTGTGAACTGTGAGCCAAGCATAGGCGTCAGCAAGCTGGATCAAACGCGAGTGGTGTGATTTAGAGAAGTGGACCGTATCGACGACGGTCTTAATGTCGATGCCGTGCGCCCAAGGCGTGCCTCGCGCCCGAAATTGCGCGAAGTCACGGACCATGTTTACCGCCTCGGCGTCGTCTTGGTCACCAATTAGAACGCATGGCCTATCCCAGACGCACATCTGCACTCTCTCGACGAAATGTGCAAACGCAAATTCTGCAGCTTGGTCCGGATTGTAAATCTTTGCACTGTCTATGGCCGCAAAGACTTTGGCGACATACTGGTTTTCCCCAATGAGCTTGGCTAGCCGACCAAGGATTGTCGCGCGCTCAGCCATCGACTTACCGCGAAAGTTGTCCTTGGCCCTGTAAATCGAGTCAGCATGAAATTCGGTTTCTTTTGTCAGCTCTCGCGAGCCGAACAGCTCGACCGCCAAATCCGTCATCTGTCCTTCGACAATACCGATTTGGTCCATTGGGATGACGAGGCCCGCGACCAGGTAGTTGTCCCTTCCTTGCTGACGATCAGCCTTCACCTCGTCGAAATAGCCGACATACATTCTCAATCCGCCTTAGATGAAAGTGTGCTTTGGCTTAGACCGCAGAAAAATTGGCTGCCGAAGGCCGCTCGATCCTCTCTTGGGTCCCGCGCTCGATCGCGAGAGAAGAGCGATCACCCGCTGCTAAGGATCCCGAAACAGAATGATGGGGTCAATCCCGAGCGCAGCCGAAATTTGTTCAAGGGCGTCAACCGTCGGCGAATTTTCCTCGCGTTCGATCATCCCGATGTAGTTGCGGTTCAAACCAGCGCGATCGGCCAATTCCTCCTGGGAAAGGCCGCCTTGTTTCCTTAGGCGCCGAAGATTTCTGGCTACCAGCCGCCGCAACTTCATGCGGCAAGACGGCACAAAACGTTACTTGATCTCCACCTAGTATACTAGGTATTATCGGCGGATCTTAGGGTGACTCAGATGGCCAATGCGCTAGCTCGATCGGTCGAACCGTTCATCGACCGTGTATCATCTGGCCAAGCTTCTACCGACGGCAATTTCTTTCGGGTCGGCTATCGCACGGAGGGAATGGGTCACGCTCTTTCGGCAATCAGCCTACCTGTCCAGATTCTCGAAGAAGAGATCGCCTCAGGTCTACAGCTAGTCATCAGGGTTAGCCCCTCTGGCGAGGTGATATCCCAAATTCTCGGATCCTCGGGTTTGGCCTTGTTAGGCCCGCGCGTGACCGCCTCTATACACGATTTAGTTTCTCAAGCCGTTTGCAAGGACAACCTTCATCTGGAGGAAGCATCTGCAAACGAACTGTCCAATCTCCTCACAACACTCGAATTTGCTATCGAGCATGTGAGGACTGCACTCGCCCAGGCGAATACCGAGGCCCATCTTGAGTGTTAGCCGCGAAGACCGCTAATCGTATCGATTGCCTGACGGTGATTCTGCGTCAGATTTTTTCCTTCCTCTCTTGAACGCCGAATCGCTCTCGAGAAATGCCTCAAGCATGAACGGTATCAGTTCAGCCACTTCTTCCTTGCTGCCGTAGGTTTCAGCATAGAAATCAGCATACTCTCGCAACCGCTGTGCAAGTCCCGGCGTAAATACAACGCCCATCTTCACCGGCGTCCGATCAGGCAGTTTCGCAAGCTTCATCTCTCACTTGCCCTTCGCTACCGTCTGAACGTCCTGGTACGGATTCAGCACCAGATCCTTCGAAACAATCACCCGCAGGGGCCAACCTGGCCGCACCGTGATTGTCGGCTGCACATCGAGCTCGCGCTCCACCAGGCGCTGCCCCGCCCGATTGGTCGTTTGCTGCGTGCTTTCCCGCAACGCCTTTACAAGGTCGCTCTCGTCGTTGCCGATCGATAGCTGTGTTCCCACTCCGATCAGGGTCGCCAAGGCCACGCCCTTAAGCAACTGCCAGGTATGGAAATCAACCTCATCCTCAAGCCCTGCGTAGCCAGCTACGTCGGTCGCCGGAAGGTTCTCGATCACGATTGAGTTTCCGTTTGGTAAAATGAGCCGCGACCAGACGACGAGCGCCCGCTTCTGACCAAAGGCGACCACGCTATCGTACTTGCCCACAATCCTTGTCCCCTGCGGGATCAAGAGATGCTCACCTGTGACCGTGTCATAGACGTTCTCGGTAACCTGGCCGATGGTCGCCCCAGGCAAGTCTGAATTCAGACCCGTGACGAGGCTCGCCGGGATGATGGATCCCGCCATCACCGCGTAGGTGGATGGTGCTGCTTTAAGCGCATGGGGATTGGTGGTCTCCGTGTCGGCTTTCGCTCCCGCGAAGGCTAGCTTGCGCGCCTGCGACGAGGGAATGATCTCGCTGGAGCGGTCGATCATCGCCTGCGCCGTCTTCGCGAGTTCCGCAGCAGATGGACCGGTATCGGGAGTTGAAGGCCGGAATGCTGATGGAGCAGCAGCCGGAGCTTCGGTCGCGCTTGCCTGCTTGCGCTTGTCCTGTTTCTCCGACAGGCGGACGAACAAGCCCGACTCCTTTGCCTGCAGGGCGACCCGCGTCTGCCGGATCCGCTCAGCCCGCTCGGCGTCTTCCTCCGGGTTGGAGCGGAAGCCAGAGTCCGATGCTAGGCCAGCCTTCTTCTCGTTTTCGGCAAAGGCCCGGCCAATATCCCCAGGCGACGGCGGTCCAAGCCGCGGCGTCGATGGCGGCAACTCCTCATAGGATTTTGGCAGCTTGCTCAAGCCCTCGGCCGTCTGCTTGCGGTCGGTGTTGTAGAGCTCCGTCCGCTCCGATTGCTTGAAGGAATACGGCCGGAGCGCAATGAGTATCGCCCCACCGACGAATAGGGCCGCGACAGCGCAGCCAATCATGAGAGCGCGCCTGTTGAGGCGCCGAACCGGCCGCGGCCGTGCCCGCAATTCCAGCGGTTCGGGATCCTGATCCAAGCTCGTCATGAGTTGCCCCCGGCACTGAAGGTCTGCGACACGGGCCGCGCATCGATACGGATGATCCTGACGATGCGCTGCGGATTTTCGCCGAGACGAAGTTCGGCGGCGCCGAACATCCGATCGACGATGTAATAGGATCCGCGGACCCGGTAATTGACGAGGTTCGGCCGGCCATCGGCTCCGGCAACAAAAAGCGGCGGCGCCTCGCCTTGCGACAGGCCGGACGGCATCTGGATATAGACCTTGCGGCCGTCGTCGAAAGCGCGCACGGGATGCCAGGGCGGATCGTCTCCCTCAATGCGATAGCGGAAATTCAAGCTATCGAGCCGTACGCCACGATCGGCGGTTCGCTCCTCGCTTTCTTGGGCTGCGACATTCTGCTTGTGGAGGGCGACGAGCGTGTCGGTCGGATAGGTCCATGAGATGGACGCCATGTAGGTCTGCTTCGTCGAGACGAGCTCGAGGTGATAAGCTCGCCGATCGGTCAGGACCACGAGGTTGGTCTGAATATCCGGCAACGTCGGCTTGACCAGGATGTGCACACGCCGGGTGGCACCCTGCCCGCTCAAGGTGTCCCCGACCACCCAGCGAACCGTATCGCCCGTGGATACGTCGATCAGTTCCTCGCCCGGTTGAAGTGCAATCGTCGAGACCTTCTCGGGGCTTGCATAGAGCCGGTAAAGCGCGCCTTCAGTCCAGGGATAGACCTGAATGGCGTTGATGTACCCGGCGCGCGTCGGCTCCATCCTAGCCGCCTTGTTCGCCTTGGCGATCGCCTGCTCCGGCGGTAGTTTTTCCTCCTTGGTGCCCTTTGCCGGAAGCGGTTTCAGCTGGCCGGGCAACGGGAGGACCTTCGGCGTCTCGACGACTTGCACCGGCCCCGGCGGATCGGCCTCTGGAAACCCCTTCTCGAAAACCATCTCGTCATAGGGCGCTTCGAGGTTGAGCTTGGTGGCGCATCCGGCAAGCCCAAACGACAAGGTAAGAACGCTGGCCGACGCGAACTTGGTGAGGACTTTGGAATTCATTTGGCGTCTCCGATGAGGTCGCGCGACCAGTTGACGGAATGGACGTAGAGGCCGAGAGGGTTCTTTCGCAGTGTTTCGGCATCCGCGGGCGGCTTGAGAACCGTGGTGACGAGCCCGGTGAAGCGCTCTGTCTTTGCGATCGTGCCGTTCTCGTAAGCGTTCTCTTTCCACCGGATCTCGAAGCTGTCGCTCGACGCACGCACCACTGACGTGACTTCAGCCGTCACCGTTTTAGAGCCGATCTTCGTGAACGGGTCCGCTTCTCGCGCGTAATCGTTCAAGGCCAGCGCGCCGCGGTCCGTTACAAAATCGTAGGCGCGCAACCAATTCGCTCGAACGATGACCGGATCAATCGACAACGAGCGCACGTTCTCGATGAATCGTGCGAGAAAGTGCGCAATCTGCGCGTCTGACGGCTGGTAGGCTTCGAGTGCCGGCCCGACTGCCCGCACTTCGCCGAGCCGGTCCACTTCGACAACGTACGGCACAACGCCGGAGCGAGCGATCTGGGTGAAGATCGTCAAACCGAGGACGCCGGAGAGGCCGATCGCCGCCAGGGCCGCCAAGCGCCAGTTGCTTGCCTGCACGCGGGCAGATCCCACCCGCTCGTCCCAGACTTGGGCTGCCTTCTGATAGGGCGTGACCGGCTCTGGCGTCTCGCCATAGCGAACAGACACGCGCTGAAAGGGATGACCTGCCATATCTTACTCCTCCCCCAGCTTCGGACCCGAAGAATGCCCACCTTTGTCACCCTCCTTCAGTGTGTGGACAGCCATCTGGGCCGCTTCTCTTGCGTGCGCCCGTCCTGACGAAGCCGCGGCACGCCCCGCACCTGAAGCAGCCGTTCCGCTTGATGCGCTACCTGCACTTGGACTTGAGAGCTGATCCGCGGTTGAGGCCCGGGCTGCCGTGCCCGCAGCCGAGGACGCTCCGCTGAGCGATGCTGCGGAGCGAACCGCAGCCACTGAGCCGCCTGCCGCAATGCGCAGCCCGCCAGCGGCTACCGCTCCGCCGCCGATCGCGATTGCCGCAGCCCCCGCAATCGTGCCTGCCGCCGCGCCGGCGCCAAGCTGAGGCGCACCTGAGACCAATCCCGCTGCGATTCCTGGGCCGAATATGCCGAGGCCAAACAGCGAAAGCGCCGCCAACAGCAAGCTCATGGCCGAGACGATGTCGACCGGCCGCGTCAACGTGCTTGCGAGCTGTCCAAAGATGGTGGAGCCGATGCCGATGATGATCGCAAGAACCATCACCTTCACCCCCGAAGCGACGACGTTTCCGAGGGTCTTTTCCGCCAGGAACGCGGTCTTTCTCCACAGGGCGAACGGCACCAGAATGAAGCTCGCGAGTGTCGTCAGCTTGAATTCGATCAGCGTGACAAAGAGCTGCACCGAAAGGACGAAGAAGGCGAGCACGATCAGGATCCAGCAAAACAGCAGAATCAGGATCGTGGGCAGGTTGGTCAGGACATCAAAGCCCGAGAACTGGCCGGTCTCCTCGAGAAGCGGATGAGCAGCCGTAAAGCCGGCGGAGGCTACAAAACCCGGACGCGCCAGGTCGGCGGCGCTTAAGCTCCCGCCGGACGCCTTCAGACCGATGGAGGAAAACGATGCGAAGACAATATCGGCCAGACTCTTGAAATTGCCGATGATGAATGCGAAGGCGCCGACGTAGAGCACCTTCTTGGCGAGCGTGACCATGATGTGGTCGTCCGCGCGCATGCTCCAGGCAAGACCGGCAAGCGTCAGGTCGATGCCGATCAACGTTGAACTCAAGAACGAGACGTCACCGGACAGGAGACCAAATCCAGAGTCGATGTAGCGGGAGAAGGTCTCGGTAAAACGGTCGATAACGGAGAGATCAGCCATGGTCCTTCCCTCCTACTTGCCGCTGCTGTAGGCATGGCCATCGCCGATAAAGCGAGTAAACCGCTCCTTGGCGGCAGCCGACGACGCTTGCTGTTCGGCAGCACGCAATGTGTCCGCGCGCGCTTGAGTCGCCAGGAGTGCCTGGGTCTGCAATGACTGCTTGATCTGGAGGCCTAGCAGCTCGTTACCGGACTGCTGGGCCTGTAGCGAGCCGACCGCGGCGGACGAATTTGCCATTAGGGTTCTGAGCGTCTGGCCGTCCTGATCCAGAGAGCCGACGATGGCCGACTGAAGTGTGAGCGACTGCTTCAGTCCGTCGTAGCTGTTGTCCCACCGCGACGTCGCGTCCTGCACCATCTTGTCGGACAAAACAGCTGCCGCATATTGACGAGGATAGAGCCGCTCGAAATCCTGCTGGGTCTTCTGAACATCGAAAGAGATGTTCTTCGCTTGACCAATCAGGGTGTTCATCTGATTGACCGTCGATGTAAGCTGACCGACCACGCTTGTGGGCAAGCTCGTAAGGTTCTTGGACTGGTTGAGCAGGGACTGCGCCTGGTTTTGCAGGCTCCTGACCTGATTATTGATCTGCTCGAGCGTGCGAGCGGCTGTGAGCAGATTCTGGCCGTAGTTCGATGGATCGAAGACGACGACTTGCGCTCCGAGCCGTTGGGATCCGTTCAGGGCAACGACGAGGGCAAGCGCTACAACTGCGGTCACCTTCAGAGATGGGCACGCGACAGGCGCGCCGAAAATCTTCAGCATGGATAGCTCCTTAAACGTTGGGATGGGGTCAGGCCTTCTGGGCCTGTTCAAAGGTGCTGATCAGGTTCGCCGCCCAGTGCAGGTCTCGCTCAGTGAGATAGCGCTTGGCGAAGTGGTGACCGCCGGTGCGAGACAGGATCGCATCGATGATCCGTTGATCCTCAGGCGATGACGCCGCGACGAGCGCGAGCGCCACTGGACCGAGGCCAAGCTCGAACAGCCGGTTGCCGGCGCGGGACTGCAGGTAGTAGTCGCGCTTTGGAAACGCTTCCGCGATCAGGCGCACCTGCGTGTCGTTCAAGCCGAACCGGCGATAGGTCTCGGTCTGGGTCGGCTCCAGCGCACGGGGGTTCGGGAGGAAGATGCGGCTGGGACAGGATTCGATGATCGCCGGCGCGATCTGGCTGTCTGCGATATCGGCCAGCGACTGGGTCGCAAAGATCACAGATACGTTTTTCTTCCGCAGCGTCTTCAGCCATTCGCGAATCCGGCTCGAGAACAGCGGGTCGTCCAGAAACACCCAGGCTTCATCCAACACGAGCAAGGTGGGCCGGCCGTCAAAGCGCTCTTCAAGGGTGTGGAAGAGATAGGTTAGAACTGGCGCCACCAGGCCCGGCAAAGCCATCAGTTCTTCCATCTCGAAGGTCAGCACATCCGCGCCGGAAAGACGGTCGGCGTCTGCGTCCAGGAAACGGCCGTAGGGTCCTTCGAGTGTGTAAGGCTGCAGCGCCTGCCGCAGCCCATCGCGGGCAAGCAGCGCCACGAGCCCGGTCATCGTCCGCTGCGAGACGGGCGCAGACCCGAGGCTCCTGAGCGCCGACCAGAGCGTCTCCTTGACGTCAGGTGTCACGGTCACGCGCTCATGGGCGAGCACGCCGCAGAGCCAGTCCAGCGCCCAGAGTCTCGCTCCCTCCTCGGCTACATCCTTGAGCGGCTGAAAGGCGATACCGCCCTTGGCGCCGAGCTCATACCAGGATCCGGACAACGCCAGCGTGGCGACCCGTGCCGATCGCCCCTTGTCAAACGTGATCAATTGGGCGTTTGGGTAGCGACGGAATTGAAGGGCGAGCATCGAAAGCAGGACTGACTTACCCGCGCCCGTTGGACCGACAATGATGGTGTGCCCGACGTCGCCGGCGTGGAGCGATAGTCGAAAAGGTGTCGCTCCCTTCGTCTTGGCGACGAGAAGCGGTGGTCCGGCAAGATGCTCGCACCGCTCAGGTCCTGCCCACACCGCCGACAATGGGCACATGTGGGCCAGATTCAGCGTGTGAACGATGGGCTGACGGATGTTGGCATAGGCTTGGCCCGGCAACCCGCCAAGCCAGGCTTCCACGGCATTGACGCTTTCACGGATCGCCGTGAAACCCCGGCTATTGATAACCCGCTCGACCGCGCGGATCTTCTCGTCCACTTGGTGCGAGTCCTCGTCAGTTACGGTGACGGTCGTGGTGATATAGCCGAAGGCAACTAGATCGTCGCCCAGCTCGGAGAGGGCCGCATCTGCGTCGAGAGCCTTGTTGCTGGCGTCGGTGTCGAGCAGCGCGGCCTGCTCGTTGAACATGACCTCCTTGAGGATCGCAGCGAGCGACTTTCGCTTTGCAAACCACTGCCGCCGGTAACGCGAGAGCGTCGCGTTTGCCTGGGTGCGGTCCAGCGGAATGAAACGGGTGGCCCAGCGGTAGGCAACGCCAAGCCGGTTCAATTCGTCGAGCAAACCCGGAAATGTGACGTGCGGAAACCCAAGGACGGTGAGCGCGCGAAGATGGCTACGCCCGATCGCCGGCGATAATCCGCCGGTCAACGGTTCATCGCTCAGGAAACAATCGAGATAAGCCGGAATCTTGGGAACGCTGACCGGATGGCGCTTGGTCGAGACGCAGCTATGAAGATAAGTCAATGTCTCCGCATCGTTGAGCGACCAGATCTCCGGAAAGACCGAAGACAGCAGATCGATCGCCCGGTCGGTTTCCTGGATGAATCTTCGGAGATGATCGCGATAACCGGGCTCCTCACTGTCAAACCTTCGTTGGCTATCAGCCTCGCCCTCTTGAATGTCGTGCCGAGCGGGATCTTCGTCCCTGCCGACCTCTTGGCCGCGCCGAACGCGCTGTCGTTGTTCCTGCGCGCGTCCCCTCTCCTTTGGGCGCTCGAGAAACAAGCCCTCGAGGCGCGAGATCCGTTCGGCCGGCGGCAAGTACATCAGGGTCAGATGCAGCACACTCTCGAAGTGCTGCCCCCCGGGCCGCGACGGATCTTCCCATGCCACTCCGGAGGCGCCTTCGAAAGCGGCCCGACGCTCTTCATCCACCAACCAAGATACTGCATCAGGGAATTCCGACCGCGGGTACTCCGAGGCGGGGATGCGCGTCGCGTCAAAGAAGAGAGCCCAGCCTGAGCCAAAGCGCTTGAGGACGTTGTTGACGCGCGATGCGACGCTCATCAGCTCGGCCTCGGTCGCGCTGTCGAGGTCCGGTCCCCGGTAACGTATCGTCCGTTGGAAGCTGCCGTCCTTGTTCAGGATGACGCCCGGCGCGACCAGGCAGGCCCATGGCAGCCAATCAGCCAGCCGATAAGCGTTGCCGCGAAATTCTCTCAAGTTCAGCATGCGAGCCGGCCCTTGTGCTTGGTGTGGCGGATTGCGACTTCGACGAAAGCCGGGTCGCGCTTGGCGAGCCAAACGGCAGCGCTGTGGCCGATGACCCAGAGCACGAGACCTGCGAGCCAAAGGCGCAGGCCGAGCGCCAGCACGGCCGACAGGGTCCCGATCAGGATGGCGGCGGCCCGAGGGGCGCCGCCGATCAGGATCGGTTCGGTCAACGAGCGGTGGAGTGCGAGTTCAAAACCTTCGGGGCGCATCAAATCAGTGCTCCGCCACCGAACGAGAAGAACGAGAGGAAGAAGGAGCTCGCAGCAAAGGCGATGGAGAGGCCGAATACGACCTGGACCATCTTGCGGAAGCCGCCGGACGTATCGCCGAACGCAAGCGAAATGCCGGTGACCGTGATGATGATTACGGCAACGATCTTGGCGACGGGCCCCTGCACGGACTCCAGCACGCGCTCGAGCGGCGCTTCCCACGGCATGCCCGAACCCGCGGCATGGGCGGCCGTGACGCTGAGGAGGATGCAGGCCGAGGCCGCGCCGAGTTCGACCAGAGGCAAGCCGCTAATCGAACAGAAGCTGCGAAGGCGCGAGCGCACGTTTAGTTTCAGTCGAATGGACATGTTGCAGTCTCCTTCAAGTCATGGGCGGTGGGAGAGGTTTGGAAGTCCGGGCGGAGTCTCGAGCAGGTAGTCGCCTGACGGGTCGAGGCCCTTGAGCTCGGCGACGGCCTCGATGCGCCGGGCCGGGCCTCGCCCCTTGATGAAGACAACAAGGTCGATCGCCTCGGCGATGAGCCGGCGCGGCACCGTCGCGACCGCCTCCTGAATCAGTTGCTCGATCCGGTAGAGCGCAGCTCGCGCCGAGTTGGCATGGACCGTCGCAATTCCGCCGGGGTGGCCCGTATTCCAGGCCTTCAGCATGTCGAGGGCTTCGGCGCCCCTGACCTCGCCGACGATGATGCGGTCGGGCCGCAAGCGCAGCGTGGAGCGGACGAGATCGGCAAGGCTTGCCACGCCCGGCTTGGTCCGGAGCGTCACGGCATCCTTTGCATCGCAGCGCAGCTCACGGGTGTCCTCGATGATGACGACCCGCTCTTCGAGGCCAGCGATCTCCGCAAGCAGCGCATTGGCAAGCGTCGTCTTGCCTGAGCCGGTGCCGCCGGCGATCAGGATGCTGCGCGCCTCGGTGACGGCGGCCGTCAGCGCCTTCGCCATCAATGGCGACGCAATCTGCGCCTTGACGTAGTCGGACAGGCGGAAGGTAGTCGTTGCCGGCTTGCGGATAGCAAAACACGGCGCGAGCGAGACCGGCGGCAAGACACCTTCAAAGCGTTCGCCGGTTTCGGGGAGCTCCGCTGAGACGATCGGAGATGAACCGCTCGCTTCCGCCCGCACATGGCTGGCGACAAGCCGAATGATCCGCTCCGACTCCTGCGGCGTCAAAACAACGCCGGTGTCAGCCCGGCCCGTTCCATGCCGATCGAGCCAAAGCCTTCCATCGGGATTGACCATGACTTCGACGACATCGGGCTCTTCGAGAGCCACGGCGATGGCCGGTCCCATTGCGGTCCGCAGCATGCCTCGACGTCGCTCGCGGGTTTCTGGCGAGAGGAGATCAGACATTGTCGATCTCCTCTCGCCCTGCCGGAGAATGCTCCGGCGGCTCACCCGTCGCGCTCGGCGCACGGGATCCAGTGTCGCTTGATTGGGCGGCGCCCAAAGGGGCGCCCTCCTCGAGGTTCCGCATGAAGAGATCGGGCTTCGAGGCGCTGACACGGTCCATGACGTCAGCGACAAGCCGGCCACCGGAGGCGACGCGTTTGCCGACCTGGGCGACAAACATCTCGAAACGCTCGCGTCCCAGCGCGCGTGCTGCGTCCTGATCCTGCGACGGCAACGGCGGGGTGATGGTCAGGTAATAGCGGATGAAGAGCGCGATGGTCTCCGCGAGGACGCCGAGGTCTCGGTCGGCGCGCTCCACTTGCCGGCTCATCCGGTCCAGCCTTCGAATGAGCGCCGCATCGCCGCTCGTGTCCCGCTCAGGGTTGAGGAAGCGATCCAGCGCCGCATCGACAATGGCTGACTTGTTCGCTCCGGGACGCTTGGCTGCGAGCTCGAGGCGTTGCGCCACGCTATCGCTGACATAGGCCGACAGTTTCGGTTTCATCGGGGAATGCTCTTCAGAACGAGGGAAGAAGGTCGTCGTCGTCGCGGGTAACGGCGTGGGCTCGGCGTACGGCGCTGGAAGCGTTTGCGGCCTGCTGCATCTGGCTGCGGTCGGCTGCGACGTCGGACTCGTCGTCCAGCAGCCGCTCCTCGAAAGCGCGAGCCTCGCTCACAACAGGTGCTGCTTCATCGAACAACGCCAGTTGCTGCTTGAGGCTGCCCTCCTCGCCTCCAGCCTGCATGAGCTCGCGATAAGGCAGCGTCGCGAGACGAAGGTCGGTGGTGCGCACCTCGCCGCGCCAGTCGTCAGCGCGGGCCGGCGGCCGGTCGGCATATTCCTCGCCTGCCAAGGTTGGCGGCTTGCGCAGGCGGTTGACGAAGTTTGCGTCCTCATAGTGCCGGAGCTTGATCGCCCGGACCGGTGCGAGGCCAGAAACCAGCACGATGGCCTGATCAGGCGGCAGCTGCATCACTTCGCCTGGCGTTAGCAAAGGCCGCGCGGTCTCCTGACGGCTGACCATGACATGGCCAAGCCAGGGAGCCAGCCGATGGCCCGCGTAGTTGCGTTGCGCACGTAGTTCGGTCGCTGTCCCTAACGCGTCCGAAATCCGCTTGGCGGTACGCTCGTCATTGGCGGCAAAGGCAATACGGACATGGCAATTGTCCAGGATCGCATTGTTCTCGCCGTAGGCCTTTGCGATCTGGTTGAGCGACTGCGCGATCAGGTAGGCGCGGATGCCGTAGCCGGCCATGAACGCGAGCGCACTTTCGAAGAAGTCGAGCCGGCCGAGCGCAGGAAACTCATCCAGCATCATCAGGAGCTGGCGGTGCTGGGGGCCACCTGCCTTGGTATTCAGCGTCTCGGTCAGCCGGCGGCCGATCTGGTTGAGGATCAATCTGATCAGCGGTTTGGTGCGGCTGATGTCCGACGGCGGAACGACGAGATAGAGCGTGACCGGCTTGTCGGCACTCACGAGGTCGGCGATGCGCCAGTCGCAGTTCTCCGTATTGCGGCTGACGACGGGATCGCGATAAAGTCCGAGAAAGCTCACGGCTGTCGATAGAACTCCGGAGCGTTCGTTTTCGGATTTGTTGAGAAGCTCTCGTGCGGTCGCGGCGACGACGGGGTGTACTTTCGGCTCCGCCTGGGTGCCAAGATGATTGGTTGCCAGCATGATCCTGAGCGTCTTCTCAAAGGACTGCGCAGGGTCGGCCAGGATCTCGGTGACGCGGGTGAGCGTCTTGTTCTCTTCGGCATACAGGACGTGAAGGATGACGCCGACCAGAAGCGAATGACTGGTCTTTTCCCAATGGGTTCGGCGTTCGAGCGCCCCTTCCGGGTCGACGAGGATGTCGGCGATGTTCTGGACATCTCGGACTTCGGCCGCTCCTTTGCGCACCTCAAGCAGCGGATTGTAGCGGGCGCTCTTTGAATCCGTGGGATTGAACAGCAAGCAATGCGAGAACGTCGAACGCCAGCCAGAGGTCAGTTCCCAGTTTTCGCCTTTGATGTCGTGCACCACCGCTGATGACGTCCACGACAGCAATGTGGGCAAGACGAGGCCAACGCCCTTGCCCGACCGTGTCGGAGCAAAGCACATGACGTGCTCCGGTCCATCGTGGCGCAGATAGTTGTTCTCAAGACGGCCTAAGAAAACGCCTTTGGACGCGAACAAGCCGGCCGCACTGATCTCCTTCGCCGTCGCCCACCGCGCCGAGCCGTAAGTCGTCACCATCTGGCTTTGACGCGCGCGCCACACCGAATTGACGATCGCAAACAACGCGCCCGCGATGCCGCCGGCGGCGGCGATGGCTCCGCCCTCCTCGAATACCTCGGGCGCATAGGCCTCGTAAGCGAACCACCACTCGAACAACCGCCAGGGTAGATAGACGCGATAGCCGACGATCAAGAACCAGGGCTCACCGAGCCGCTGCTGATAGCCGAGAGCTGCTGCGGTCCACTGCGTCGCGCCCCAAGTCGACACGACGACGATGCCGAGCACGACGGCGATCTGACCGACGTAGATTTTTGCAGGAAACATTTGGCCGCCCCACTCGCCCGCGAACGCGGACGGCGAGATGAAAACGGCGAAAGCGAACGACCTTCAATCGAAATAAAAAACTGCGCTTGCAGCAAGCGCGAGTGAGATCAAGGTCGATCAGACGAGGCGATTGAAGATCAAGGTCGGCGCAACATGATCGAACGCTTCAACTGCGCGTGAGCTGTTGGCGCAAACAATATCTCGTTGTCGGCTCGCTAATCTGACGGGGCTGATTTGCCGTGCGATGCCGGAGATACCCTGCGCGAGTCGCTGCGAGGCAAGCCGCTGCGATGCGGCGCCGTATGATCCAGCTTGCTCTCATTGTACTCAGAGGTGGATTAATTTGAATCGACGGGATCGCTGGTCGTTGCCGGAACGCGATGCATGCCGTGTCGTTCGTATGCTTGGTCATGGCGCGGCGCAGTTGCGACTTGCCGCCGCAGTGATCGACATGCCGACGTCGGCATCATCATCGTCGTCGGCGTCATCTTCGGCTGCAGCACCGCTGCGATCTGAGGTCCATCATGCGCATGGAACTCACCGCCGCTGCTGCTGCTGGCCAAGTCAAGCCGCCGGCAGCTCCAGGACCGGACCTGCGGTCTTTCAACCGCAATTCATTCCGGGCCGGGGTTGGAGCTTTCCTTGTCGGAGGGCTTATTCGCGAGATCGTATTCGGCGGGATCGGAGCCGAGCTCGCTTACGCCCTTTGCGAGTTCGGTTCGGAGCGAGTTCCGGAAGTCGTCGTCGTAGGTCGCAATGCTGGTGCGGATCGCGGCTTTCCATTGATCGCCGCGGTTCCACGCTTCGGTAAACGCAGAAGCCAGGTCAGCATGCTGCCTGTTCGCGATCATTGCCTCGATGATGGATTTGGCCTGGAGCCGGTCCTTCGAGCTCTTTGCCGTCGCGTCGCGATCCTCCTTCCGGCGGGATCCGACGATGAGCTTGTGGATGGCGTATCTTTCTGGCGAAGGAATGAGAACCGGCACGCCGGCGCCATGCAGCAGCACCGCACGGATGGGCTGGTGGATCAGGTAGTCAAGGAAGCGAAGCGGCAGTGCTGCCGCGCCGCCGAGTGCCGGCATGGGGACAGGCTTGCCGGCCTGGTCGTCGGACCACTGGTTGGGCGTGAGAAACTCCACCTTGAAGTTGTCCCTCGATACGAACTGGGTGGAGACCCTGCCGTCGGCCTGGCTCGGCACCTCGCGAAAGGTCTGGTCGACCTGTCGAAGCACCTCGAGGATGGGAGGCATCGAATCCTTGATGGCCACAGAGATTTCGTGGAATTGCGCGAAGTCGGCATCGCCGGTCTGCATGGCGACTGCATCGAGCCGTCTGCCGAGCACGGCGGAGTAGCATTGGTAGGCGACGGTCCCGACCAGCACTCCCCTCATGCGAAAGAAGCCAGCCTTCGCGAGCGCTTCCACGACCTGGCCGGTCGTCGGCAAGGGGCGCGGCAGATAGGCCTCACGGGTCAATGTGGAAACCAGACGGCGACGTCCTTTCAGGTCGGCCTTCAGATCCTTGAACGCCTCGACCCTTTTTGTGATCTCGGGATCGTCGAGGGGACCGACATAGCGGCGGTCCTGGCTGCCGCCTTCGGGCTTGGGCGTGTCGAAGTACCAATACTTTTTGCCCTTGACCTCGACGGCCACGAACCGGCCGTTCGAGGAGAACTCGGAGGTAAAGCTCTCGTCGAGACTGCGCTGGACCAGCTCGGAGTAGAGCGTCTGGTAGCTGATATCGAGACCTTGGTTCGGCGCCATGACAGGCCCTCGTTATACTATTTTCGCAAGAATAGTATAACTGCCGGATCCCAAGCAAGGTCGCTATACTAAAATCGCAAAAATAGTATAACACTCAACAATTTCATATATTTATATGGACAATAGAGAGTTTCTCACGAGGAACCTCGCGGAGAGACTCAGCTGACTCGCACGCCACACAAGGCGGAAGGTTGGGCGGCGAACACCGCCGCCCAACCAACGCCAATTACTTGGCCGCGACCTTCTCCGGCATCATCGACGAGTGCAGGTGGTCGATCTTCCATTCCCCGCCGTCGAAGCGGTAGATGAAGCTGTAGCGAGCCTTGACCTCCTGGGCGGCCCCGGAATCGTCCTTCGGCGTAACGGTCCAGGTACCCGTCCGAGACGCAGTATTGCAGTCGAGCTTGATCGTGCTGGTGTCGATCCGCGCAGACGGGCTCTTCTTCAGGAATGAGACGAAGTAATCCCGCACCCCTTCCGGACTGGTGCGCGGCTGGTTCGACACCGTTGCGAGCAGCACGGCATCACGCGTGAACAGCGCCGCGACCTTGTCTGGATCCTTCGTAGCCCAAGCCGCATTGAACGCAGCAAACTCGCGCTCAATCTGCGCTGCCGACGTGGCGTGACAGCTTGCGGGCGTCTTCGCAGCCGCAGATCCCGCGATCGAGAGCGCGGGGATGAGCACGGCGGCGAGGATAGTCAACTTCATCGATATCTCCATTCGTCTGTCAATGTTAGCCAGAGACGAAAGAAGCGGGACGATATCGAAGCCATCCGGAATCGATCGACACGCAGCTTCCGTCTCACGGCGGAAGTTTGCTCGACAGCGAGGGGAGAAAAGAAATCGCCGGACCCGCAGCATCGAGCTAACTCGATGCGGTCCGACATCGCGACCATTCAGTCGCCAGAGGGGCCCGTCCCGCGCCTTACATATTGGAACTCGGGTTCCCGTTCGCAAGGACGACGCTTGCATAAAGTTTATGCACTGCGGCGGACTACCGGCCGACACCACGTTTGATTCCGATCGACCACGATATGCCCTCGCCGCCCACGCTGCCGGTGACCAATTGTCCCCGAGCCCTCTCCAGCACGGGCCGCCAAGGCACCAACGCGAAGTCGTGAGACCGCTCGATCAGCGCAAACCGGCCGCTGTTGAGCGTAAGCGTCCGACGATAAACACCCGTGAGGCTATCGCCGGTTCTGACGTCGCGATGTTCAAGCCCTGTTCGAGCAGAGATCTCTGCAGCCGCCTGCCTCAGCTCACGAGCCTCGAGCGTCCGCACCAGGTCCCGAGCAAAACGCACCTGTCCCCCCTGTTCGCGCGCAAGCCCCTGCTCGATTAGCCATTGTCGTCTCGCTCGCAATGCCGACTCGACCTCGGCGCCCATTCCACTCGGCCCAAGCACCAGGGACGTCTTGGCGACAAGCTGACGATCAAGCCAGGTCGCGCCAACAGCTTGGGGAAGATCTTCGAGCCTTTGCCATGACAGCACCGCGACCCGCACCGGATTGCGGGAGCGCTGCCGGTTCTCGTACTCCAGCGCCCGATCAAGGTAGTCTTCCCCAACTGCCCAACTGCCATCGGGCAACCGGCTCGCCATTCCCTCCTGCCGCATCGCTTCCAGGCGCCGCAGATGCGACGCGACATATTCTCCCGAGGCTTGAGGATCGAACCTGCGATGAAGGTCGTCACTGTACCGCCCATGATGGGCGGCAGCGATCTTCGCGATGGTTCGATCTGTCTCGCGCACCTCTAGAGGACGAGCCCCGACCTCGACTAGGGTGTTGCGGACGAGCGGCTCGTCGCGCCCGGCCAGACTGCCGATCTCAGCGTAGTGCGTCCGCCCGTCGACACCATCGAGCACGATGTAGCGCCGTTCTCTCAGCTCATCCGAAAATCCCTCGCCGACGATGCGTCCCACCAGGCGCTTGCCGCCCTCGCCCGGATCGAAGATCGTGTAGCCGCCGGCGGCTCTGGACAAACCGGCGGCGGCAAGCTCCCGATGCATGGTCTTGATGATGTCGCCGCGCTCGCCCATGCGCCTCAGCGTCACCTCGAGCCCGACATCAATTCGCCATTGGCCGGCATTCACCTCCTCCGCCAGTCCCATCCGCTCGAGCGTTCGCAGCCGTCCCATTCTGGCAGTGCGCCAGACGGAATCCCCTCCCAGTTGCGCACTGAGCTCAAGAGCGCCATTCGGCGCATCGCGAAGGATGGCCCGATCAACGCGAGTGAACCGCTCGGCTGTGATCTCCTGCTGAAGCTTGCGCGCGGCCTCGATTTCTGTCTCCGGGCCCAACTCGCGGGTGATCAGATCCCCAGCTCTCGCCCGCAAGCCGTGAGAGATATAGTCGCGAGCGATCACAAGGTCCTGTCCTTTGTCATCCTTTCCGCGCACGACAACGTGGCTATGTGGATGGCCCGTGTTGAAATGATCTGCAGCAACCCACTCGAGCCTGGTGCCCAAGTCGCTCTCCATCTGCCGCATCAGATCGCGGATGAAGGGCTTTAAGTCGGACAGTTCCGCACTGTCCTCCGGCGCGACGATAAACCGGAACTGGTGACGGTCCCCTGAACTTCGTTCTGTGAAGGCTGAGCCGTCGGCGCGGTCGCTTCCAGCATCGTATAGCTTGCCCGGCTCGCCATCGCGCGTGACGCCGTCGCGCTGAACGTATCGCAGGTGCGCCCGAATGGCGCCCGGATCACCCGGCTTAATCCGAACGATGCGGGCCTTGATCACGACGCGACGCTGGCCTTGGCTTCGTCGCTGTCCGGCGAGCACTGTCCCTTGCGCGTGACCGCGGCCAATCCGACCGCCCGAAAAGCTCGAAGCGCGAGACACGCTGACACCGGCCTTGTCGGCCGCCTGCCGCACACGTTGAAGATAGCCGGATCCCTTCCTGGCTTTGCGGTTGCCAATCCGGCCAAGCTTTACATCGAACTCATCGTCATCGACGCCGTGCATGATGCGGGCTCCCCTCGAAGAGACCGCGGATATGTGGATCGGACAGGCGGACGCCAAGCGCAGACGCATTCGAAGAGTAATAGCAGCGCCTTGAGGCATAGTTGGCGACAACGCGGCCTTCGGTATCGACAAAACTGGGATGTGCAGACAATGGCTTAGGCGCCCCATAGCGCCGGTGCTTTTATCTTGCTCTCCCGTGTCTTGCTCTCCCACGTCTTGCGCAACTTCCAAGGCAGACTCTCGGTGCTCGCGGCGATCTGCGACAAAATGCAGTTCGGGTCATTGCGGTGGATCATCCAATAGCGACTGCCCGAACACATCGGCTGGCGGCCGGTTCATTACGAAAGAGCCCCAGTTGACTTGCGCAGCCCCCGCTGTTTGAGAGCGATAGCGATCGTTACCCGAAGGGCCGAGACACCCGTAGGGTGGCTCGGTGAGGAGCGAAGCGACGAATAGAGCGCGGGCCGAAGGCATCGCCCGTATCTGCACTTCTTTGATAATTACCCTCACAAATGTCTCATTTGAACGGCCGACGAGCGTGGTCTTTCGGATCAGGATTTGCGGTGCGAGCGACCTGCATCCGAGACAAATGGATCGAGCCCGTCAGGCTTGCAGCGCTATATTCTCGGCTCAACCGAGCGCCACAATGCGTCCGCCAGCGCCTCTCTTACTACCGGATCGCCCGATTGTGCCCAGGCGATCCGTAGTCTCGTCCTTTCCTGTTCGGCACGCCCGGACTGCAATCTTGAGACCCACTCTCCCCATATTTCGGCCCAGACGGCGCGCTGTGCGAAATTGTTCGCTGCTCCAGAAAACAGTGTCGCCGGATCTTCAGCTTCCAAACCTTTTGGGAACAAATGCATACGCAACGCAGCCACCACCGCGTGAGAACTTTTCGGCATATCTTTACCTGTCTCAGCAAGGGTCAGCCCTTCCTGGACAGAGAGCACCTGATCCAATTTTCCGGGGTCGTTGTCCGACTGCAGGGCTCCGACGGAACGTTGCCGCTGGAGATTTTCAAACACGTACCGAAAGAGAAAATTCCACGCGGGTGAGCCAATTTCGTGCTGACGTGATACGTCGGCGAGAATAGTCGCATCGACATCTACATCGTCAAAGTTGGTTGAGTAGGGACGAAACAATACTGCCGACCGCGCCCATTTTGGCACCAGCATTTGGCTCGCGACATCGCGTGGTATCGTCAGCTTGCCATAAAGTCGCTGTTCATCGCCGCTACCTGCGGCCAACAGCGGAGCCTTGGCATGTTCAAGAAATCCTTCGGCGAGTTTGCTCTTTTCATCGTCTAATCCCTCCTGAAGCATACGGACAACGAGAGCCAACAGCTCATGCGCCGAATGCAGCGGACCAGAAGCAGACTGTGATTGCTTGAGGTAGCCGGCCAAGAGCGCGTTAGTCTCGAAGCCGGAAATTGCGGGTAGGAAGCGGCTCAGGAACAGCCGTTCATACGTATTCCGTGTTTCGTCGGAAACCCAGATCATTGATCCGGCCAACACCTGCTTTGCGTCGGCAATCCCTGGATGATGATCTGTAGATAGACGCCCCGACCTCGACAATGCGGCAAATTCCATCAGACGAAGCGTAAGGATCAGACCATCAATGTCGGTTACTTTCACTCGATTGAGAAGGTCAGGTGACCAGCCAGTCTCATTTGCGATATCGACTGGCTTGTCGCGCGACGCGTCCATCACGGCCAGAATGACAGCGGCCCAGGGAGCGCATGCGTAATCGAGCCAGTTCGAGATCGATGCGATCTGTTCGCTTTCCTCGTTTGCTACGACGCGTCCGTTGGCCGCTAAGCGGCGGGCCCGGATGGCGTCAGACAATGCGATTAAGGCCTCGGGGGTTTGGGATGAGCCCCATCTCGACGAGAATTCGTATGGAGCCAATCGCTCGGCAACCTTTTGAAGAAGGTCGGAGGGCAGCCGGTCCGATACGCGCGCGGCTCTTGCAAGAAGCCGCGTGCTCACAAGAGGACGTTCAAAGATGGGCTTGTCGTCTATACGACGAGCCGCCTCCCCCAGATCTCCCGGCACGCCCCCTGCACACTTTGCGGGCTGCGGAAATGATCTTTCAAATTCTCGGCGAAGAACGATCTCCGGGATAGTCCGCGTGGGATCGAGGACCTGGGCCATTACGTGCAGCGACAATGGATCGTCGAGGGTTGTCTCACCTCCTAACTTTATCGCCCACGACCTTGCATCGTAGGGCCGAAGCAGACCAGATCCCGCGTCGCTGAATCGCGCGGCCCAGGCTAGAACATGTTTATTGCCGCCCGCGCCCCAGATGCCCCATTCATTTCCACCCGTGACAGCTTCTCGCGCCGCCGGCTCCTCCCTCACCCTCGAGAATTCGAAGCTCGTCTCTGCCCGGACGATGGGATGGCCCAAGGTGATAAAGGAAAGCGCCTTCGGGCCTAGACGTAGCTCGACCCGACCATTTCCGTTCAACGCAATATGATAAGTCGTTGTAAATGCGACTCCGACTGCGACTATAGCGACGAGGGCAGCCATGGCGGCCGCACGGAGCACCCCTTCCAATATTGCCCGTGAAGCAAGCTGCCGCGCGAGGCGTCGCGGCGACACCGGTCGTTGTGGCAGCAAGACCGGTTGCTTCACCACGCCACCCTTCACAACAGCTTGCTCAGGCTGCCGGAGGAGTGCTGAACCCGCTGCGGTCTGAAAGGACAGGATCGGGAAGAGCTCGGCCTCAACGTCCACCAACCCCGATTGCCGCCCCTTTAGGCGAGAGATCGCATCCAAGAATGCAGCGGTGAAGATGCTGTGTTCTACAGCCTGAGATTCCAATGCGATGGCATCAGAGGCGGCCAGGAAAATTCTCGCTTCGTCGGTTCCTGTTTGTGCAAAGAAGCCGCATTCCTGCATAACGTGAGCGGAATGACAGGCATCCACAACCGCAATGGTTCGGCCCGCTTTGGGAATTTCAAGAATTGCTCTGACGGCCTCGGGCGAGAGGCGCGCGGTCTCAGGTGAGGCACCATACACGATCAAGCCGTCGCCGCCTTCCCGCGCACGGCCGTGGCCTGAAAAGTAAAAGATGAACAGGCTCACGGTAGACCGCGAGAGCTGTCGGACGCTGTCGAGAATATTCTCTCGCGTTGCAGCTTCGTCTGTCAGACATTCGACGACACCCGCCGCGCCAAACGCTTCTCTAAACCATTCCGCAATCGCGAAGGCGTCTGCTGCCGCCCGATCTAGCTGCCGTTCCCCGTCGCGTAGGGTACCCGCCGCATATCTCGAGACCCCTACACATAACGCGGCAAAGGAGATCCGTTGATCCGGGCTCTCCACACGCGTTCAGCCTACAAAAAAGTCCTTGAGACCAGGTCCGGCAACCGATCCCCGGTCGCGGGTTTCGGGTAGTTGAGCCTGACCTTTCCCGCGCACGGCATCATCGCCGCCGCCCCCGCCGACCAGCGTTAATCCCGCGGCAGCCAATCGCTGCAACACAGCTGGAGTGGCTAGCCCAAGGGCTATCGCGTCTTTAGGAGCACCGGTCGCCCCAAGAAAGAGCAAGGCCATGATCCCTCCGAGTACCACCATAATCAGAGCCAAGAACCAATAGCCGAAACTGCGAACGTAGGCAGGAAAGTTTCGATTTGTACGAAGGCCGTACCAGTGGGTTATCTCGATGAGCGCGCCCCCGAGCATTCCGCAAAGGACAATGCTAGCCGAATCCGAGATGTTCACGACAGCCCCTTCCGTACTAGAGATCCATTCACCAAAGCTTATCACTCGCGTCACGCACAGTAAACCTTATCCATCACTTTTAGTTGAATCACAACGCAACTGAAGTCGACCTCGTACCGCGGCCGTGCGAGAGTTGAGCAAACAGAGCGACTGCTCTTCAATTGATCATTGGCCTTGACATTTTCCTGCGTTTGGTCGGCCTGACGGGCGATTGTGTTTCGGGACGCACGATATCCGGCAAGCACACCCAGCTCGGGGTTTGTAACCTTCAGTCACCCCGTGAACGCCTCGTGTAGAAGCGTTCGACTTAACATTGGGGATTTGTCATGGATCCCGACAAAGACATCTCGGACGCGGAAGTACACGAGAAGGCGACGGTCCTCGTTGCCACCGGCGATCATGAAGCGGCAGGACGATTGCTCACGGACCTCTTGGAGCGTCAAAGGCAGGAGCTCCCGACGCCGCATCCTTCTGTGGGCCGAACACTCGCCGAATTGGCGCTCGTTAGGTTCGCTCAGGGTAACTTAGAAGAAGCCAAGTCGCTCGCCCGAGAGTCGGTCGAGATCGCCTATGCGACGATCGGTCCGTCGAACCCGACATTCGCCCACCGCATCCGCGAGCTCGGCGAGGCGTGCGCAACGGCTGGCGACCCAGCCTTCGGCGTAGAACTTAACAGGCTGCTAGGCGCCGATATCGATGCGCAACCTCCCGCCAGTCAGCTTGATCCCGACACTCTGGTCGGCTTCGGCCAGACCCTGGCTCACAACGCCCAGTTTGACGAAGCGGTAGACAGTTTTCGCTCGGCGATTGCGATCTTTCGCAAGTCCCAGGCGAGCAGATCCGAGCTAGCAGACGCACTAAGTGATCTGGGTGAGGTTTTCCGGCGAACGACTCGTTTCGCAGAAGCAGAGGAGGTTGAGGCTGAGGCCTATGAGATTGTTATGTCCGAACCGGTTTTCCCGCTCACACGCGCGCGGGTTTTGTCGCACTATGGCCTGCTCAAAACAAAGACCGGCGATGTAGCAGAGGCTCTGCGGCTCACTCAACAAGCAATAGAACTCTATCAGGAGCACTCCCCGAGTTCGACCGCTTGCGGTATCGCCATATTCAACCTTGGCGCACTCAATGAAGCGCTGGCGGACTTTCCGACCGCCGAACGGCTCTACGTCACAGCGGCGGATATCCTCTCTCAAAGCGACGGCGTGAACAACCTATCGTTTTCATTCGTCGCGACAAACCTCGGAAATCTTTATAGAGAAACCGGCAACCTCGAAGCGTCCGAAAACCTGCTAAGTCGGGCCGCCAAAGTGAGGCGTCATCTTCTAGGCGACAAGCACCCCTTGCTTGGGGCAACCCTTATCAATCTGGGGCTTACCTATTGTGCTATGGGACGCGCTCACGAGGCTGCCGCTGCATTGGATGAGGCTGTTGCGATTGAGGAAGGTCGTTCACGGCCCGGGCTCGACTTGGGTTACGCCTATCAAGCGCGAGCTCTCGTGCATTGCTCTGCGCAAGAATGGAACTCTGCGGCCGGCGTTATGGAGAAGGCGATCGCATTTCAGGAGACGGTGCTGGGTCCGCGCAGCCGCGTTCTCGCAACTATGCTCGGAAACCTCGCTTTTTCCCGCGTAGCCTCCGGCGACCCGCAAGCTGGACTCGCGCTGATGGAACGCGCTGTGAACATCGAGAACCATGTCCTGGAAGCCGCGACCGCGGTTCTTTCCGACCGCGATCGAGCCGGATTTCTAGCGCAACTTTCGGTCAATCTCGCCCAAGTCTTGGCGATCGTGGTCCGCCATTTTTCGGCCTCGCCGAGGGAAGTTCGGATAGCATTTCTTCACCTCCTCAGCCGCAAAGCAATATCTGCCGAAGTGATGGCCATGCAGCGTGACGCCATCATGGTCAGACAAGCACCCGTTTCCGCAGACGTCGACTCGTTGGTTGATGCGAGCGACTATGCCGATTCTTGGGAACCCCATGATATTGCCCCGCCAGGCAATCCCGAACGGCAAGACGAACTCACCACGCTTCAGGTTCAGCTCGCCAATCGACTAGCGAAGCTCGACATCAAAAGCATATCGTCAGCGCTTCCGTCGAATTCCATTCTCGTCGAATTCGTCAAACTGAGAGCTATTGATTTTCAGGAGTTGAGACTTCCAGAGGAAGAGTATTACGCCTTCGTTCTGAAATCAGGAGAGCCCGACAGTTTGCGACTCGTGAGAATCGGCTCAGCGCTGGATATCGACGAGCGCATCAGGCGTCTTCGTGGTTTAATCGTAGGTAGCGCTCGCTCGTGGTTCGCGCGATACCGTCGACCAACGTTCCGCAACGAGGGGCACGCACTTTCTCGCATACTGGTCGACCCCTTGCGGACGTTTGTGGGGAACGGTCAGCGCCTATTCATAAGCCCCGACGGCGAGCTGAACATGCTCCCCCTCGAGGTACTTCCGTTCGACAAGAAGCGCCTGATGATCGATCTTGTTGACATCACCTACCTTGCGAGTGGACGCGATGTCCTACGATTTGGTGAGCTGCGCCCAACACCAGGCGCTCCCGTCGTCGTTGCCGATCCAAACTTCGACCTTGCCGAGTCGGGGACCGCTAACAAGCCGGATCCGAATGCTGAGCGTTTTGGACGCCTTCCCGGCACACGGATGGAAGGCGCAAGCGTTGCCGATCTCTTGAGCGTAAAGCCCTGGTTGGGCGATGAAGCTCTCAAAAATTCCGTGCTATCAGTTTCTTCGCCGAGAATCCTGCATTTTGCCACCCATGGCTTCTTCCGTAAGGACGCTGCGCATGAAGTGCCGGTTACCGCTGAGCAATTCGACCTTCGGAAGCTTGTTGCACATTTGACGACGTCCGCGGCTGCCGGCAATCCTCTTCTTCGCTCCGGGTTGGCACTCGCTTCCGCCAATTGCAAGTTTGCAGGGTCGGCTCCGCCAACGGCTGCGGGGGATGGACTCCTAACGGCACAGGACGTGACCGGCATGAATCTGGCGGGTACAGAGCTTGTTGTGCTCTCGGCCTGTGTCACCGGCCTCGGCGAAATCCATCCGAGCGAAGGCACATTAGGACTCCGGCGGTCCTTTATCGTTGCCGGAGCCAAGGGTCTCATCGTCAGTCTCTGGAGCGTTCCCGATCGAGCGACCGCAACCCTGATGGAGGAATTCTATCGCTCCCTCTCCACGCACTCTTCACCAGTTACGGCATTGCGGACGGCGCGCGCCAAGGCGCGCGAACAGACCTCTAATCCATATTTCTGGGGAGCTTTTGTCTTTTACGGTAATGATATCTAATCTAAGCTCCAAGACACCTCGGATGGCTAGGTGCCTTGCTTGCCGCCAGGATCCTTTATGCCTATCGTCAAGCCGGCCTTTGGCAGAGGAGCTTTTCTCATATTCTTGACGTCTTGGAGCACGATCTCGCACTGCTTGCGTAGCGCTTTCGACTTGGCATCATCGAGATGTTGCACCAAATCGAAGCACCATTGAGCCGCTCGCTCCGCCTGGACCGGTTCCGACCGCTCGAGGTGAAGCAGCGCGACGTTGAAAACCGCATTGGTCAGCAGCGAAATTCGTTGGCCTTCGAGCACCGGGGACGTTTGCGGCTTGCTCAATGCGGCGATGGCCTGTTCATATACCCCGAGCGCATCATCAAATTGTTTGGCGCGCTTTTGCGACAGGCCCGCATTGATCAGGAAAGCGATGGCATTGAGGTGCTGTTTCGACTTTAGCCCTAACTCGAAGGCGACAAGATATACCTTAGTAGCGGCAGAGTAATTTTCCTCTTTCTCGAGTGCTTCTCCGGCAGCGTTGACGGCGACCGCGAGCCGTATCGCCTCGCCATCGGTAACTTTCTCGAGAATCGATTCAAGACCGAAGACTTCGCCGTCGGTCAGCGATATTCGGAGAGTACCTGCGGCCTCTGTCTTGAGATGAACTTCCGAGCCCTTCTGTTCCATGCTTTCTCACCGCCCATTGTTCTTTACCATCCAAGGTGGAAATTTCGGCGCGGGCTGTGCGCAGACCGCGCCGCCTTCGAGACCAATGCAATGTCTCAAGCTCAGTCCAGCAATTTGCGAGCTTCGTTGTTGAAATTTACATTATGCTAGGCCGTTTTTCTCACACTTTCTAGATGCTAAACATGGTGATTGCGCGATTGGGCTGTAAGCCCATCGCGACCGGCGATGGGCCCCGCCTGCGCGCCCCGTGGTCGCACGCGTTCACTCTGTCGCGTTCCACGTCCAAAGCGGCCGCGCGGTACCCAAGATATCGCACCGTAGGACCGGCCCGAAGTAGCGCGAGTCAAATGAAAGAGGGTGCGGCTGCAGTAGGAAATATTCCCCATTGACCAGCCGCATACAGCCCTCCCAGGATGGCAACGGCGCGCCTCTTCTGTCTTTGCTAAGCACCTCGGCAACGACCTTGCCGTTGATGGAAATGGCGTCGATCGGCTCCTTGATGCGACAGACCTCGTCGCCGCCGGCGGCTTCGACCCGCTTTAGAAGCGGCACTGGCGTCGGCAGGATCTGGTGAGCCACAATCAACAGCTCAACCGCAGCGGTTGGCCTGTAGACAGCGAGTTCGCCGCGCTCGGGCAGCCGCTGATCCAGGTAATAGAAACCGATCGGCGCGCTGCCGGTCGCATTATAGATCAGCAGCGGGACCGCGGGCGCCGACGACATCAAGAGCGTGATGATGCCGGCACACATGGCCGAGAGCGTCGTGGCCTGGCGCCACAGCTTTGTACGATCAATCCGCATCGGAGGTCGACCTCCTCTTGTTGGCCTTCGACCATTCGACGAGGTCTTCGATGTGGTAGCGGACGTAACGCCCGTGCTTGCGGTATTCAGGGCCCCTGCCCTGGACCCGCATCTTCTCCAGCGTATTCTTGGTGAGCCGCAGCCAGGTGGCCGCTTCCACGGTGTTGAGGAACGGCTTGTCCGGTTCCCTGTCATCACTCTTTGTCATCCAACTTCCCTTCCCGCACCCCGTACAACCAAAAGGTGCAAGAAGAAGCGTCGTCAGATCAGCTGAGGTTTGGGAAGTGGCGAAGGCTGTGTGGCTCGCTCCGCCATCCCACGCGAGCCAAGCTCGTCAAGCAAGGACGGCACGATCGGCCGCCGCGATTAGGACAGCATTTTCTCAGGCGGACGGTTGGACGGAAGATTGTTCTAGCCGAGGAGGCTCAGATAGCCGCCTTTCATCAATTCATTGCCCTTTGCGACAAGCCGTCGCACGCGGTCCTTCAGAAACTGACTCGGCCCCTGCCACTCTTCTGCAACCTTGCTCTCGCCGAAGAGACTGATCGCGATCTGGCGATAGGTTTTTCCCATCAGGCTTTCATCGAGCGCTGTCAGTGCCTGCTGCAGACGCTCGTTGCTTGCGCACATTAGAATCTGTCCAAGCTGGGGCTCGGGTTCGGTGAGACGCCGAAGGCGATTGAGGAGTTCGGCATGATTTGCGATATCACCGAGATCGCGCAATTCGAAGACAGCCGCAAACGGCGCAGTCAGCACTTGCAGGCCGTGGATTTCGAGGGGGACATGAAGGCCCCTGCCCCTCAGCAGCACCCGTGAAATGCCATCGGTGCCGATCACGGCGCATCGGTCGGCGTTGAAGTCCGAAAGACGATAAACCTTCTCGTCGTCATGCCCGCTCGGCGTCCTCGCGTTCAACCGCACCACGCGCTTGAGCGCGTTTGCATGCCAGAATACCGGCGCCTTATCGGGCCCGAGCGCGGGATGGGCGAAGGCATGAAGACCCCATTTCTCCGCGCGCGAAAACCGCCGCGGCATGCGCAGAAGCCGGGTGCCGTCGCTGAGCGTCACACACGACAAATGCCTCGGCACGGCGCGTCTCCACTCGGCGACGTAGTCCCTGTTCCGGCGTAAGAACTCCCACGCCCAGCCGCAGCCATCGTGGCACACGGGGTCGCGGGAAGCAGCTTGATGCTGGGAGTACCCGCACGACGCGGTCACGGGATCGTTCAACGGGCCACACCTCGCGTTTATTCTGGCTGCGTTTCAACCCCAAATTGGGGCAAGAGAACGGCCCCCGCAAGCGGCTCCTGCGAGGGCCGGTCGGCGTCAGTCCGCCGGATTCCAGATCAGCGCGAACACGCTGTCGTCGTCCTGTCCGGCGGCGCGGCCGAGATTGGCGTAGAGCTTGCGCGGACCGAACTCTGGCGCTGCCAGCGACAGACTCACATACTCCTTGCGGCTGTTCTCGCCGCGGCGGATCCAGCCTGCACCGATCTCAACGCCCTGGGTGAAGACGCGGAAGTCGGGATGGGTCTCGACGCTCTTGTCCCGGTTCGGGATGATGTCGATGTCAGCGCGGATCGAGACGGTCTTGAGCTGGCCCTTGTAGCTGCCGTTGTCGTTCTTGGTGACGTATCCGATGGCGGTCATGGTCTTGTCCTCTTTTGTTGTTCGCGAGGAGCCGATCCCCTCGCGATGGCGAGACCGTGATGGGAAGCGAAACGCCTTCGAACCCGCGAGCTTTCGCGGGGCGGAGCGCATGCGGAGCACCTGAGCTGACGGCTTTTTTGGAGCGAAGCGGCCGCGAGGAGCCGGACTTGTCCGGCGGGGAAAAAAGCCGGCGGCGATGGTTTAGCAGGCGGAGCGCTTCCCATAGGTCTCTTCGCCACGCGCAGGGAGATCGGACCCGCTAACAACAAAAGAGGACAAGACCCGGCCGATCGGCCGACAGAAGATGCGACAACAGCTCCAACGAGCAGCTCAAGACTGTCTCGATCTTGGCCAGAGATTGCCGGATCGATCGGGGCGAGAATGCCGCGACCCATCCCGACTTCCGCGTCTTTATCCGGAGCCTCGAGATCGGCTGAGGCTGGATTCAAGCGGCGAGAGCAGCGGCAAGGAGCATGTGAGCCTGTCGCTGGCAGCGCCAGAAATCGGTCCGCGCAAGCTCTACGCCAATCTCGGTGGCGACGCTCGCGGGGACAATGCTTTGCGCAGTTTGGCGGCCCGGAAAGCCTGCGGCCTGATGTCGACCGCCCCTCGCAAGCGCCACTTGCGGATGGCCGTTCTCTTGCCCGGCTGGGCGTTCGCCAAGACGAGAAGAGACTCGAACGATCGAACGCGGGCGTTGAACGTCCCGAATGTCAATCTTGCAATTTGGTGTTACACTTTTTCTTGCGCGTGCCGATTCTGAAGGCCCGCGCAATTGATTGGTTCATCTTTCCAAACATTGACGGATGGCTCATGGCCAAGAAGGCGAAGAAGGCAGCGAAGAAGACCACGGCGAAAAAAGCCAAGAAGAAAAAGAAGTAGGTCTCTCGCTGACCAGTCTCGTTCCTACCTGGATATCTCTACCGCGCCTTTGACTCTGCGCGAGGTCGATTGAGCCACGTTGGCGGGAACGGGTCGCGCTAATGGCTAAGCCGGATCGGAAGCGCCGCCTCGCGCAACACGGTCCGGCTTTTCATTTTGCCATCAGGTCTTGGGGAGAATGCTGACAGGTCCGATGCGGGTCTGCGAACCCGGAGTGCCCAGGAAGTTTCAAACGATCAATTAAGCGCGCCGACCACGCTCGGCAGGAGCCTTGTCAGGAGCACCGCGGTGGACGTCAGGGCCGACAGGCAGACGGCCGCCTGGGCGAGGCAGATGCGTCTGAGCTTCACGGAAGGCGGCTCGGGAAATTCCCCGAACGGGCTTACCATCGTCTGCTCCATGATGCGGGGCAACATTGGCTTGGAGTCGAGCTATAGGATGAGTCGCCGCTGCGCCGTCCGGCTATATTTGCAGGCCCCCAGATTGACTCCGAAGCGACTCGGCACGCGCAAAGCGGGGGCGCGAGGCAAGCCTTCGCGCCCGAATCGAGACCTCTAACCTCAGGTAAACAAAGCGTTAATACTCTCAGCCGTGCGGGCGATTTCGAAGGCCTTGTTGGGGTCGTAGTGGCTTGGCGGAAACGCCATGTAGCGCGGCACAAAGCCCTCTACGCGCTCTCTTCCCTCGCCGCTTAGGCAGTCGTGGATGATCTTCTTCTGCACCTTGCCTGTCTCCGAGACGTTGGCATCGGCGATCGATTGGCCAGCTAGTTCGGACAGCAGCGCGTTGATTGCGGTGCGGTCCCTCAGGAGGTCGAGGAAGGTATCGTTCAATTTCCACCACCGTGCGACGTCGGGCTTGATGACGAGGCCCGCCGCCTCGGTCAGCGCCGATCCGGCGGCGAGCGTTTCAGCCATCGCGAGCCCGATGACCCTGAGCACTGCATCGTCGGGCAGCGCCAGCAGCCGGGCGAACAGGCTTGCCCCTGTATGGGCATCGCCATTGCCCCGTGTGAGGGTGCCGCAATAGCTCTTCTCGATCTGGAGCAGGTCGAGCACCGCGTCGCGCTCAGCCGTGAGCGCGGCCTGCGCGGGACTGCCGGCAAGGCTTTCCGCGGTCGTCTCCTTGTCGGCGCGCTGCGGATCGGGCTTGACGCTCCAGAGCGGAGAGCCGGCGATCATGTGGGCGGCAGCAAGGCGCAGAGCGATGGCCGGATGAGCGAGCAGCTCGGCGCGGACGATGGCATGCCGGTGCAGTGCCAGATAGTTCTCGGCGGCCTTGGTCAGCTCGGCCTTTGCGGCGGACGTCCCACGCTCGCCATCGCCTCCTCGCCGGTCTTCGTCCGCGGTGTGCGCATTCTCGTAGGCCCGGTAGCCTTGATGGACCTCGACCTCGCCATTGGCTCGGACCTCGATGAAGGCCTCACCGCCCTCCTCCAGCTCGGCCTCGTCATATTGCCATGCAGGGAATCGCGTTCCCTTGTCGAGCACGGTGACCGTCCACCCTTGTCCCGTTAGCTCATCCCGAAGGTTGGCTATAGCTGGATTCTGCAAGGCCCAGAAGGCGTCGGCATCGGCGAAGTAGCTGACGTCGCCGAAGAGGTCGGCGATCATATCGCCCTTGTACGCATCGAGCGGAAACCTCGCCACGCTGGTTGCGATCTGGTCGGTGCCGAACAGCCATTGCCTGAGATCACGGCCTCGTAGGGCACCTTCGTCGCTTGCCGGGTCCTTCTCGGCCGCCAATGCTGTGACCCAGTCCTTCTGCTGGCGCCGCGTGGCGGAGGCAAGCAGTTGCAGCTCCTCGGCTTCGATCTCGCCGTCGCGGTAGGCATCCTTGATGGCGCTGTGGAGCGAAGCAAGCGCAAGGCGCTGTTTGACATAGCGTTCGGTCTGGCCGAACGTTCGCGCGATCTCGGCAACGCTGCGCCCCTGTTTGAGGAGCTTGGCGAAGGCCTCGTGTTCCTCAAGTTCATCCATGCCGGCGCGCGCCACGTTCTCGATCAGGGATGCTTCCATGGCGTCCGCATCGCTGTCGCCGACGGCGACCGCGCAGGGCAGCAAGACCTCGCAGGCCGCGACACCCTGCTCTTCGGCGACCTTGCTTGCGGCAAAATAGCGGCGCCGGCCCGCGACGATCTCGAACGTCTCGCCGTGCGGCCGGACCAGCAAGGGCTGGAGGACGCCGCGCGCGCGGATCGACGGCAGGATATCAGAGATGTCGGGGGCTTTCCGGCTGTGACGGACGTTGACGCTTGCGATCTTGAGATCGCTCAGGGCGATGTTGCGCAGTTCCATTTTGGTTTCCTTTCGTTTGCAGAGACGGGCTCGGCTGGTTGCGTGGGCCTCGTCGAGAGCCCGATGTCGCGAGGCGTTGGGGTGTCGGCTTGCGAACCGCTGGCAGCGGACTCGGCGCAGAGGCGTCGACCGCAGTTAACCTGCGGCCCTCATCTCGCCGGTGAGCATCGGCATGCGCTGGTCGTCGGGCCCAGGGAGGTCGGCCTCGTGTTCGTGCTCGGCGACGGAAATGTCGCCCCCGAACGCAAGCAGGAAATCGGCGGCCTTGCTCGCTTTGCTGGCGGCGCGGAAGATCGCGCGGTTATCCTCGCGCAGCACCTTCAGCCATGAGCCCAGATAGTCGGCGTGGCGGACGGAGGGCCTGATGGACAGGGCAGCGCAAACGAAGGCCGCAGTCAGTTCGGCGACCAGTTCTTCATTGGCATAGGGCTTTGAGCCAAAGCTGCCGGAGAGGTCGCGGTTCAAGCGGCGCGGATGGCCGGTCCAGTGCACGTTATGCCGATATCGGCATAATAGAGAGCGTTTTTAGATTGGCGGCGCGTGGTTTCGGTACCCAACGCGAGCACTCGCGAGGGCGCCGGTAATCTAAAAACGTGTTGGACGAAGCCGCGGGCACACCGCTGCAGCTATGGGTGT